>CBFHNK010000061.1:0-9814 GCA_965657195.1 uncultured Schleiferiaceae bacterium
CACCCACCCTACTCGCCAGGATCCGGGCGTTGTGCAGGGGCTGCATGTCGGCCTGCTCTTTAATGGTCACGCGTCCGGAATCCGGGTACACCCGGCTGTCGGCGATGTCAATGTTCGGAACCCCAAAGGCGTCCAAACGGCTCGGAACCAGCCAAAACTTGGCGCGCGCCGCCAAAAAGTTGAGTCCGTCTTGACCGGGGTGCGTGCTGGCCATGCGGGATTCGACACCATTCCCCTTTTTGAGGCTGATGCTCTTCTCGAGGATGTCCCAGTCGGCCTTGTCCATCTCAGCCGTGTAGAGGTTGCGCGGAAAGTCCACCGTCCGGTCGCCCTGGAGCAGCTCAAACTTGCCCTTTTCGGCCACAAAATCCACGTCGGCCGTGGCATTCTGGATGCTGAATCCCCAAGCAGCGTCGGGTTCACCTTTGACCCTAAAGTTGGCGCGTCCGCTCTGCATCCAGCGCGCGTGCATCTTGAGGTCATCGCCCGTGAGTTCAGCCAGATTGAAGGCCGCCGTTCCCTTGAGGCTCAGGCGGTCGGGCTGGTAGGTCAAACGGCCGCTTGCCGTGGCGGGGCGGTCGGTGTAGGTGGCAAAGGGGGTGCTGCGTGAGGTCGCGTACCAGGTTCGGGCGTACGGAAGCCAGTTACTGCGCACATCCGCTCCATCAGCCGAGGGGTGGCCTGCGCCCCGTGGGGCACCCGCGAGGGCATCGAGGTGAAAGGTTCCGACGCCCTTCGTCGAGTCAGGGTACAAGCTGAATTTTTCAGATACGCCTTGGGCCCGAGCGTACTTCAGGTCGCCCGCAAACCGAAATCCTTCGAGCGAGAGCTGTACGGTTCCGCGCACGTTACCGGCTTCCTTGCCCGCCCCCGGGTATGCCAGCCAGCCCTCGTCGCCCGTGGCCTCGGTAAATCCGAGCGAGTAGTCGCGCTGCACCTTGATGTTTTGGCGGCGCACGGCAAAGATTCCGGCGGACTCAAAGGTGGATTCAAAGCCCAAGCTCTCGGTGCGGGCATTGTCGAGTGAGTCGATGGTGAAGGCGTCCAGGTCCACAAAAAAGCGGGACCTCGGGTAGACTCCGCGCTCGATGCGGTCGTAGTAAATTTTCGCTCCCTTACCCGACTTAAATATCGGATATTCAGGGCTGTAAATGGTACTCGACTTGTTGTCGGGGCGGTCGATGTAGAGGTCGCCCGAGATGTTTTCGAGGGTGTTGCGCACGCGCACCAGTGGGCGCTTGCCCTGCTCGTTCATTTCAAATGCCGGAACGTAAAAGCGCATCGAGTCCACCGCCGGCATCTGAAAACTAAAGTCTTGGTAGTCAAACTGGTGTTCGCGGCCAAAAAACTCGAAGCGACCCGCCCGAATGAGTCCATCAAAGTCAAAGTCGAGGCCCTCGTGAATGAGGATTCGGCCGCTCGTGGGGTGCAAACTCACTTTTTGGGAGTCGCTCAGCCAAATTCGGTCCACCCCCACGACCTCGAGGTCGAAGTTGAGCAGATTCAGCTGGGCGTTCATTCCGTCCGGAACCACCGACTCAAAGCGTATGACGTCGTAGTCGCGCTTTTTGCGGTGGTTGAGCACGTACTCGCCGGTTTTGGGAAGAATTTCGAGCGTCCGGTCGTCGGTGTGGTAGCGCACGAAGCCCTGAAGGTGGTACTCCATCATGAGGCGCTCGCAAGGGTCCACCGGCATGTTCATTCCGATCGCCACGTCTTTGATCGTCATTCGTGACCCTGGAGCCATTTGGCCAATCGCGTCGAGCAGTACGAGCGGATTTTCGCGTTCAAATCCTTGAAGGGCCGCATAGCGGTTGTTGCGGTAGTACTGGTCGCTCTCAAGGGTCATGGGGGCGCCGCTACCCATGTTGATTCCGCCCACAAACACATTGGGTTCGCTTGTGGTCCACCGCAGCAGGTCGAGGTCCACCGTTACGTTGTGGTAGCTGTCGGTAAACGGCTTCAGCGCCAAGCCTTCGTCGGGGCGAAAAACCTGAAGTTCGCGCGTATCGGGACGGTACTTTACCTCAACTTTGGCGTGGTGCAGCGAATCTTGCTCGCCCAAGCGGAGCGAGAACCCCGTCACCTTAGACGCCAAGCCGTCTGGCCGAATGACGAAGCGGTCAGCCCGGATCTGTGCCGCCACCGCAGAGTCGCGAATGAAGTCAAAAACCGCTTTGCTCCCGTTGGCGCCTGAGGCGAAGAAGTTGGCTCCGACCAGTGAAAATCCGCCCCGGTAGGTCACGTCCTCAAAAAAGTTCGGAATTTCAAGGTCGGTGGCATAGGCCTCAAACCTCGGGTACACGGCGTTTTCAGGGTTCGTGCGCGTGCCCATGCGCTCTTCAAACCGGCCTTCGAGCGGAACATTCACGTAGTACAAGCTGTGTAGCACCGCGCTGTCCACCACAAACCCCGTGTTCTTGAGGTTGAGGTTGAAGTCGCCGAGCTGGTTGTACACCTCACCGTAGCCGTAGCCCGCGCGCGCCCAGTCCACGCGGCCCGATTCAGCTTGGAGCGTGGCAGTGCGCGGGTCGTACCAGCCACTTACGCTGTCAATTTGGGTGGAGTCGTTTTTGAAGAATCCCTTGAGGACCGCGCCCTCAATGCGGTAGCGCGTCGCAGGCCCTTCTTCGTCAAGTACCGCGTCGCCAAAGTCAAGTTCCCAACGCAAAGGCCCCTCTTCGTACAGCCGAAATCGCCCGTTGGCTGACGAAAATCCAGTGGCCACCCCCGCTGAAGTGTGGACGTATTCGGCCAAAGCCTGGCGGCTGCTGCGCGTGACGAGTTCGTTGGTTTCCCGCCACCACCGCGCTTGCGTTGCTTCGCTTGCAGAACTGTACCAGAACTGCGCGAGCTGTACCGCTTCAGACCACGACTGCGCCTCGACCATGCGCTTGCGGAGCATTTCGCGCGCTAAGGCCTGAAAGTCTGAACGGTTGGACCAGTTGGGGTCGTCGTAAATGGGTTTAAAGGCCAACAAGGCCTCGTCCGCCGCCTTTTTGCCGTGGAATTCGGTGTAGAGCTTGCTGAAATCCTTCCAGAAGTCCTCGTCGGACACGCCAAGGCTGCGCACGGTCTGCGCGGGCAGTACCGTGCACAGCAGCAGGGCGAAAAGGGTTGTGAGACGTTTCACAGGTTGCACGCAAGCTACAGCGCAAAAGACGCGCCGCGCCACGGGCGTTCGGGACTTAATTCACCGGTTTTTCCACAGTCATAGCCACCCATGCCTCGCGCTCGTACTGCGCTGCGAAGGTGAGTCCGGCTGCCTCTGCAGCCACGCGAATTGCGGCAGCGTCCGCGCGGTAAAATCCGCTGAGGTGCAGGCGGCCACCCGACTTGAGGGCCTGTGCGTAGCGCGGCATGTCGGCCAAAAGTACGTTGCGGTGGATGTTGGCATAGACCACATCAAACAGCTCGTGGGCCGCGAGTTGGCTGGCATCGCCGGTGCGGATGTCGAGGCGGTCCGCCATTCCATGGAGTTCGGTCAGCTCCCGGGCGTTGTCGGCCGCGTAGGGCTCAATTTCGATTCCGACGCCCTGAGCTGCGCCGTGCATGATCGCAACGATGGCGAGGACGGCGGTTCCGCATCCCATGTCAAGAACCTGTGCCCCTTTAAGGTCGGCCTCGAGGACGCGCTCGAGCATGAGGTAGGTCGTCGGGTGGTGTCCCGTTCCAAAAGCCATTTTCGGAACCATTTGCACCGCGTAGCGGTAGTCTTCAGGGTTCACGTCTTGATGGAAGGGCGCGTAGATAAGTAGATCACTTCCAATGGATAGCGGATCAAACGACGACTCCCAAACGGCATTCCAGTTTTGGTGGGCAATTCGGCGGTGCGTCCACGTCAAGTCAGCCACAGATGCCGCGAGCGGAAAGGCCACTTCGCCCGTCCACTGGTCAGCCGGAATGTAGGCCAAGAGGTCGTTGCCGTCCTGCTCAACTGCCTCGACGGGCATGTCTTCAAGGTCGACGTACAGCAGCTCGAGGGCCGCAGGGTCGCTCGCCGAAATCCGAAGTTCGACGTAGTCCATTAGGCCTTCTGAAGCTGATCGACCAGGGCGATGAAGTCCGCGGCTACGAGTGACGCCCCGCCGATGAGTCCTCCGTTCACATCAGGTTGCGCAAAAATCTCAGCGCCGTTGCTGGGTTTGCACGAGCCTCCGTACAAGATGGGAAGGTGGTTGGCGAGTTCGCCGTACAGTTCGCGAAGCACCCCGCGAAGGTGGGCGTGCATTTCTTGCGCTTGGGCAGCGGTGGCGGTTTCGCCGGTTCCGATGGCCCACACGGGTTCGTAGGCCAGTACCAGGTTTTCAGCCAGGTCGGGGGTTACGCCCGCTACGGCTGCGCGGAGTTGCTTCTCTACAATCGCCAAGTGGTCGCCGCTCTTGCGCTCTTCAAGCACTTCACCAATGCATACAATCGGACGCAGTTCGTGGTTCAGCGCCGCGTGCACTTTGGCGTTGACGTCTTGGTCGGTCTCTCCGAAGTACTGACGGCGCTCGCTGTGCCCGATGAGTACGGCGTCCGCTCCCGCGTCGGCGAGTTGGGCCATGCTTACTTCGCCGGTGTAGGCTCCGGAATCTTTGGCGTGCCCGTTCTGAGCCGCCACGGCCATCTCGGGGTAGTCGATGAGCAGGTCAATGGCTTGCGTCAACTGCACTACGGGCGGAGCCAAGACCACCACCACATCCCCAAGGCGCTCGGGGCTCAATTCAGTCTTGAGGGCTTCGATGAGGTTGTATCCTTCTTCGAAGGTGGTGTTCATTTTCCAGTTTCCGGCGAGAATTTTCATGGTAGGGGGAATTAGTGGGGCAAAGGTAGCCTTTTGCGAGGTTAGCGAGGTTGGCTTTTGGCCGTACGCGCCGAAGGCGCTCAGGCTGTTTTTAGCTCCTTGTTTCTGCTTTGAAGGTCGAGAGAAAAAGTAAAATCCGGTTATATCCGAATGCGCGGATGCTTTTCGATGCGTTTGCTAACGCTATGACGCCCTGACGCGCGGATCCACCAACCCGTAAAGCCAGTCGACGAGCGCTTGCAGAAGGACGAAGATCAGGGACAGAGCGAGTATGCTGCCCATAACGACGGGAAAGTCGCGGCCTTCGAGGGCGTCGACCATGAGTTTGCCGGCTCCGCGCCAGCCGAAGACGGTTTCGACAAAGACGGCACCGGCCAAGAGGCTTGCGAACCAGCCCGAGATGGTGGTGATCAGGGGATTGAGCGCGTTGCGAAGCACGTGGCGGCGAAGCACTTGGCTGGTGGTGAGACCTTTGGCGTAGGCAGTGCGCACGTAGTCGAGGTTGAGGATTTCGAGGGCAGACGAGCGCATCATTTGGGCGATGACTCCGACGGGGCGCACGGCCAAGGTGAGGGCGGGCAGAATGAGGTGGGACCATTCCCAGCGCACGGCGTTGCCGTAGTCGTCGAGCTCGCGAAGGCTTCCGGTGAGCGGCAGTCCGGTCCAGTCGTGCAGCACGTAGGCAAAGAGCCAGGCGACGACGATGGCTGAAAAGAACGATGGCGTGGCCATTCCGACGGTGCTCAGCACGGTGATGGCGCGATCGGCGGCGGAACCGGCGCGCAGCGCCGAGTAGAGTCCGAGCGGAACGCCGATGAGGACGGCGGTTCCGAGCGAAATGAAGGCGAGCAAGGCCGTATTGGGCAGGGTTTGGCCGATAAGGGTACTGACGGCGACTCCGCGCTGCTGGTACGAGGTCTGAAGGTCGGGCCAGTAAAGACCCCAGGCGCCGTCGACGGGGCGAACGGGCGAAAGCCCCCCGAGGTAGCGGGCGTACTGAACGAGGAGCGGTTGGTCAAGGCCGTAGGCGGCACGCACGGCGGCTAGCGCCTGCTCGTCCTCTACTTGGCCGAGCATCATGCGGGCGGGATCGCCTCCGACGGTGTGAAAGAGAAAAAACACCAGGGTTGCGACACCCCAGAGCACGAGAAGGGCACGGCCCGCGCGCCTCATTCGGCGGCTGGAAAGTCGTTGAAGTGGAAGTGCTTCACCACCACGCCTTTGCGCAGGTGGGTTGCGCCCGGGTTTGAACGGACGATGGTTTTGAGTGCGGTTCCGTCGCCGTTGGACCACGGAAAGTTGGTTCCGGTGCGTGCCTGCAGGGCGGCAACTTCACTCAAGTCAGTTGAGGTGAGTCCGACCACGGGAATGCCCGCGTCGTGGAGCTTTTGGAATTCGCGGCACATGCGCTCGAGCTCAGCCATGTCTGCGCGGCGAAAGTCGTAGGCCACAAGCCAGTAGCTTTCGGGGTAGTCCAACCACTGGGCGGTTTGGTCCTCGCCGCCGGGGGCAATGGCAAAGTCGTGCACGGGGGGTTCGTAGCCATCGGCCACCTTGATGTTGCGGGTCGCCTCGGCGTCCATAACCCATTCAGGCTTTTCCCACCACTTTTGAGCGACGTAGTCGGTTCCGGTGACCTCCATGACCTCTTCTCCCTTGCGCAGCGTGTACACCACGTCGTACTGGGGCGGAGTCAGACCCAATTCCTCGGCCGGAGCCATCGCTTTGGCGATGTCGGTTCCGGGCTTGTAGGCGCGGAAGTCCCACACCGGCAGGTGGTTGTAGACCCAGTTCGTGAAAAAGGCCATGGCAAACACCGCAAGTCCCATGACTCCACGCGCCCAGAAGCGGCTCATGATGGGTTTCACGTTGCGAAGGCCCAAGGCGAAGTAGAGCGCAATCAGTACGCTCAGGATCACGTCTTTGGTGAAGCTCTCCCAGGGGGTGAGTGGGATCGCGTCGCCGAAGCATCCGCAGTCCGTAACCTTGTTGAAGTAGGCACTGTAAAAGGTCAAAAACGTGAAGAAGGCCATGAGGCCGGCCATGCTCCAGAAGGTGAAGGCCCGCAAGTAGCCGATCAGCATCAATAGGCCAAGCACCACCTCAAACGTGACCAAAAACACCGCCATCGGAAGCGCAAGCGGCTGCAAAAACTCAAGGTTAAAGACGTCGGCCCCGAAGTACTCTTCGAGCTTGTAGCTAAACCCGAGCGGGTCGTTCATCTTGATGACACCCGAAAAAATAAAGAGTCCGCCCAAGATGAGGCGGATCAGGGACTGTGCAAGGCTACGCAAATTCATGCGTCCAAGGTACAAAGCGAATTATTCTGCGCGGCGCTCGAGCTCCTTTTTCAGCAGCTGCATCTTGGCCGAAAGCAGCATGTAGGTCGTCGCGAGGGTCGTCAAAAAGGCAATGCTGAGGGCAATCAGTTCCATAGGTTTATGTGGGGTTTCACCGGTTAAAACCGCGTGGCGGAGCCTTTGTTCATCACTGGTGCATCAAAATCAAGGCAAACACGGCGTAGTTCACCATGTCCATGTAGTTGGCGTCGACACCCTCAGACACGAGGGTTGCCCCCGAATTGTCTTCGATCTGCTTGACGCGCAGCACCTTCTGAAGAATGAGGTCCGTCAGCGAGGTGATGCGCATGTCGCGCCAGGCCTCGCCGTAGTCGTGGTTCTTAGCCTCCATGAGCTCGTAAATCTTGGTGGCCTGGGCATCGAATGCGGCCAGCGCCTCCTCGGGACTGAGGTCGGGCTCGTGGGCGATTCCGCGCTCGAGCTGAATGAGGGCCATGATGGCGTAGTTCACGATTCCGATAAATTCGCCCTCTTGGCTGTCGGCCACCTTTTGAACGCCCGCATCCTGAATCGTACGGAGCCGGTTGGCCTTAATGAACAGCTGGTCCGTCAGCGACGGCAAGCGAAGGATGCGCCACGCGGCGCCGTAGTCGGTAAGTTTCTTGCCGTAGAGCTCGCGACAGCGCGCGATTTCGGCAGCGTATTGGGTTGCAGTGTGGGCCATACTTTTACAGGGTGAAAAGTACGGCCGTTTGCGCGTTCACGCTGAACCTTCGCGGACAGCTTTTTGTGGCGGAACGCCCACAGATCATGGGCATCCTCAATGCGACGCCCGATTCCTACTATGCTCCGAGCCGCCTTCAGGGCCTGGATCGCCTTGAATCTGAGGCAGAACGCCTCCTTTCCGAGGGTGCCGACTGGCTCGACCTCGGCGGATGCTCGACCCGCCCCGGAGCCGAGTGGCCCAGCCCCGACGAAGAGTGGGCCCGCCTCGACGGAGCCTTCGAACGCCTCCGCACGCGCTTTGGAAGCGCGCTGCCGCTGTCGGTCGACACCTTTCGCAGCGAAATCGCCCGCCGCGCCCTCGACCAGGGCGCCAACCTCGTCAACGACATTTCAGGCGGAATCCTCGATCCCGCCATCTGGTCCGTAGCCGCCGAAGCCCGTGCGCCCTACATTCTCACCCACTACCCTGCCTCTGGCGACGAGCTACTTGGTCCCGACCAAGCATCGTTGGTCACCGTACGCGAACTGAGCGAACGCCTCATCGCCGCCCGCGAAGCGGGCCTCAACGACGTCATCCTCGATCCCGGAATCGGCTTCGGAAAAACCCCCGAAGGCAACCTCAGACTAGTGCGTGACCTTGCCCTGCTACGCGAGTTCGCCCACCCCCTACTCGTCGGCGTATCGCGCAAGTCGCTGATCACCCGCACCCTCGGAATCGCGGCCGCCAACGCCCTGCCCGCCACCTCTGCCCTACACGCCTGGGCCCTTGAGCGCGGAGCCCAAATTCTCAGAGTCCACGACCCCCGCGAAGCTCGGCAGGTCGTCGACCTGCGCGCCCTCATGGGCTAGTTCGCTCCCGCTGAAGTTGCTCGTAGGGCCGCACGTGCCGCTCAATGTGGCGCACCCCTCTCGACTTAAAGTACTGGTTTAGTTTTTGGTTCCAAACGAATTCATTATTAATTAGATAATTGGTTCCAAATACGTGTGCGGTGTCGGCGCGGACCTGGACGCAGGCCAGCCCGCGGCCGACAGAAATCCAGCGCTGCTCGCGCAGCGAGCGCGGTCCGCTTTCACCCACCACCCACACCGTAAACACGAGGGCCACGGCGACCCGCCAGGGTCGCCGTGCGCGCAGCGCCAGCAAGCCCCCCACCGATCCGACCGTCAAAAGCACCACCTGTTCCGGCGACGGAAACCGATCCGCCCACACCCACCGCGGATCGTCGGCCCAGGTGGTGAGGGCGACCAGAAGGGGTTCCGGATCAGGCAACCCCACACCGAGCATCGCCAGCACACTGTAGGGGTAAATGAGGAGCAGCGCCGGCACCAGCAGCAGGTTGCTCGCCAAAAACCACAGCGGAACCGTATGAAACGTCACCAGCGACAAGCCCGTCGTAGCCCACTGGGCGGCGAGTGACACGCGCATTCCGTCCACTACCGCCTTCAGCCGCGGATGCTTTGGTTTTGTCCGGCCTTCGGGCGGATTGGCCCCTTGGTCGGACGGCGTCGCCGCTTGGTCGGGCGGATTGGCCATAATCAATCCCAGCACCGCCGCCGAGGACAGCTGAAACCCCAGCTGGTAGGCCATTCTGGGTTCCCACGCGAGCAGCAGCACCTGTGCCACCGCAAAGACGTCGATCCCCCGCGGACTGCCCGGCCGCAGCCGGCTCACCGTGACCACGCTCAGCATGGCCGCGGCCCGAACGGAGCTCGCACTGAATCCCACCACGGCTACGAAGGCCCAGATGGCTCCGAGGGCGAGCAGGGGCCAGCCGGCGCGCAGCGCCGGCGGTACGATCCGCTGAACCAGCACCAACAGCCCCCACAGCAGCCCCAAGTGAAAGCCCGAGACCGCCAGTACGTGCGACAGTCCCAAGTTTTGAAAGCCATGACGCACCGATTCAGGCAAGTCTTCAAGGTCTCCAAGCCACAAGGCCTGTGCAAGGCCCCGGGCCGCGGGCCCCCAAGGAAGTTCCTGAATGCGTGCCCGGCCCCAGGC
>CBFHNK010000062.1:0-9512 GCA_965657195.1 uncultured Schleiferiaceae bacterium
CGCCGCAAATTCCGCCCCAATCAGGGCCGCAACATGCGATAGGGTCCAGCGCGGAGCGGTCATCGTCTTATTCGTTCTTGCTGCGCTCTCGCACAAACTCGGACCGCGAAAGGGGTTCGTAGGTGCGGCGATCGCCGAGCATCACCTGGTTGGCATCGGTTGTAAGACGGTGCGAATAGTTCGCAAGTTCTCCGCTACGGACGCAGATGGCGTGCACCTTAGTCACAAACTCCGCCACCGCCATCAAATGGGGCATGGGGCCAAACGGAACCCCGTTGAAATCCATATCCAGACCGGCTGCAACCACACGGATTCCGCGGTCCGCCAACTGGTTGGCCACCGCCACAATTCCGTCGTCAAAAAACTGCGCCTCGTCCAATCCGACCACATCGGCACCCTCAGCGAGCCCCAAAATTTCGTGCGCAGCAGCCACCGGACGGGCGTCCATGCGGCCCTCATCGTGCGTGACCACCGCGTTGTCGGCATAGCGATTGTCGGTTAGCGGTTTGAAAACCATTACCTTAAGTTGTGCAATTTGGGCGCGCTTCAGCCGCCGAATCAACTCCTCGGTCTTACCCGAAAACATCGAGCCCGCAATCACTTCAATGTGTCCCGAACGGGGCGTGTGCTCTTGGAACATTTCGTACTTTTCCACTTCCGCTAAACTACGGCTTTCAACCATGAGCACCGCCCTTTCTTCTGCCCTTTCTGGCCTCGAAACCTCGCTTCATTCATGCATTCCGTCGGATGCGGAACTGCGCCACCTCGAATCCCTCCTGATTCAGGCGCACCAAGCCAAAATTCAAGCCTCAGTTGCCGCAGCCCACCACGCCGCGCAAGCCCAGCTAGCCGCCGCCCACGCCGCCGCACAAGCCCAGCTCGAATCGCAAACAGCTGCCGCCCAAGCAGGCGCCGCCCAACAAATTTCTGCAGCCGTTTCTGCCCAAATTGACGCCATTACGCCAGCAACCAGCAACCAGCAACCAGTAGCGATCGAGCAACCAGCAACCAGCAACCAGCAACTCGTAGCCAACGAGCCAATCTCAGCCAACCTCGCCAACGAGCCAATCTCAGCCAGCCTCGCCAACGAGCAAGTAGCCAACGAGCAAGTAGCCAACGAGCCAATCTCAGCCAACCTCGCTAACGAGCCAATTGCCAACCAGCAACCAGCAGCAAAATCGGTGAACGCCCGCTACGCCAACCTCAATGCCGGCCTCAACGACCGCCTCGCTTTTGTCAAGAGTCTTTTTGGGGGCGACGACCACGACTATCAGCGCGTGGTGGCGTACCTGGCTACGCTCGAGTCAAAGGCTGAATGCGAAACCTTCATCCGCGAAGCCGTTCAGCCCGAGTACGACTGGAGCAAGTGCCCCGATGTCGCTGACCGCTTCATGAACCTGGTCTACGCCCGCTTCGAATAGATGGGCAAACTGGTGCTGGTTCCGACCCCAATCGGAAACCTCGGCGACATCACCGACCGTGCCCGAACGGCACTGGTTGAGGCCGACGTCGTACTCGCCGAAGACACCCGTACCACAGGCAAATTGCTGAAATTGTTGGGCTTAGAAGCAAAGCTTCGCGCCTACCACATGCACAACGAGCACGCGCAGGCCGATGGCATTGTGCGCATGATCGCCGACAGCTCTGGCCACGTGGCCCTCGCGAGCGACGCCGGAACGCCCGGCATCAGCGATCCAGGATTTTTACTCGTTCGCGCGTGCATTCAGGCGGGGGTTGTGGTTGAAGCGCTTCCGGGTCCCACCGCACTTATTCCGGCGCTTGTGGCGAGCGGGTTTCCGTGCGATCGATTTGTGTTTGAGGGCTTTGTTCCGCAAAAAAAAGGTCGCCAAACGCGAATCCAAAGCTGGCGCAGTGAGGCGCGCACCATCATCACCTATGAATCGCCGCACCGACTCCGCAAACTTTTGGGCGAAGTAGTTGAATGGCTGGGGCCGGACCGAGGAATGTGTGTCGTTCGGGAACTCAGCAAGTTGCACGAAACCTACCACCGCGGAACCGCTGCAGAGCTCGCCGCATACTTTGCCGAGGTCGAACCACGGGGCGAACTCGTGGTTGTAGTTGAGGGGGCCAAATCCCCCGCTAAATCAGACGAAGAATGAGCGCTGCTGCCCGCCGACACCGACCCTTTGGTCACTGGAGCCCCGAACCCGGCCAACCCTGGGTGATTGCGGGTCCGTGCTCGGCGGAATCCCTTGACCAGGTACTTGAAACTGCCCGCGCACTCAAGGCCGACGGGCGAACCCAGCTCTTTCGCGCCGGGGTCTGGAAGCCGCGAACCCGACCCGGAGCATTCGAAGGGGCCGGCTACAACGCGTTGGAATGGCTGCAGATTATGCGCGCCGAGGTGGGGCTTCCGTTTGTCATTGAGGTGGGCAACCCCCAGCACGTAGAGCGTGCTTTGGCCGCCAAAGCCGACGCCGTCTGGGTTGGAGCGCGTACCACCGTCAACCCATTTTACGTCCAAGAGATCGCCGAGGCACTCAAAGGAAGCCAGATTCCGGTGCTCGTCAAAAACCCCATTCACGCCGACATAGGCTTGTGGTTGGGCGCGCTCGAGCGACTTGACAAAATGGGCTTGACCGACCTCGCTGCCGTACACCGCGGATTTTTTGCGACGCACCCCGAACCCTACCGAAACGACCCGCGCTGGGAACTCACCTTTGAACTTCGCCGGCAGGCTCCGGATTTACCCATTTTTTGCGACCCAAGCCACATCGCCGGCCAGCGCGACCTTGTAGAGTCTGTTTCGCAAATCGCGATGGACCTCGCCCTGGACGGATTGATGATTGAAATTCATCCACAGCCTGACGAAGCGCTGAGTGATGCCGCCCAGCAGCTCACCCCCGCGCGCTTTGCGGCCCTACTCGACCGATTAGCACGCTATCTTGAACATGCAGATCCCGGTGCCGTATCGACTCGATTGAGTTCCGACCGGGACCAACTCGATCAAATTGATGCACAGCTTGTTGAGCTCATTCAGCACCGCCAAGAGATTGTGGTGCGCCTGGCCCACCGCAAACTTGAACTCGGAGCCAGCGTCTTTCAAATGGACCGTTGGCTTGACATGCTGGAGCAGCGCGAATCCCAAGCCGCTACATTGGGCCTCGATCCAAACTATGTCAAAGCATTCTTTGAATTGGTACACCGCTATTCCGTGCAGCACCAAGCTGCGATCTACCAGGAGCAACGTCGCGAAGAGGCATGAGTCACGCTCGCCGCAAGTGGTGGACACTTCCACCAAAATCTGATGTGTCTGCTGTGGCCGAACTTGTGAAGCAAGTCGACCGCCCGATGGCAGAATTACTCGCCCTGCGCGGGTTTCGCAACCTGGATGAGGTTCGCGATTGGATTCACGGAACCGATCCCGACGAAGTCAACCCCCTCGACATGGCGGGCATGGCCGAGGCGTCCGAACGCTTGGCTGTGGCGCGAGCCCAAGGCGAGCTCGTGTTTTTGTTTGGCGACTACGACGTCGACGGAACCACCGCCGTTTCGGTCGGAACGCTTGCGCTTCGCGCCGGCGGATGGCGCAGCGAGCCCTACATCCCTGACCGCTACCGCGAAGGCTATGGGTTATCTAAGGCCGGCATCGACCGGGCCGTTGAGCTCGGAGCCAAAGTGCTCATCGCCCTCGACTGCGGAGTCAAGGCCTTTGATGAAATCGACTACGCCGTGGCCCAAGGCCTGGACGTGATTGTGGCAGACCACCACCAGCCCGAGGACCGCTTGCCCAACGCACTCGCAGTGCTCGACCCCCTTCGAAGCGACTGCAACTTTGGACACACCTACCTCTCTGGATGCGGTGTGGGATTTATGCTGTGGCGCAGTGCCTACGACGCAGCCGGGTTAGATGCTTCAGAACTCGACGCCCACCTGGACTTGCTTGCGTTGAGTATTGCGGCAGATATGGTTCCGATGGTTGGCCTCAACCGACGCTGGCTGATTCAGGGTATGGAACTCATCAACACGAAGCCCCGGCCAGCGTTACAAGCGCTCATTGGTGAGCGACGCGGACCCGTCAGTGCCCGAGACCTCAGCTTCAGTGTCGCCCCCAAAATCAATGCAGCTGGACGCATGGACCACGGGCTTCGCGCCGTACAGCTGCTCACCGCCACCGACATGGGGCCCATTGAAAAGTTTAGCCAAGACCTTCACGACCTCAACACCACGCGACGGAGCACCGAACGCCGCATGGTCGACGAAGCCCTCGAAATGGCCGAAGAAGTGGCAGATGACCTCGCCTTAGTACTCTACCACCCCGACTGGCACAAAGGCATCGTGGGGCTCATCGCCCAGCGGGTCGCCGAGCGGTTCTACCGCCCCGTCGTAGCCTTTACCGAGCACGAGGGCGTGCTTTCGGGCAGCGCCCGAAGCGCACCAGGCCTTGACTTGTACGCTGCACTTGACGATGCAAGCGCCCACCTCATTCAGTTTGGCGGACACAAGGCCGCCGCCGGAATGACGTGCATGCCCGAAAACCTCGACGAATTCAGAATCGCCCTGAATGCCGCCGTGGACCGTCGCTGGCCCGAAGCCATGCGCCAGCCGCAAATCTCAGTGGACGTGGTACTCCGCATCGACGAAGTCACTCCGCGCTTGCTGCAGCTTCAGGACCGACTCGAACCCTTTGGCGTCGGCAATCCAGCCCCCGTGTGGGGCGTGCGCGGCGTCGAACTCGCCTACACCAAAAAGGTGGGCGCAGAGGGTGAACACCTTCAAGTTGAGCTTTTTGACCCCTTTCGCCAGCGTTCACTGCGCGGAATCTACTTTCAGTGGGGGGACGACGCGGTTCCTGAAGGACTCGTCGACGCGGCCTTTCAGCTCTCATGGAACGAGTACCGCGGCGAGCGCAGCGTACAAGCACGCCTCTTAGACCTTCAGCCGACCTCGGGACAGGCCTACCTTTGACCCATGGGAAAAGGCAAGCTTGTAAAGTTCGCCCAGTTGGACGCAATGCCGCACGTCGTCCAGCCGAGCAAAGAAGAGATTTTAGGTGCGTTCCGCCTGCGCGGACAGTGGAAGTCCAATTTTTTTAAGTCCGATCGGCCCCTCGTCGTGGAACTCGGCTGCGGCCGCGGCGAATACACCGTCGCCCTCGCCCGACGCGAACCCTACAAAAGCTACCTCGGCATCGACATCAAAGGGGCCCGCATTTGGAAGGGCGCCACAGAGGCCCAGGCCGAAGGCCTGGCCCAAGTGGGTTTTTTGCGCACCCGCATCGAATGGCTTGAGCAGGCCTTCGCCCCCGGTGAAATCGACGAGCTTTGGATCACCTTTCCCGACCCGCAAATCAAGTACCAGCGCACCAAGCACCGCATGGTCAACCCCAACTTTTTAGCGCGCTACCAGCGGCTGCTCAAGCCGGGCGGAGTCCTGCACCTCAAAACCGACAGCGAATTCCTACATGGATACCTTCACGGAATCCTCGAGCTCCAAGGACACGAGGTACTTGAGACCTACCACGACGTCTACCGCCAACTAGAGCCCTACCCCGACCACGTCGCGTTTGCCTGCCAGACCTACTACGAGCGGCTCTTTATGGACAAGGGCAAAACCATCACCTACCTAAAGTTTCGCTTCGCGTGAGTGCCCCGGATTCGGACTTCTTTCAGCGCGTCTACGCAGTCGTGCGCCAGATTCCGACCGGTCGCGTCACCAGCTACGGAGCCATCGCCCGCTACCTCGGCAGCGCCGGCGGAGCCCGAACTGTCGGCTATGCTATGAACGCGGCCCACAGCCTGCCCGACGTTCCCGCGCACCGGGTCGTCAATCGCCTCGGAATCCTCACGGGCAAGCACCACTTCGGAGGATTTACCGCCATGCAGCAGCAACTCGAATCCGAAGGGATCCGCGTCGAAGAGGATCAAATTCAAGAATTTGCCCGCCACTTTTGGGATCCGTTGACCGAACTTTAGTACCGTGAACCGAGACGAAGCCCTTGCATACGCCGCCGAGCTCCCGCACGCCGAGGTGACGACTCCGTTTGGGCCTGACCACGTCGTGCTCAAGGTGGCGGGTAAAATGTTTGCTATTATTCCGCTCGACGAACCCGAACCCGTCGGAATGGCCCTCAAATTTCCGCCCGAAGTACTCGACGACCTTCGCGCGGAGTACCCCTGCCTCGAGCGCGCATCCCACATGAGCCCCGTCCACTGGAGCGCCGTGCGCCTCGACGGAAGCGCCCCCAACCGAACCCTCACCGCCTGGATCCGCCAGTCCTACAACCTCGTGGTCGCCGGACTGCCTAAGAAAACCCAAGCCAACTACCCCACCCTATGAAAAACCGCATCGTCAACTACTTCATCCAAGGCCTGCTCTACACGACACCTTTGGCACTTACCGCGTACGTACTCTTCTGGGCCCTCAGCACATTGGACTCACTCATTCCCTTTGATATTCCGGGGCTTGGGCTGCTGACGCTCCTCGTTGGGGTGACCCTCGTCGGATTCTTGGGCAACTTCGCCGTCAAGAATCCGCTTGTGAAGTTGGTGGACGGCTTGCTCGAGAAGGTTCCGCTCGTCAAACTCGTGTACAGTTCGACCAAAGACGTCATGAAAAGCTTGACCGGCAAAAAGAAAGGATTCGAAAACGCGGTCTTGGTGCGCATGGCACCCGACAGCGAGGTGCGCAAGGTCGGATTCGTCACTGACGACACGCTCAAGGAGCTGGGCAACGCGCCCGAGGGCTACGTGATGGTCTATGTTCCGCTGGCGTTGACCATTATGGGCGATATGTATGTGGTTCCGCCAAGTTATGTCGAGCCACTGAATGGCAAAACCGGCGACATCATGAAGTACATCATCGCTGGGGGCGTTACCGGGCAAGGATAGCCCGCCGACTAACCCCGCCGCGCACCCTGGACGCGGACCTTCCACTGGCCCTCGAGCATGCTCGAAAGCGCCGAATAGATGACGCTGAACGCCAAGGCCGACCAAAATCCGCTCACCGTGAATCCGTCGACCCAATCGCTGGCCAGCAGCACGACTCCGGCGTTGATTACCAGCAAAAAGAGGCCAAAAGTGAACACGGTCAGCGGAATCGTAAAGATGACCAGCAGCGGCTTGATCGTAGCGTTAAGCAGGGCCAGCACCACCGACAGCCAAATTGCCGTGGTGAATTGATCCAAATCCACTCCGGGCAGCAACCAAGCCGTCCCGAATGCCGCCAACGTGCGCGCAATCAAACGTACACCCCATGAAGGACGCTGTACAGGAATATTCATACTAAGGGGTTCACAACGATCATACCACCCGCTGCAGCTCAGCCCTAAGGGCGTTGCGCATCGCTTGAATGTTCATAAACTCGGTCATTTTGGCCTGGCGCTCGACTTCGTCTGTCAGAGCACCCAACTCCACGATCAATTCTTTAATGCGGTCCTCTAAACGGTGTTCTTTAAAGCGCAAAAGGCACTCGTGGACGTGGCTTGAGAGCTGCTCCTCAACTGCCCCGATATAAATGCTCTTTCGGGACCAATCCGCCAGCTGGTGGCGCTCCGTCAGGCACTCAGCGGCGGTTGCCGCCATTGACGGATCCTCGTGGCGCACAAAATACTCTGGGCCCAAAATGCGCTCCTCGGCATGCCATACTGCGAGCATTTCTGCAAACATCCGCTGGTAGGGCGCATGGGCAAATTCCAGCTCGTCCCCGCTCACGTCGTCCAAAATGAGCGCCGCCGAGGCGTCTTCGTGCTCGAGTCCGTCTGGACCTGTCCATTTTACCCGCTCGCTGCCGTGCTGCAGCAGAACCTTAATCAGTGCCTCTTCTACCGCCAAGGGGCGCGGAGCCTGCGGCCGCTGCACCTGCATTTCGGGCGGATTTGAATCCTCGTACGGATCCCTGTCTGGCCTGCGCTGGCTCGCATTCTTGAGTTCCGCCCCGCGAATGCGCTCCATTTCGGCATAGAGGCTTCGCTCCTCGATTCCGAGGCGCTGCGCACTGTCGCGCAGGTAGACTTCGCGCAAAATCGCATTCGGAATCTTTGCCACCGACTGCACCACATCCCGAACCACTTCAGCGCGGCGTATCGGATCCTGGGCCTGACCTTCGTCGGTCAGCGCCTCCACTTTAAACTGAATAAAGTCGACCTCGTGCTCGGTGAGGTAGGTATTCAGTGCTTCGGAATCCATCGACCGCGCGAGCGAGTCCGGATCCTCACCGACCGGTAAGGGCACCGCGCGCACGTAAAGCCCCTCTTCAAGGAGCAGGTCAATTCCGCGAAACGATGCCCGGATTCCGGCCTTATCCCCGTCGTACAGCAGGGTGACGTGCTCCGTAAGGCGCTTAATCAGGCGGATTTGGTCGAGCGTCAGCGCGGTTCCGCTCGACGAAACCACGTTGTGCACCCCACCCTGGTACATGCTGATCACGTCGGTGTAGCCCTCGACGAGGTAGACCTTATTGGCCCGACTGATCGCCTGCTTGGCCTGAAAAAGGCCGTAGAGCACCTGGGACTTGTGGTAAATCTCTGACTCTGGGCTGTTCAGGTACTTCGCCGTTTTTGCGTCGCTGCGCAGCACGCGGCCGCCAAATCCGACCACCCGCCCACTCAACGAGTGAATAGGAAACATAGCCCGGCCCCAGAATCGGTCGACCAAGTCTCCGGACTCGCGCTTGATGCACAAGCCCGTAGCCTCCAAAAATTCGCTCTGGTAGCCTGCCTTCAGGGCAGCCTTGGCAAAGGTGTCGCGGCCCTCTAGGTGAAAGCCGAGTTCAAACTTCTTAATCGTCTCGTCGGTGAATCCGCGCTCGCGAACGTAGGCCAATCCCACGGCGCGGCCGTGGTCGTCGTTCCACATCCACTCACTAAACTGCTTGAGCGCGAACGCGTTGACCGAAAACATACTCTCGCGTCGGTCGCGCACCGCGTCCTGCTCGGGAGTCGATTCTTCTTCCTCAATTTCAACATTGTACTTCTTGGCGAGCCAGCGAAGCGCGTCGGGGTACGACAGCTGTTCGTGCTCCATCAAGAACGTCACGACCGAGCCGCCTTTGCCCGACGAAAAGCACTTGAAAATTCCCTTGGACGGAACCACATAAAACGAAGGCGTCTTCTCTTGCGTAAACGGACTCAGCCCGCGAAAGGACCCCCCGCTGCGCTTCAGGGTCACAAATTCACCCACCACTTCCTCAATGCGCGCGGCATCGAGAATGCGGTCAATAGTGGCTGGTGAAATGAGTCCCATAAACTTGAAGGTAGGAATTATTTGGCCCGCTGGCCCACAAAATCCACAAGAACTTCAAGGGCTTGGCGGGCCTCCCCGGCGGGGAATTCCGCCAAGATTCCACGGGCCTCACCGAGGTAGTGGTCCCGTCGTTCGCGGGCGTAGTCGAGGCCTCCAAGCGACGCCACATCGGTCATCAGGATGCGAATGCTCTCAGGGTCGTTGGACTTACGGCGCACAATGCGCATGAGTTCACGCTTTTTGGCGGAATCCGCGCGGCGCAGCGCATAAATCAACGGAAGCGTCATTTTTTGCTCCCGCACGTCGATT
>CBFHNK010000063.1:0-9279 GCA_965657195.1 uncultured Schleiferiaceae bacterium
TGGCCTCTTCGGTTCCGTCTTTGCTGCAGTCGTTGACGACGATGAGCTCTTTGGTCCAACCATCGGGCAGGCGGCAGTCGCGGACTTTGTCCAAAATGAGGTGAATGGTCGCGGCTTCGTTGTAGGCCGGCATGACGATGCTGAGTACGGGCATAGCGGCAAAAGTACGGACTGCAGACTAGCGCTTGGTAATCTTCCAGCCCGTGGCGGCGAGGAGCAGGCTCACAAGCGGACTCATCCAGTTAAAGATGGCGTAGAGAAAGTACTCGCCCGTGGCGACGCCCAGCACGCTGGATTGGTAGGCTCCGCAGGTGTTCCAGGGCACAAGGGCTGAGGTCACGGTTCCGGAATCTTCGAGGGCTCGTGAGAGGTTTTCGGGTTTGAGACCACGTTCCTCGTAGGCCTTCTTGAACATACGCCCCGGAACCACGATGGCCAAGTACTGGTCCGAAGCGGTGATGTTGAGCATCAGGCCTGAGGCTAGGGTTGACGAGATGAGGCCGAAGGTTCCGCGCGCCACGCGAAGCAGACCCTGTGTGAGGGTGGATAGAAATCCGGCGGCGTCCATGATTCCGCCAAAGGTGAGCGCGCAGAGAATCAGCCAGACGGTGCCCAGCATGCCGTACATGCCTTTGCCCTTGAGCAGATCGCTCAGCATGGGGTGGTCGATGGCAATTTGGGTGCTGCCGTACATGGCCTGCATACTGCCCTCGTACCACGCGCTGGGGCCGCTGTGGCCCGCGATTTCGGCGATAATGTGCGGCTGAAGGATGTTGGCGGCGACGGCTCCGGCGAGGGTTCCGAGGCCCATGGCAGCCAGTGCGTCGAGCTTGAGGGCGATGAGCGCAATGCTGGCGATCGGAACCAGCAGCAGCCACGGGCTAATCGTGAACTTAGACTCGAGCAG
Source organism: uncultured Schleiferiaceae bacterium (assembly GCA_965657195.1). Taxonomy (GTDB): domain Bacteria; phylum Bacteroidota; class Bacteroidia; order Flavobacteriales; family Schleiferiaceae; genus TMED14. The sequence continues at coordinate 908 of CBFHNK010000063.1, forward strand.
GTCGGTGATGACGGCCACTTCACTGAGGTCGCCGGATTCGTTAGCTGAGAGGCCTTTGATGCCAAATACGGCCAGGGCCACAAGGATTGCGGGCCCCGAGGTCCAGATCATGTGGCGAATGTGGTCGGTGAGTTCGGCTCCGGCCATGGTCGCCGCGATGTTGGTGGTGTCGCTAACCGGAGACATTTTGTCGCCAAAGTAGGCGCCCGAAATGACGGCTCCGGCGATCCATCCTGCGGGCAGTCCCAGGCTTTGGCCGATGCCCATCAAGGCGATTCCGACGGTTGCAGCGGTGGACCACGACGAGCCGGTCGCCAGACTTACGGCGGCGCTCAGCACGGTAGCGGCAACGAGAAAGGTTTGTGGCGTCAGCATTTTGAGGCCGTAGACGATGAGGGTCGGGATGATTCCGCTCGCCATCCAGGTGCCGGCGAGGGCGCCGACCATTAGCAGAATGAGCAGGGCTTTGGCGGAATCAGAGATGGTGCCTTGAATGCCGTGCCAGATGAGCGATTTGCGGTCCTTGGGGGCCAGCAGCGCGGCCACACCTGCCGCGGCGAGCAAGATCAGCTGGTTGCTGCCTTCAAGACTTCGGTCGCCGTATACCTGAACGTTGAAGACGAGGGCAGCAATCAGAACGAGGAGGGGAGTCAGGGCGCGCAGCATGGGCCGCAATATCGGGAATATGCGTGAAACGCGTTAGGCGTTTTCGAGCCAAGGTCCGAGGACCTCGACGACGGTGTCCAGCGGTAGGCCTTTGACGTTGTCAAACGTACCGTGGATGCGCTCAATGGCCAGTTGGCCGAACCACTCTTGGGCTCCGTAGGCGCCCGCTTTGTCAAGCGGTTGAAACGTTTCAACATAGTAGCGAATAAAGGCGTCGTCCACCCGGTGAAACGTGACTTCTGCGATGGATTCAGCCTGCGACCATTGGTGGCCGTCGGTGGCGCACACTGCGGTAATCACTTTATGCGTTTGTCCGCGAAGCGTTTGAAGCATTTCAACCGCGTGGTCCAGGTCGCGGGGCTTGCCAAAGCGACGGCCTTCAAACCAGACTTCGGTGTCCGCGGTGAGAAGGACCTCACCGTGGGCAAGTTCCGGTACAAGTGCCTCAGCCTTGAGGCGGGCCACATAACGTACCGTCTCGACGTCGCTCAGCACCCCCGGAGCCGATTCGTCAGCGTCACTCGTGCGCACGGTGTAGGGAATCCCCAAAACGGCGAGCAGCTCGCGTCGGCGTGGTGAGGCACTGCCCAGCACCAGCTGGCCGCGCAAGGTGTACGGAAGCTTTTTCACCAATTTCGGTGTTCGGGTAAATTCCACGTGCCTTGGGCGCGCAGCACCTGCTCGATGACCTCGCGCACGCATCCGCGGCCACCCTCAATCGGCGAAATGTAGTCCACAATGGCTCGGACTTCAGGGGCCGAATCCTGCGGGCAGCACGACAAACCAACGCGCATCAGGACCTCCATGTCGGGCAAATCGTCGCCCATATACAGTACCTCTTCGTCGCGCAAATCGTACATCGCCAACCACTCTTCGTAGGCCTCGATCTTGTGCCGTGCGCCCAGCCACACGTCCTGCACTCCGAGGCCTTTGACGCGCTCTTTCACTGTTTCGGATTTACCCCCAGTGATCGCCGCCAAAATAAATCCTTGGCGTGCAGCTACTTGTACCGCGTATCCGTCCTTGCTGTGAAAATTGCGAATGGGTTCTTGGCCCGGCCAAAGCTGAACGGTTCCGTCGGTAAACACGCCGTCGACGTCAAACGCCATGGCCTTAATGTTTTTGAGCTTGGTTTTGTAGTTCATCGCGCGTGGCGTTCAATAGATTCACTCAAAGCTTGGTATACGGTGCGGAACCCTTCGGGTAACCGCTCAAGGTGCTGATCCACGGTGCTGCGGTCGCCCCGTGCGGCGGGTCCGGTTTGGAGCGATCGTGCGTCGCCATCCACGGCATCGCGAACGGTATCCACTAGCATTTCGCGGTAGACACTCGGGTCGAGTCCGACCTCGGCGCAGTAGGCCTGAAGCAATGCCACCACGTGGTTGCTGAAGTTATTGGCAAACACGGCCCCAAGGTGGTAGCGCGCCCGATCTTCGCTGCTGGCGGAACGGGGCTCAGTGCAGCACAGCTGTTGGGCCAGGTCGCGCACCGCATGCGCGGCGCGCTCGTCGGTGGATTCGGCAAAGACCGGAACCTGGTTCCACGCTACGCTCGACCGAAACGAAACCATGGGATAAAACACCCCCCGGGACCCCTGTCCGAGTGCCGATAGGGGTACAGCCCCGGCGCAGTGCAGCACCACAGCAGGCGTTTCGGCTAGTGCCGCCGCACATTGGGCCACAGCAGCGTCCGGAACGCTCAGTACCACCACATCGTCAGCCGTTAAGGCACTCATGCCCGAAAATCCGCGACCCGCAACGGCAATCGCCTCAGGAAGCGCCGCGGTGAGCGCCGAGCCCACACGGCCACGGCCCACCACATAGATCATGCCTTGGGCGCGGGTTTGGGGCCGGCAATCCGCTTTGCCACGGCAAGCCCTGAGCCAATCGCCAAGAGCACCACGCCCAACCACAGTAGGTTGATGTACGGGAATATGAATGCCTGAAGCAGAATAAATTCATCATCTTCGGGCGACTTGCGCCAAAACTTCATGGTGAAGCGTCCAGGCTCGTCGGAAACTCCGTCAAATCGAGCTTTGACGCCTAGGGCCGCGAATTCGGCTTCGCCCGGCATGGCTTGGTTGCCGCGCACTTGGTACGGAACATCGATGGTTTCGCTCCGGCCGTCCATGTGCTTGAGCGTCAGGCGAGCCGACATGTCGAGCGCCGCGAGGTCGCCCGTTTCTTGCACCATCTGGGCGTCGTTGACGATAATGCTGTCGCAGCGCATCATGAACTCGTCGAACACAAACACTTCTTCGCCGCGGCCCATGGTGGCCTCCATTTCTTCGGTCCATCCGCTCTCCTTTTCTTCGGGGCTGCGCATGTCGGCAAAGCTCACGTAGGTGTAGATGTCGCGGTCCCAGTAGTGCTTGGTCGACGGCTCGCGCACGTTGCCCATTCTCGGGTTGATCTGGATGTACGGGGCCAGCGAGAACAGCTTTTCGCCCGGCGTTTGGTCCGGATTGGTTCCGTAAAAATTGACGTCGTAAATCTGAAAATGGCCTTCGCGGCGTTCGCCGGTCCACTCGACCCAGTAGGGGTGCATCGAGACGGTGTCTCCGGCCGGAATCAAAATGTGTTCGTTCGCCGGGAAGTCCTTGTGCAAAAACACCGGATTCTGGCTAATTGCCTGCTTTTTTCCGTTGCTAATCAAAGCGCCGAGCAAAATCAAGGCAAACCCAAAGTGGGCGAGGGCGAGGCCTCCGCTGCGCCAGTTTCCGCGCAAAAAGCGCAGCCAGTAGTCCATGTTGGCAAACGCAGCAAACATGCCAGTGATCAGCAGCACGGCGTACATCGGCTGGTCAAACTTGAGCCCCCATGCGGCCAAACCACCTAAAACGAGTGAAGCGACGAGCGACGGAATCATGCGGCGCATCATCGCTCCTGGAGTCGAATCCCAGCGCAAGAAAGGCACTGCCGCCATGAACAGCGATACGACGATTGCCACGGGAATCTGAATCGAGTGGTAGTGCTTGAACACGTCGGCTGGCGGAGCCATGGCCTCGCCGAGCAATGGAATCAAGCCTTCGGGGCCAATGATTTTGTTGAGGACCGGAATACTCGTGCTGAAGCTGATTTGCACGGCACTAAGCAGCAGCACCAGGCTGCCAATTACCAACCAGAACTCACGCGACGAGAACGCCTCATCGGCGCTGTTCTTGGGCAGGGCGCGCCAGCGGGCGACGAGCAGTACGAGGCTTCCGAGGGCAAAAAAGCCCAGGAGCAGCATCAACTGGCCGTTGAGGCCAAGGTCGACAAACGAGTGCACCGAACTGTCGCCCAGCACGCCACTGCGCGTTAAAAAGGTCGAGTAAAGGATGAGGACGAATGTCAGCATCACCATGATGGCGGTGAGGCCGCCCGAAGTCTTTTTCTTTTTGACGATAAACATCAAGTGGCCCGCGGCCACCAAAGTGATCCACGGAACAAGCGACGCGTTTTCAACCGGGTCCCAGGCCCAAAAGCCTCCGAAGCTCAGTGCCTCATAGGCCCAGGCTCCGCCCATGAGGATGCCGGTTCCGAGAACGCCCACACCAAAAAACACCCAGGGTAGGGCGGGAGTGACCCAGTCCAAGGGACGGCGCTCGATCCAGCCCGCCACCGCGTAGGCAAAGGGAATCAGCGTCGCGGCAAAGCCCAAAAACAGGGTCGGAGGGTGAATGACCATCCAGTAGTTTTGAAGCAAGGGGTTCAGTCCCTGGCCGTCGCGAAACGCGGGAATTCGGATCAAGTAGTCTTTGATGGTGGTCCACGGAAGTCCAAGGTTTTCAGGAAGTTCACGAATGAGGACGAAGGGGCTGGATCCGATTTTGGTTCCGAAGACATAGACGCCCAAAATCATGCTGGTAAGGAGCAGCTGGGCGAGGCCGACGACGGCCATGGTGCCGTGCTCCCACGAGCGGGCGCCGCGAACCAAGAACCAGCCTAGGACCATGTGCCAGAACATCCAGATGATGAAGCTGCCCTCTTGGCCTTCCCACAGTGCGCTAAAAACGTACTCGATGGGCAGGTCGCGCGACGAGTGCCGCCACACGTAGTCAAATTCAAACCAGTGGCTGAGAATGGCGGTCATGAGGATGCTGAGTACCCCGAGGATTCCAATGCTGTGCAGCACGAACGAGGCTCGGCCGGCGCTCAAAAAGGGGCCGTGGGCAGGGCGGGGTCGACCTAGTTCGTCGGGACCGCTGCAGGCTCCGGGCCGGAACCAGTTGAGTCCGTAGAACAGCGCGGTTCCGAGGGCACCGGTAAAGGCGAGGTAGGTAAAAAAGCGGCCCGCTAAGGCCCAAAAAGTGTGTTCCCCGATGTAGTTCATTCCGCGCTAAGCTTGGCCTCGTCGGCGTACTTGGACGGGCATTTCATCAAAATATCTTGTGCAAAAAATGCGGTATCCCCTGAGCTGAGTCCGGTCAGCGTAATCTCTTCAGATCGCTCGAAGTCAGTTGGCTTGGGTTGGTTGAAGTACACCACGCTGCGCTCGCCGTCTTTGTCCAAGGCCGTAAACCGGAGCATGGACGTTTGGGCGTTAAACGTAATCGGCTGGTCCAGATCGAGGTGCCCCACCACGGTCACCGTTTCGGGACTCTTTTTTTCAGCCATTTCAAACGTGGCATAGGTGCTGGCGTCCTGAATGGTCACCATCAGCGCTCCCACCAAAAGGGCGATGACGACAAGGGCAATGATGTGGTTGCGCTTCATTTACTTCGCGGATTTTTCGGCCTTGCGCAACCGAACGTCCAACCATGCCATGTACGCTACGATTCCGACAAAAATGATTCCGATCACGGTGATGACCACCCAAATCTTGCCGTCGGCGCGAAAGGCGTCGGCCATTTCAACGGGAGGGCCTTGCTGTAAAAAACGTTTCATACGGGTACTACTTGCTTAAACGCGTTAAACGCACTCGGAGTTCAACAATCCAAATACCAATTCCGATCCATCCGAGCACAGCGGGGTAAAAGACCGCACGCATTCCGCTGTCGAGGTCGTACGAGCCAAACGCGGGGTTACCGCCGTTGCCGGGGTGGAGCGAGTCGGTCATACGCGGCAGTACTCCGATGAAGACAATCATGAGCACAAACGCAAAAATGTTAAATGTTCCGGCCAATCGAGCGCGTTTTTCGGGGTCCTCGACGCTGCTACGCAGCACAAAGTAGGCGAGGTAGATGAGGATGGCTACGGCGGTTCCGTTGAGTTTGGGGTCGTTGGTCCAGTAGGCGCCCCACGTGAAGCGTGCCCAGATCATTCCGGTGAAGAGTCCCAGTGACGCGAATACCAGCGAAACCTCAGCGGCCAATCGCGCCTTTTGGTCTGCTTCGAGCCCGGCCTGCCCGGGGCGCTGCAAGCTCCCGATGCTGTGCCCCAGCGAAACCCCCATGAGCGCAATCATCGTGAACCACATGGGCACGTGAAAGTAGAGGTTGCGAATGGTTTCGTTGAGAATAAAAAGTCGCGGAACCGGAGCCGCCAAACCCGCAACCAGACTGTAGCACACGAGCGCTGCTGCCGCGGTTTTCCATGCGATTGAAAAGCCGTTTTTCACTGCTTCCAAAGGTAGGGCATAAGCACGCTCCCCAAGGCGAGTGGGAGGCCCATCATGACGACCTCGCCAAAAAGGGGCATTGCCAGTTCAGCCCAGTCTTGGTTGGCCACAGCCAAGCTGCTGGCGCGTCGGGCCACCAGCACCGCCGGAAGTAGCAAAGGCAGGCTCAGCGTAGCCATCAGCGTGGGGTTGGACCCTGCACGGCTCGCCAAGGCCGAAGTAAAACTCATGGTCGCCGCAAAGGCCAATGAGCCAAGCATTAAGGCCACCGTGACTTTGAGCACCGCGTCAACGCTCCGGGCAGATTCCGGCATCCCAAAAAATAACCCAAAAAGCAGCAGCGCTGCGGCCGCGGTGAGCAGGGTGTGCACGGCGACTTGGAGGCTTTTTACTCCCAAAATCGCGGCAGGACTCGCCAGCTGGTTGAGGTAGGCCCACAAAGATTCCGGCTCGTGAAACGCCCGAAAGGCGGCCTGCATCGCACTAAAGAGCACGACGACCCAGAGCAGCGCGAGCCACACCGTCGGACTCGGCGACTGAGCCACGCTGTAGACCAAGTACGTCGCGACCGCGGTAAACAGGATGAACTGCACGCTCTGTGCGCGGTGGCGAAAGTCCGCCTGAAGTGCCCACCGACCTAGGGTCCACCAACGTTTCATGGCTCAAAGGTAGGCAGCGTGGTGAACCCTAACTTCGTTTTGCGGTTATACCCCTATCATGATGAAGAAATTATTGGCCATGTCCCTACTTACTACGCTGCTCGGATGCAGCCGCTCTATGGCCCAGCCCGTAGATGCTCCTATCGATTTCTACAGCCTTCAGGCGCGCACGCTTGACGGAGAAGTCTACGACTTTGCGCAGCTCAAGGGCAAGCGTGTACTCATTGTCAATACGGCTTCGGAGTGCGGATTCACGCCGCAGTACAAAGAACTTCAGGCCCTGTGGGACGAGGCTAAGGGCGGAAACTTTGTCATCCTTGGATTCCCATGCAACGACTTTGGGGGTCAAGAAAAGGGTTCCGCGTCAGAAATCGGCGCATTTTGCCAAAAGAACTACGGCGTCACCTTTTTGATGATGGAAAAGGTTGCGATCAAAGGCGACAACCCGCACCCGATCTACCAATGGTTGACCAGCAAGACCAAGAATGGCGCTAAGGATGCGACGGTTCGCTGGAACTTTCACAAGTTCCTCATCAACGAAAAAGGTCAGTGGGTGAGCAGCCACCTGTCGACCGTGTCGCCGACTAATTCAGAAATTCGGAACTTTGCGCTCGGAAAGTAACCGAGCATGCACGTAGATATTCTCGCCATTGGCGCCCACCCCGACGACATTGAGTTGGGCTGCGGCGGAACCTTAGCCAAGCACGTGGCCCTCGGCCATACCGTGGGCTTGGTCGATTTAACGCGCGGCGAAATGGGCAGCCGCGGAACCGTGCTCGAGCGCGATGCCGAAGCCGTGAAAGCGGCCCAGATCCTCGGGGCGACGTTTCGCGTCAATCTCGATTTGCCCGACGGACGCCTTGTGAACGACTTCGACAGCCAGCAGCGCATCATCGAACTCGTTCGTGCCCACCGTCCGCGCATTGTGCTGTGCAACGCTCCGCGCGACCGCCATCCCGACCACGGGGTTGCCTCGGCCATGGTCGTTGAGGCCTGCTTCAGAGCCGGTCTGCACAAGTGGGAATCGGTTGGAGAGGACGGGCAGCCTCAGACGCCGTTCCGCCCCGAGCACGTCTACCACTACATTCAGTTCTACGACCTTAAGGCGGATTTCACGGTCGATGTTTCAGAATTTATCGATGCCAAAATGGCTTCGCTTGCCGCGCACGCGTCGCAATTCTACCAAGAGGGTGCCGACGGACCCGAAACCGTGATTTCGTCCAAGTGGTTTTGGGAGTCGCTCACGGCCCGCACCGCCGAATGGGGTCGCGTGATGGGTGTGGCCCACGCCGAAGGCTTTATTGCTCCGCGCCGACTGGGTGTGGATTCGCTTTTTTCGCTTCGGTAATTCTGGCGAGATTAGCTGAGATTGGCTCGTTGGCTCGTTGGCGAGGTCGGCACTTAAGACGCATTGAGGCTCATTTTTGCAACCTAAAGGTGTAAATAAAGCGCAATATTTTAAACTTTAAGGTGTAAATAAAATTTATTTTTTATACCTTTAGGTTG
>CBFHNK010000064.1:0-9166 GCA_965657195.1 uncultured Schleiferiaceae bacterium
GCCTACGGCGCCCCGTGGTGGGGCGATTCTACGTTTGGATTTGTGCCCCAGTCTCGGGTGGGGGCAAGCAAGCCGCCGCACGAGGGCGACACCTGCTACGGCGTGGACTTGCGTACGGTTGCGGGTCCGCAAGGCATTGATTGGCGACCGCTTTGGGAGGCTGCGCGCCGCTACGATTCACTGACCTTAGCCGATAGCCTAAACGTGCACAAACCGTTTTACCGTAGTTTTCTGCACCGTTTGGCCGGCACATCCACCTTGGGCAAAGCCCTTGATGAAGGTTGGTCCCCCGAACAGTTTCGCACGTGGTACCAGCAGGATTTGATGCGCTACCAGTTCGCGCGCATGCGCTACCTGCTGTACGAGGAGCGCGCCGAAGAGCTCGACGTACCGGTGCGCGATGAAGAGCCGGCGGTGAAGTCCGCAGCGCCTGTCCGCGTAAAGCGGATCAAAAGTCGACGATGATTCCGATGCCCGGTTGCACGATACCTTGGGTGTTGTCCAAGAACTTCGTGAGGTACTGGGTTGGGTTGTTGGGGTCCACAATGGGATTGCCGTCGGCGTCGCGCACCACATCGATGAACGCCGGACCTTCGAGCTTGTAGGCCAATGCGTTTTGCACGTCCATGTAGAGGTCGAGGTTCCACTTTTTGAAGAACCACTTTTTGTCGACGCGGATGTTGAGGCGGTCGAATTCGCCGAATCGCTCGGAATTCAAACGGCTGAAGTCGGGTAGGCCGCGGCCGAAGACGTTCCAGTTCTGAATGTTGGCAGAGCGCTCGAGGTCGAATGGGGTGTAGGGGGCTCCGCCAAGATGCTGGTACTGGCCGCCAAATTCCCAGTTTTTGCCAAACTTTTTGCCGAACGTAAACGTGGCGATCATGCGGTTGTCCCACGACGAGGGTACATAGTCCCCAAAGAAGTCGGCGAACTCGCTGCGCACGAGGGTGATGGCGGCGATTCCGAACCAACCCTTGAACAGCTTTTGCTGGTAGGTGAACTCGGCTCCGTAGGCGCGGCCCGTGCTGGTCGGTGTTGCGAGTTGGTTTCCGATGACCCCAAAGTCACCGCCGAGGGTTGCGAGCGAAATGCTGTCGCGCAGCAGGAGCGGGTAGTACTGGTAGGCCTTGTAGAAGCCTTCAACACTGGCTTTAGCGTTCCACGGAAGGAATTTGGTGCTGCCCAATACGTAGTGGTCGGCTTGGATGAAGCGCAGCGACTGGTTGTCGCCGTCGGTGCCCACGTATCCGAGTGCGGTAAATGGCGGAAGCTGAAAGTAGCGGCCCACGTTGGCGTCCACGGTCCAATCCGCATTAATGTTGTAGCTGAGCGCCACGCGCGGCGAAAGCTGGTCGAGTGGGTTGCGGGTGCTTTCGTTGAAGTTAAGCACGTCGGTGCGCAGGCCAAGGGATAGCTTCATGCGGCCTTCGGCAAAGGTTCCGACGGCGTTGGCAAAGAGCGAACCGCGGTAGTACACGTCCTCGGAATCGTAGTCAAGGACAAATCCGCCCGGGAAACGCTTGTCAAACGTCGAGGTGTTGTACTTCAGCTGCTCGGCGCCGAATCCCACGAGGCCTTCCCAGTTTTTGGCCTTCCAGGGCTGCTCGACGCGGAGCTTGTTGGCAATTTCTTGGCTACCGTAGTTCAGCAGCAGTTCGCCATTGCGGTCGTTGTCAAAATACTTCTCGGATTCATTGTTGAGCATGAACCGACTCAGCACCACGTTGGTGGCCCCGAAGCGTCCGAAGTGGGTGTACTTGGCTCCGATCGAATAGTTCCACTGGTTGTACGAAGGCAGGTAGTTTAGAATGTAGCGCTGGTCCTCGGTTTCGTTGCGCTCGAGGTTCAGTTCGCTGACGTCGTAGGCGCCCAAGCTCAAAAAGGTGAGTTGGTTTTTGCGGTTGAACTTGTGCTTGACCTTGATTTGGTAGTCGTTGTAGGTGGGCAAAAACGGAAGCCCAATTACTCCAAACAGGTACTGCAGGTAGCTGCGGCGCACACTCGCCAAGTAGGTCGTTTTCTTGGACAGCGGGCCATCGAGGGTGAGGCCGACTTCAGAGGCTCCGACCTGAAATATGCCGTTGACTTTTTCTTCGGAACCGTCGCGCAGGTTGAGTTCCATGACCGAGCTCAAGCTTCCGCCGCGCTGCACGGGGAAGGCGCTCGTGTAGAAGTCGACGTCGCGAATGAAGTTCACGTTGATCATGCCCACAGGGCCACCGCTCGCGCCTTGGGTGGCGAAGTGGTTGATGGCCGGAATCTCGATTCCGTCCAAGAAAAAGATGTTTTCGTTGGGGCCGCCGCCGCGAATGATGAGGTCGTTGCGAAAGGCCGCTCCGCCGCTTGCCACGCCCGGAAGCGACTGAATCACCTTTGAAATGTCTTGGTTGGCGCCTGGATTGCGGCGGATTTCGTTGATTCCGATGCTTTGCACGCTTACTGGAGATTGGTCGACGCGTTGAAACTGGGACTGGGCGGTGATTTCGACCTCCTCGAGCTGGGTGGTGGATTCCTTGAGGCGCACGGGAAGTTCAGCCGCCTTCGCACGGGTGAGCTGAATCTCAAACGCCGTGTAGGCCTGGTATCCAATGGCCTCGATGCGCACATTCACCAAGCCAGGAGCGAGGTTTTCGATGCGGAACTTGCCTTCAAAGTCACTAAGACCAGTGGCCGTCCGGCCGTCAATGCGCACGACGGCACCGGGAATGGGTTCGTTGGTGGCGTTGTCTACGACAGTTCCGCGTAAGGTTGCCTGTGCCAAGGCGCTGAACGACAGGATGCTCAAGGCCGCTGCAACGGCAAGACGTAGGTTTTGTGGAAGCTTCATGCCCGTTTAACCGCGTTTTGGGGTATTTGGTTCAACAAAAAAGGGCAAAAAAGCATGAATGCCTTTTTGCCCCTCGTAAAGTCGTAAAGAAATCTTACTTCAAGCTGCTGATGAGCTTCTGAACATCTTCTTCGTTGCCGAAGGATTTTCCGTTGGCCTTGGCGTCAGCCTGTCCGGCCTTGAGCGACGCTTGCGCAGCCTTCATCGCGTCCTTGGTCTTGCCGTTTTTGGCGAGAATTTGGGCGTAGAGGTAGTGCACGTACCAGTTGTCGGCCTTGAGCTCGCAGGCCTTAGCCGCCCACTTCTCGGCTTCGGGCATTCCCTGGTCTGAGGCGTAGCGCGCCGCATTCCGCCACACGGTCCATGCTGCATTCGGATCACTCAAGGCCTTTTCGAGGTTGGCCTTGGCCAGCTTTGCCGTCGGAACCTCAAAATTGTAGCGTGCGCGGAGCTTTCCCCACGCCACGATCAGGTCACCGCCGTCGGCAGACAAGTTGTCCCAGTAGAGCGTCATCGATTCGACAAACTCGCCTTCTTCAACCGGAGCTGAAATGCGGGCCACGTCCTTCTCAGCCGTGTATTCATAAATGCCCCATCCTTTGATGTCGGTGTTGACGACGAGCGTCCATTCTCCGTCGTTCGGAATCAGCGACAGGCTGTACGTTCCAGCCGGAATTGTGAATTTGCCCGCCGTTGCTTCGGTGCTGAGTTCGAGCAGCGTACTACCGTTCGCGCCCATGCGCCAGTGGGTACCGACGGGAACGACTTCGGTGTAAATATCGCGGCCCTTCGCGCTCGGGCGCCAGTAGGTGAGTTTGGTGTCGGTAAGGCCAATGCGCTGCTCAACCACTGCCTTGGGCGAGGGCTGGGGTAGCTCTTGGGCGAAGATCCCCGTGCTCGAAAGCGCCAAGAATCCCAAAATAAGTTGCTTTTTCATGTTGGTGAATTTAAGCGTTTAAACAAGGCGCTCCAGCGAACGGTTCACAAATGCGGTCAAACGTTCGCCCGTGAGCAGACCTTGCTGAAGCAGTGCGAGGTCCTTCGCATGCAAAATGAGCTGGTCGCGCTCGGCGGGCTCTTCAGACTTGAGGATCTTTCCGGCGAGCGCATGGTTTCCGTTCACCACCACGTCGTAGTGATCAGGGAAGTCGCCCATGCCCATGAATCCGCCGCCACCGGTCGCACTCATTTCTTTCATGCGGCGCATGTACTCGGGCATCACCACCATCATCGGCAGGTCGTCGCTTGCCAGGGCCTCGATGCGCACGCTGTAGTTCTTGTCGTTGATGGCGCCCTCGACGTAGCCCTTGAGGCTCTCTTTTTCGGAATCCGTCAGCAGGTGCGCTCGCTCGCCTTCTTTCGGAATCAGCTTGTCGAGCATGTCGCTGTCCACACGTGCGAAGCGAACTTTTTCTTTGGCGCCCTCGATTTTTTGAATCCAGTGCCCCGCAATCGGAGAGTCGAGCAGTACCACATCGTAGCCTTCGGCCTTGGCCTTTTGGATGTAGCTGTGCTGGCTGTCTTTATTGGACGCGTAGAGCACCACCTTCGTTCCGTCCTTGTCGGTTTGAAGGGCCGAAATTTTTTCGAGGTACTCGTCAATAGTGTAGTTCTGCTCATCCACCGCGCTGCGCAGCAGGCTGAACTTCTGGGCGCGCTCAAAGAACTTGTCGTCGGTCACCATTCCGTACTCGATGATGACGGCGATGTCCTTGAACTTTTGCTCGAAGTCGGCGCGGTCGGCCTTGAACATTTCTTCGAGCTTGTCAGCCACCTTTTTGGTGATGTGGCCGCTGATTTTTTTAACGTTTCCGTCGGCTTGCAGGTAGCTGCGCGATACGTTGAGCGGAATGTCTTTGGAGTCTATAACCCCGTGCAGCATCATCAAGAATTCAGGAACGATTCCCTCGACATTGTCAGTCACAAAAACCTGAGACTGGTAGAGCTGAATTTTGTTCTTGTTCAGCTCCATGTTGGGCTTGATTTTCGGGAAGAACAGAATTCCGGTCAAATCAAACGGGTAATCCACGTTCATGTGGATGTGGAAGAGGGGCTCCTCAAACGTATAGGGGTAGAGTGCTTTGTAGAAAGCCTTGTAGTCCTCGTCGCTCAACTCGCTGGGCTTCTTAGTCCACGCGGGGCTGTCGGGGTTGATGACGTTGGGAACCTTTTTGGTTTCCCACTTCGCATCTTCACCTTCTTTGGCGGCGTTGTAGCGCTCGTCCTTTTCGCCGCAGATGATGGGTACGCTCATGAATCGGGCGTACTTCTTCAGTAGTTCGTTGATCTTAAACTCCTCGAGAAACTCCTCAGAGTCGCCGTCAATGTGCAGGATGATGTCGGTTCCGCGGTCCTTCTTCTTTTTGGTGTCGAGGCTGTATTCGGGTGAGCCGTCGCACGACCAAAGTGCGCCTTCGTCTTCGGTGGACTTCCAGCTGCGGGTGTGGATTTCGACCTTGCTCGACACCATGAAGCTCGAGTAGAATCCGAGTCCAAAGTGGCCTATCATGGCACCCTTGTCGATTTTGCCCTCGTACGCGTTCACGAATTCAGTAGCACCCGAAAAGGCCACGTCGTTGATGTACTTGTTGACTTCGTCGGAAGTCATACCGATTCCGCGGTCGCGGATGGTGATGGTCTTTTTCTTTTTATCGACGTCTACGTGAATGCTGAGGTCGCCAAGTTCCCCAGAGAATTCGCCGAGGTTGCTCAGCGTTTTAAGCTTGTTGGTGGCGTCGACCGCGTTCGAAATCAGTTCGCGAAGGAAAATTTCGTGGTCGCTGTAGAGAAATTTCTTGATGACGGGAAAGATGTTGTCCGCCGATACATTGATTTTACCTGTAGCCATTTTTTAATCGTTTAGTGCGGTCACGATGGAACAAGGGGCATGCCACAGCCGTTACCTTCGTAGAGAACTGACAAAATGGCAAGTACCCCGTTTATTACCGTGCGATTTTTACGCTGGCAGGGCCGCAAAGCCCAGTGGTGGGCCTTTGGTTCTCAGGGTTTTGCCCTGCGTCAACCGTGGTCGGCCGACGGACTCCGCTTCGCCAAGCAGCTCGGTAGCGGTGCCGGCAGCGGATTTTCAATCTGGCCTGACTTCAGCACCTACGCGTGGTTTGGTGTTTGGGACACTGAGGCCCAGGCTTCGGCGTTTTTTGAGGGCGATGCGCGATGGGCAGAATGGCGCGCCTCGGCGCACGAAGAGTGGGGCTGGAACGCCCAACCTGTTCGCGGCCACGGAAGCTGGGGCGGCCTACACCTCCTCGAGGGGGCTACGCTCGCCACATTGAATCCAACCGACGAAGTGGCCGTGCTCACCCGAGCGCGCATCAAGTGGTCGCAGGCGATTCGCTTTTGGTGGAACGTTCCGGGTGCCAGCCGCCACCTCGATCAGTTGCCAGACCTGATGTACCGCAAAGGGGTAGGGGAGCTGCCCCTTGTCGAACAGGCCACGTTAAGTGTGTGGCGCAACGCCGAAGCCCTCGACGCCTTTGCCTACCGAAGCCGTGAACATGCGCCCATGGTGCGCAAAACCCGTGAATACGGCTGGTACAGCGAAGAAATGTTCCTCAGGATGAAGGTGTTGGACCGTTGGGAGCCGCGCCCTATCTTGGGTGCATGACCGGACTGCGCTACTTGCTTTCGCTGCTTCTTCCTGCTTCCATCTATGTCGGGCTTCTCAGTCGCGGGCCTTGGTCGTTTGCGGCACTGGGGTTTGCATTCGGAGTCGTGCCACTGCTCGAGGCAGTTTTACCCACGTTTGCGGCGAATCTAAGCGAGGCCCAACGGGCCGAGCGCCTGCGTCAACCTTGGTACGACGTGCTTGTGCTGGTCCAGATTCCGCTTCACCTCGGTGCGATTGGACTCTTTTTAATGGTGGTGCCCGAAGACCGCGCCGCCGGCGACCTCACCTCGTTGGTCGGCCACATTACGGCAATGGGCGTCTCGTGCGGAACCTTAGCCATCAACGTCGCCCACGAACTTGGCCACCGTCCGAACACCACCTACCAACGGCTTGCCCAGGGCTTGCTGGTCACCACGCTTTACGGACAGTTTTTCATCGACCATAACCTGGGCCACCACAAGAACGTGGCAACTCCTGAGGATGCGTCGACGGCGCGCTACGGCGAGGTGCTGTATGCGTTTTGGTTGCGAAGTATTGTAGGCGTGTGGCAAACCGCCTGGCGCCTGAAGCCTCGATTGATGGCGACGTTGTTCGCGGCGCAACTACTCATGCTTTACGGATTTTGGCTCGTGGCCCCCGAGGCGCTCGTGCCTTTTCTTGCCGCTGCGGCCATGGGGATTGTCCTGCTTGAAACGGTCAACTACATCGAGCACTACGGGCTCCTTCGGGCAAAATTGAGCGAGTTCCGCTACGAAAACGCACAGCCTGCTCATTCGTGGAATTCAAACCATCCGCTCGGTCGGTTTATGCTGTTTGAGCTGACCCGCCACTCAGACCACCACGCGCATCCGCACAAGCCGTACCCTGTACTGGATCACTTTGACGAGGCACCGCAAATGCCCGCGGGCTATCCGGCGATGATGGTGCTGGCGGCTGTTCCGCCCATTTGGTTTCGGGTAATGAATCCTCGGCTCAAGCCAGCAACTAGTAACTAGTAACTGGTGACTGGTAACTAGTTACCCAAGAATCGAGAAACTAGAATGGATTGGTAGCCCAGACGCCGAGTTCGGGGATGAATCCGCGGTCGTCCATCGCCAAAGCGCTCACCATGGCGTGGGCGAGCTCTTCGGGGCGGAGCATGTTGTCCTTGAGCGGCTTCTCTTCGCGGTTCTCGACATTGAATGCGGTAGGTACCGCAGATGGGTTCACTAGCATCACGCGAATGTTGAACGGACGCAGTTCGTCGCGCCAGCATTCGGTCATTCCGCGAACAGCAAACTTGGAGGCGGCGTAGACGGTTCCGTTTTTGAATCCGCGCACACCTGCACTCGAAGCGATGTTGATGATGTTGCCCTTGTTTTGGGCCTTCATTCGGCGAGCGGCTTCGCGACCGATGAGTGCGGCGCCAAATACGTTGGTGTGAAAAATGGTTTCGAAGTCCGACCACGACACTTCATCCACGGGACCAAAGAATCCGATGCCCGCATTGTTGATGAGCACATCTAGGCCTCCCCATTCGCGGTCGACCTCGGCGTACATCGCCATAATGTCGGACTCCTTGCTCGCATCATAAGGCAGGGCCCAGGCGCCCAGTTCAGCGGCTACTTGCTCGAGTTTGCTGCGGTCGCGTCCGGTGATGGCTACACGAGCTCCGCGCTCGATGAGGAGTTGGGCGGTGGCTTTGCCGAGGCCTGACGAGCCTCCGGTGATCAAAATGCGGGCGTTCGTGAATTCCATGGGTAACTATTTATGATGATAACGGGTGTGGGCTTCGCGGGTTCACGAGAACCGGTATTCGATGACGCGGTCGCGCACGTCAAACGGAACTACCGAACTCAATCCAAGGTAGTTGGCGCCCTTTTCGGCAGACGAGAATCCGCGGAACGCCGCGAGGGGCGGCATGCCGATGAGTTCAGAGCCACGCGCTTCGAGCCCATGGGTTTTTGCCAATTGGTTGACAGTGTCGAAGACATCCTTGAGTACCGCTTGGTTGAGGTCCGTGATGTTGCAGCTCACTTGACTGCAGCTAAATTCAGGAGTATCCCAGCCGATGGCGCGTACACCGGGCAAACCGCCGCCCGGGTGCTCGCGAACGGCCGCGGCAATTTCTTTGGCCACGGCAAGATTGGTCGCGGATAGATTCACGTTGTAGGCGAGCAAGAAGTCACGAGCTCCCAGCGCCATTGCGCCAAATTCGGGGTTGTAGGTTCCGAAGTCGAAGTCGTTTTGGCGAACTTCGACACTCTCGTACTGGCCTTTTCGGACGTTGGCAAGCAGGCGGAATTCCGGGCGTCGAGCGTTGCGGGAATAAAACCATCCTCCGGCGGAGAGCGCGCTCAGACCAGAAGCCACTCGTTCGGCCGCTTGGTCGGCGAGGGCCGATTCTTCAGGCCGCAAGGCCACTAGCGGGCAGACGTCCACGGCGCCGATGCGCGGGTGCGCCCCACGATGCTGGCGCATGTCAATGTGTTGTGCTGCGGCGGCAACCAAAGCAATGCATCCCTCTACCACGGCGTCCGCGGGACCCGCAAACGTGTACACGGTTCGGTGGGCGTCCCAGCCTGCGTCGCGGTGCCAAAGCTGCACCTCGGGTACGTCACGTATCGCGGAACTCAGCGCGTCGAGTACGGCGGGGTCGCGCCCTTCTGACACGTTGGCGACGCATTCCAGCCATCCTGCCGGAGCGCGCACTACCAGGGGAGGTTTTGGGT
>CBFHNK010000065.1:0-9049 GCA_965657195.1 uncultured Schleiferiaceae bacterium
GTCAACTTTTTTGACAACGCCGAAGTCTACGCCCATGGCGAGTCAGAGCGCGTAATGGGCCGCATCCTCAGCGAGGTCGGCTGGTCGCGCGACAGCTACACGGTGTCGTCCAAGGTCTTTTTTGGCGCCGGAGGCAAGCTCCCCACCCAGCGCGGGCTGCACCGCAAGCACATAGTCGAGGCCTGCCACCAAGCGCTCGAACGCCTTCGTGTCGACTACCTCGACCTCTACTTCTGCCACCGCCCCGACAAAGCAACTCCAATCGAAGAGACAGTTTGGACGATGCACCAACTGATCATGCAGGGCAAAATCCTGTACTGGGGCACCTCAGAGTGGAGCGCCGAAGAGATTATGGACGCCCAGCGCGTCGCCGACCAGCACCACCTGATTGGTCCGACCATGGAGCAGCCGCAGTACAACCTGCTGCACCGCGAAAAAATGGAGTCCGAGTTCCTGCGCCTTTTTGAGCGCATCGGCCTCGGAACCACCATCTGGTCGCCCCTCGCCTCTGGCATTTTGACTAACAAGTACCGCGACGGGTTACGCGACGACTTTCGCCTGAACCGCGACGAGCTTTCATGGCTCAAAGACCGCAACGTCGTAGACGAAAAATTGGCCGCAGCAGGCAGCTTGGCCGACCTCGCGTCAGAGCTCGGCATCACGCCAGCCCAACTGAGCATCGCGTGGTGCCTTAAGAATCCGCACGTGTCGACCGTCATGCTCGGCGCGACCCGTGTAGATCAACTGCGCGAAAACCTCAAGGCCGCTGAGGCCGTGGCGCTACTGACCCCCGAGGTCATGGAGCGCATTGAGGGCATTGTGGGCAACAAGCCTGAACTGGCGCCCTTCTAAACAGCCGTTTTCTTTCGTTTAACCACGGTTCCGCGAGCCGTGTAAACCGACTCGTGCGCTGCACCGGTTGGAGTTTTGGTCCGTTCCCCGCGGTGGGGAGCGCTAACCTTAATTCTCTTTCTTGTTATGCGTACGTTGCTTCTTGCCAGCTCAGTGCTGGTTGCTTTCTCTGCCACAGCCCAAAATGCCGACTTTGTGGATGCCATCATTAACGTCGACGAGGCCGCGATGATTCGCGCCGTTAACGCCCAAGGCGCCAACTTGACCGACATGACGTTCAACATCATTGCTCCGTCAGCAGTGGGTGCTCCATTTGACCAAGTTGCGAGCCAAACCATGTACCTGCAGTACACGTCGGTAAAGGGCGCAGCTCCCGACGACCAGCGTCAGGTTTCGGTTGACGTAATCGGAGGCGACTTCCCCGCGGGCGTAAGCCTTTCGCTCGCCGCCAGTCCCGCGGGAACCGGCACCACCGGCCAAGGCCTCGAAGTCACCTTGGACAACAGCCAGCAGTCGGCAGTTCTGCTCAGCGGACTGGGTTCGGCCTACAGCGGAACCTCAGCCGGCCAGGGCATTCCCGTGACCTACGTGCTGAACTACGCCACCGAAGACTTGGATGCGTCCACGGCTGGAATGGTTTCACTCCAGTTCACGATCAGCAACATTTAATGGGTTGTTGGTTTGAAGGCCCAGCGTTCCGCTGGGCCTTCCTTTTCTCGATTCTTTCGCAGTTCGCCTTAGCTCAGGTCGTAGTGGTCAATGGCCTCGGACACTTTCACCCCTGGGACCAACCCGCGGTGGGCAGCATCGTCCTGATGAACCCCACCGACGATAGCTTGAGGGTGATCGTTCAAAATGACAGCCTTTGGGGCCCCCAGCATCCGCTGCGGATTGCCAGCGAAGTCCGAATGCCTCCCCAAAGCCGAAAATCACTGCCCTACGAATGGCTGGAAATCGATTCATCGAGCCAAGGAGTGCGCGTCTACCTGTCGACAGTGACCGATGCGGCCCCCGACCCCACTTCGTCGGGAGAACTTCGGTTTCACATCTCAACCCGGTATGCGGTGGACCTCTACCGTGGGCGGATCGCCGACGACCTCGAAGTCGCCTGGACTCCGGACGGGGTTCGCGTACATAACCGCGGCCGTGATTTTTGGGCGGGCTCGTGCTATCCACTTGACGGCTCCATGCGCGGAACCTCGCGACTCGCCAGCGGCGTTCTTCGGCCCGGTGACGTGCGAATTTGGAGTGTTCCAGCCGATGCCGACGGCATTTGGCTTGAACGCGTGGACGGGTATGTCGTTGCGAGTCCCAAGCCGTGAGTTTCGCGCTTTGGTGGGCCTTGGTGTCGCTCCCCGGCGGAATCTGGCCCAGTTTCGGCACCTCAGGGGTCGCGGGGTCCACCCAGTGGTGGATCCAAACCCCCAATCTACCCGCCGGAAGGCACCAGCTCAACCTGCAGCACCGCCACTGGTCGCTGCGCTACGGAGCCCAAGCACAAGGCTGGGCATGGCAGATTCAGTCCCGGAACCTTGGGGTTTGGTGGTCACCCGGCAGGGCGCTGGGCCTGTCGGGGCAGTACCGAGGGAGCCTTTACGGTTCCGCTTGGGACGCCTCAGCTGCATGGTCTCCGCAAGGTTGGACGGCACGAGGGTCCTGGAAGGGACTTAGCGCAGTCCGAACCTACCAGGGTCAGTACGGACTGGGCTACCAACTCGAAGCGACCAAAGTGGACGTCCAATGGGGGCCTGCATTGCGCAGTTTTGGAATTCGCCACGGTGACCTGGAATGGCGGCGGAGCATCAATGCAGTCGGAACCACCGACCTCATACGCCTTCGCCGAGGCCGCAGCATCGCAGAATGGCGTAGCACCAATCTCGCCCACCACAGCCAGCAGCAAATAGGGTTCCGCACGAGTTGGGGCCCTAGCCGATTTTGGGTTCAAGTAGTATCCCAAGGAGGCCATTCACAGGCCCTCGCACGAGTAAGCTACAGCCAAACCCGCTGGGGTACTGCGACATTGGGATATTCAGGAAGGCAAGCGATGATTCGCTACCACCTACCCGACCGTGGCGCATTTCGGGGCAGCTTTGTCGAATGGGGGCCCGTAGCCCAAGTTCACGCGGTCCATCGAGGCCGAGGGCTTGCCGCCGCATGGAATCCGCAAAGCAAGCAACTCAGCCTGCAACTCTTTGCCCGCCATCAGTTCACACCCCAGTCTAAATCGGACTTGGTTCCGCAGCCCCAAGGAGCCACGCCCTGCTGGCTCGATATCACCTACACGTTTGCTGGACAGCCTCCGAACGTAGAACTTGAATTGCGTGGAGCGCGTGCGCACCGCGTCGTCCTCATCCCGCAAAACCGGCAGTGGAAGGACCACGTTCCGCCCGGGCGCTATGCGGTAACGGGGTCGGCGCCCAAGGGATGGAAGCTCGAGCTTCCCGCGGACAGCATCACCCTAGCTCCGGGCACTACAAGCCCCGTTTGGATTGGGCTAAAGCCCCACGTGGCCCAGATTCGCTGGGTCAGCGGTCCAAGTGAATCGTCGGAATGAGGTAACCAACGGCTGCTCCTACGACGGTTCCGACGACGACGTCTGAGGGGTAGTGCTTGCCCGCCTCGACCCGCTGCCAGGCCACATAGGCCGGAACCAGCGCTGCCGCAGACCACACCACTGGGGCCCAGCGTGAGTCAGGGTGCATGTCGCTCCACACTTTGGCGGCAAAAAAGGTATTGCAGGCCGTGAGGCTGGCATGGCCCGAGAAAAAGGACTTGCGTGCGTCGGCTTCCATGCGTTCCGCCAAAGGTGCGCCGTCGTAGTATACAAACGGCCGATTGCGGCGCACCGAATTCTTCACGGCGTCCGTCAGCATCAAGGTGCTCAGGTTGGTCTGAAACCACATACTCCCCAAGACCACCGCATCACCAAAGCGGCGGTCGGCCTGAGTGTGGGCAAGGGCGGTAAGGCCGGCGGTTCCGAAGGCTGCAAACAGCGCGTAGTCCGAGCGGTGGCCTGCGGCCTCATCCCATCGATTGAGCGCCACACGGTCCCAACCGACGGCCTGGGGCGACCCCAACGTGGCGAGCTCGAATTCACTGAAGCCGCGGTGCTGGGACGCGGCATACGCGTTCCAACCTAAAAGTGCGGCGTTTGCACCGTAGGTCAGCGCATCCGTGCGCATACTGAGGCGGTACGGAATCTGAGCCCACGCAAACTGGGTGACTAGCAGCGCGCTAGCGAGAACGAGGCGACGAATCATACGGTTCTAGTACTGAACCTGCAAGGTATGGCGCTCGCTGCCAAGCTCGTCCTGCACGTTGAGCACATACCATCCTGCGGGCAATCCGCCTAAGTCGAAGTGCTCAAGGTCTGAACCCGCGCGCATCCATCGGCGAAGCATGCGGCCTTGGGCATCGACGAGCTCAACCTGTCCCTTTGCGGCAGGGCGATCCAGCCAAAATCCGTCAAGCGCCGGATTGGGAAACACCCGAGTTGCAGCCGCTGCCAGTTCTGGAGCTGAAAGCGTGATTTGTGGCTTCGCGAGCTTCTCGCTGGTGTACAATCGGTACCCACCCGGAGCAAGCGACAGCGAAGCATTCGGGTCGGTCACCACAATGGAATCGCCCGTAAAGTACTCGTACCAGGTGCCGACCTTGGTAAACGCCGGGATGGCGCTCTGCGTGGTCACCGCGAAATTACCGAGCACGACCGCATCCATTCCTTGGCTATTGAAGATCATACGCTTCACATTTCCGGCGAGGCTGTGGCTGAAGGTTCCATCCCTAAAGGTCGCGGGGTAAGCTCGGCGCACATTGAAGATGGCCGCAGTCACGTCGTACAGTCGGCGGCGCTCCGGAACCTGGTAGTAGTTCCACAAAATCGGCTTGTTGCAGACACGGCAGGGGTTGTTGATGGACACATCGTAGCCCAATTCGCCGAACATCCAAATCATTCGTGGCCCTGGAATCAAGTAGGCAAACAAATTCACCGCTTCGGCCCGACCTAGGCCGGTGGCTAGTGACCGCGGATTGTGGTTGGGGTTGGACTGGTTGCCGTACGTGTTGACCTCATACATGAGGCGTTCTTCGTCGTGGCTCTCGGGGTACGAAACCAGTCCAGGCTGAGACCATCCGCGCGAACCGTGGTATGCCCACGAGAAGTTGCTCTGGCTGTGGCCCGCGCCCGCTTGGTGAAAGTTGTAGGTCTGATTGCCCCAGAGCATAAAACCGTAGTCCGCGAGAATCTTCTCTTCGTTGTTGTTGCACCAGTGCTCCAGAATTAGGTGCGCATTGGGGTTTATCGCCCAAATCGTATCACCCATTCGCTTGAGCAAATTTTGGCGAACGACCGAAAAATCAGTTTGGGCATTGACCATACCCTTGGTGAAGTCAAAGCGGATTCCGTCAATTCGGTATTCCTGCATCCAAAACGTAGTCACTCGGTCCATGAAGTCTTCAGTGGCCGGCGACTCATGGTTGAAGTCGTAGCCCCAGCAGTACGCAGGGTGCGGGCACGTCGGATTAAACCAGGGGTTGTCGGCCGCGGGGCGGTTGTTGGCGGAATCCCAGTACATCGCAAGCAGCGGACTCTGACCAAAGGCATGGTTGAACACCATGTCGGCAATTACTGCTATCCCCTTGCTGTGGCACGAATCCACAAACTCCTTGAACTTCTCGGGGGTACCGTAGTACTTATCGAGCGCCATATGAAAGCTCGGATTGTAGCCCCAGCTCTCGTTGTTCTCAAACTCGTTGTTGGGCATGAGTTCGATGGCATTGATTCCGAGGCGCTGCAAGTAGCCCAGCGTATCGATGAGCGCTTGGTAGTTGCGCGCCGCGATGAAGTCGCGCACCAGCAACTCATAGATAATCAGGTCCGCCTTTCCCGGCGGAGTAAAGTTGGTGTTCTTCCACACATACTCTGTTTTGCCGGGACGCAGTAGCGCACAAAATCCGGTGGTCTTGCCCGTTGGGTAGGGATGCAGGCCTGGCCAGGTTCCGGCAGGAATACCCGCATCTGCACCTGGATCAAGGATCAATTCGGCAAAGGGATCTGCAATCTTTACCGCACCGTCGATCCAGTACTGGTAGGCATAGGTTTGGCCTGGCGACACCTTGACTTCGAGCCAAAAACGTTCTCCGTCCGGAGTTTGATTCATAAAGTACGTGGTGTCGGGCACGAACTGGTTAAAGTCACCGAGCACGTACACAAATTCCTTTCCGGGAGCCCGAAGCACTAATCCTACAGTGCTGTCGTTTAAATAATTAGCCCCATCAAGCCAGCCCGTTGGCAACGCAGCTACTAAGGGATTGGGATTGCTGATGTAGCGCAGCGTATCGTAGGCTGTAGACGTACCAGAAATCGCTTCAAGCACGACAGTATGCTGGCCGGATTGTGCGACAAGCAGGTCGTAGTTCAGCGACGTGGCATTCGAAACTGTAGTCTTCAGCACCCCGTTGTCGTAAATCTTCAGTGTTGCGCTTTGGTTCGATGCCGCTACGAGCGAAATGGTATCCCCGGGGTGCGCAATCTGAGGACCAGTGGGTGCAAAAAATGCCGCGAGCAACCCGGCATTTGCGGGATAAATCGGGTAGTAAATGTCTGAACCGTCGGCGCTGCGCCCCACCACCGTTCCGGCGGCATTTCGAAACACAAACGCCAGCTCCTGCACCTGAGTTCCCGTCGGAAACCCATAAAACGTCGGAATGTGGTACTTAATGCGGTGGATGTTGCCTCCCAAATCGGTCATCAGCACCTTTGCTGTTGGCTGCCCCCAGGTACCCTGTACAAACTGCCAGTTGGTAGGCGACGTCGAGGTCGATGTAATCAACCCGGCGTGGGCGTACACGGGAGTGGTTCCGACCAACGCCCCATTGCCCTGAGCCGCATTGTACACAATCGTAACCGTGTCATTTTGGGTCGGAAAAGCCGGCGTCACGCTCAAAATTTGCGCGAAACCTGCGGTCGCGCCGACCAAAGCCAAACCTAGGAGTAGTTTTCTCATACCCTAAAAGTAGTAAGCGTACAGCGTACACTTAATAAAAAATCTTCGAAATCCCCGTAGATTTCAGTTATGAAAACGTTTTTCTGTGCAATTCTTGCCGCCGTCACATGGACTACGCCGCAACTTTCGGCCCAAACTCCGCGAATCGAATTCGAGCTCGGCTACCTGCGCACGTGGCACGCGGACGACGTGGTGACTCGCCGGGACTGGATTCAGGTTCCCGGAACCTGGCGCGACCCCAGCACCCTGCCCGGCCAGAGCCAGTACGCCTTCACCTTTCGCGATACCGCGTGGGCCTACCGCTTCAACCACAACCACCCGATGTTCGCGACGCGCATTCGACTCGGAACCCGTCCCGAGGCCCCCTGGCAGTTCTTTCTGATTCAATCAGCGATGTGGAACTCGTGGCACCAGCTCTCATTCATGCTCGGGGCCGAAGCCAGCTACCGCCCCAACGACCGGTGGCGATTCGCACTTCAGGCCGGAGGCCTTTCAGGCTACCACCTCGTCCATACGCTCCAAAATTCCGCGCTGCTTGCCGTCGACGGTCCCGACGGCGGAGTCTTTGCCGGCGCCAACCTCACTGCAGACTACCAAATCACCAAGCATTGGCGCGCCCGACTCGCGGGCAACCACCTGATCGCCGGCCTCGGACTGTACTATGCGTGGTCCCCTAAAGCGGATCCAGCACCACGTAGCGAACCCAGGTAACCGACGGCTGGACACTGCGGTCATCCACGTCGTACCAGGCGCGAATGCGCAGCGAAGCCAAACCTTCCCACGCCAATCCCAAGCCCAGCAACTGATTTTGCTCCCGGTACCACGTGCTTGGATCCTCAGGATTCCGGCTCTGAAAAATCCCTTGCCCCAGCGGAGCCCTAAAATTCTCAGCCTGCCAGTAGCTGGCCTCTACGCGGAGCTTTGGGCTTGCCGTCACCGCCACCTCGGCAGAGGTTCCGAAGCCCTGAGCCTCAGGACCAAAACGCTCCAGCGGATCCGCGTAGCGCAGATGCGCCGCACGCAATTCAAGGGCACCCAATGAGGCCTGCCCCATCAGCCCGTAGTTCAAGCGATTGCCATCCGCCTCAGGCGACGAATCAATTTGCCCTCCCACGTGGTGGTACTGAAGCACCCCCTCGAGGCGTGCATGTTCGCCGACCCATCCGGCAGTGGCACCACCGTGAATTTGTTCTTTGAACGGACTTCCGTAGTCAATGGCCGTCAACCATTCCGCCCAATAGTGGGCGCGGAACCGCTTAAAATCACTGGTTCCGCTCAACCCGTACACCACCGGAACGGCGTAGCGCAAATCGGGATTCAGCAACTGCCGCGGAAGCCCGTGCCCCCTGTCGGCAATGCTGCCAAACTGAATCTGGTAGCCTTCGCCCTGAGCACGCAGCACCACCCACGGCAGCAACTGCGGTGCAGTCCCAAAACTTTGGTTGGCCATCAGCCCCAGTTCCGCGCTGCGACCATTCTTGAGTTCGTACCCGCGCCGCAGCCCCACAAGGGCACCAAAACGCGTGCGCCCCTCCTCGGCGGGGTGAAAAAATTCGGTATTCCTGATGTAGCCCAGCACCTCGGGCCTCCATGCGGAATCAAGCACTCGGAACGCAAAGCGATCCAACGCCGCCGGGGCCGCAACCTGCGCGACAGCATTCCACCCAAGTAGGGACAGGGCGAAAAAAAAGAGGAAGGAACTCCTCATTTTACTTTTGAGACTACTGAATACAAGCGTTGAAGCTCTGATTCTGGTATAATGTATTTAACCCCATCCAATACTAACCCAATCTGGTCACCATCATTGGATAACTCGAGACCAAATGATGTCGTTAGGCGAATAGCAAACTCTGAAAGTCCCTCATTCTTAAAAGTTTGATACGCGACGAATAAATCATTTATTGCCTTGGAAAGTTCTGCACTCTGTTTAGCATCCAAACTCAAAATACCCGAGCTCTTAACTAATTGAGTATTTAGCGTAACCCCAAGCGCTCCCTTCCCCCCTGATGAAGCTGCACCATAGTTTACACCGGTTGCCTCAGACTTTGAAGAATTGAACTGCAATGTAGCCATTTCATAACTCGATAATTTAATCAAGCTACCAGCGTCTACATCACTTAAATTACTTACTTTCAAATGACTAACAGACACATTGAATGCCTCTGACCCAAATAATTTAACGATTTTTACTT
>CBFHNK010000066.1:0-8715 GCA_965657195.1 uncultured Schleiferiaceae bacterium
GGTATTCGCCCAAGGCGTCGTGTGGAACGTGTTCAGCTACGACCAGTGGGGCGTAGAACTCGGAAAAGAAATGGCAAACGTGGGACTACCTGAGCTCGAAGGCGACGGCCCCATCGGGGCCCACGACGGGTCAACGACCGCGCTGATCCATCACGTGCGGACCTTGTCGAGCAAGGCGCTCAACAGCTGAGCCTCTTCGTTGGTGAGGCGCTTGGGCAGTTCATCTTTGGTGAACTTGTCCACCGACCGAATTTGACCCAAGAGTTCAAGTCCGCGAAGCGTCAAAAAAATATGCGTCACGCGACGGTCTTCTTTGCTACCCTTGCGCTCGACGAAGCCCAACTTCACGAGGCGGTCCACAAGGCGCGACACATCACTCGTTTTGTCGAGTAAGCGCTCGCGAATGACGCCGATGGCAAGGCCTTCGGGGTGGGCTCCGCGCAAAATCCGCAGCACGTTGTACTGCTGCATCGTGATTTTGTAGGGTGCCAAGGCCTCTGTGATCCGGCCCTTTACCCAGTGGTAGGTGTACAGAATATTGATCACGGCAACCTGCTGGTCGTTGTGCCAGTTGCGCTGCTGGATCTCTTCTTGTATGCTCTTACCCATTGGGCCTAATATACTTAGAGCTTGAGGATATCTCCCTCTTTTTCAGTCACACGCGCATCGATCATCGTGATGTGCTTGTCGACCAAGGTTTGAATCTCGTTCTCGAGGTCCTTGCGCTGGTCCTCGCTGAGGCCGTCTTTTTCCATGCGCTTGGCCTCGTCCATACCGTCGCGGCGTACGCTGCGAATGGCAACTTTGGCCTCTTCGCCCTCTGCACGTGCCATGCGCACGAGCTCTTTACGTCGGTCTTCGGTCAGTGGCGGAATATTGATGATCACCGCATCTCCGTTGTTCATCGGATTGAATCCGAGGTTGGCGTACATAATGGCCTTCTCAAT
This sequence comes from uncultured Schleiferiaceae bacterium, assembly GCA_965657195.1. Classification (GTDB taxonomy): domain Bacteria; phylum Bacteroidota; class Bacteroidia; order Flavobacteriales; family Schleiferiaceae; genus TMED14. The sequence continues at coordinate 948 of CBFHNK010000066.1, forward strand.
CGCTTGAATCAGGTTCTTTTCAAACGGCTGAATAAACAGGGTGCGGGCATCCGGGGTCGAAATGTTGCTCACCTGCTGAAGCTTCACTTGGCTTCCGTAGTACTCGATGTGAATGCCCTCGAGCATGGTGGGGTTGGCACGGCCGGCGCGAATCTTGAGCAGCGCCTTATCGAGGTGCGTCATTGCCTTGGTCATGTCGTCGGCCAAGGACTCAATCAGAAAGCTTACTTCTTCGTTCATTATTCTGTCGGAATTAGGAAACCAAAGTGCCCACCTTGTCGCCCTGAACGACGCGCAAGAGGTTACCAGGCTTATTCATGTCAAAGACCACAATCGGAAGGTCGTTTTCTTGGCTCAGCGTGAATGCGGTAAGGTCCATCACGTTGAGGCCGCGCTCGTAGACTTCGGTAAAACTGATGGCCTCAAAGCGGGTCGCGGTAGCGTCCTTCTCGGGATCTGCGGTGTAGATTCCGTCCACGCGAGTGCCCTTGAGGATGACCTCGGCCTGAATTTCAATAGCGCGAAGCGTAGCCCCGGTATCGGTAGTGAAGTAGGGATTGCCGGTTCCGCCTGAAAAGATGACCACACGGCCCTTTTCAAGGTGGCGCACGGCGCGGCGGCGAATGAAGGGTTCGCAAATCTTGTCCATCTCGATGGCGGACTGAAGGCGGGTCTGAACCCCGATGCGTTCGAGCGACGACTGCAGGGCGAGGCCATTGATTACGGTCGCAAGCATGCCCATGTGGTCGGCCTGGACGCGGTCCATTCCGCCTTCGGCGCCTTGCAGGCCGCGAAAGATGTTTCCGCCACCGATGACAATGCCCACTTGGGCCCCGGCGTCGACAACTGTTTTAATTTCGTGTGCGTAGCGGCTAATGGTTTCGGGATCAATCCCGTAAGCCTTGCTGCCCATCAGCGCCTCGCCGCTGAGTTTGAGGAGGATTCGGCGGTACTTCATTAAGATGCGAAGATAGCACAAAGGCCGCCCGAGGGCGGCCTTTGCTGTGTGAAAATCAAGTGGGAATTAAACGCCCAAACCTACGCGGCGGAAACCGGTAACGGTAGCGCCCGCAGATGCTGAAGCCACGTACTGGGCTACACTCTGCTTGCTGTCCTTGATGAAGTCTTGCTCCACAAGAGTGTTCTCCTTGTAGAACTTGCCGAGCTTGCCCTGGGCGATCTTCTCGATCATGTCCTCAGGCTTGCCCTCTTGACGAACCATGTCACGAGCAACCTCAAGTTCGCGCTCAATCACGTCGCTTGGAACTGAAGTACGGTCCAATCCTACGGGATTCATGGCAGCAACTTGCATCGCAACGTCTTTTGCTGTCTCGGCAACGCCAGCGCTCAACGCGGCAAGTGTAGCAAGTTTGTTTCCAGCGTGGATGTACCCAGAAACCACTCCACCCTCGAGGGTCTCGTAGTAGGCGATCTCAATCTTTTCTCCGATGACACCAGTCTGCTCGGTAAGCTTCTCGGCAATCGTCAACGAACCTTCGAAGCTCAGCGCAAGAAGTTCCTCTTTGGTTGCGGGGAAATTGGCAATCGCAATTGACGCCATCTTCTTGGCCATGTCCACATAGCCTTCGTTCTTGGCGACAAAGTCAGTCTCGCAGTTCAGCGAAACGATCACCCCACGGGTGTTCGTCTCGTTGGTCATCGCGATGACCGCGCCTTCAGCAGCGTCACGGTCGGCGCGCTTGGCAGCGACCTTCTGGCCTTGCTTGCGAAGCACGTCGATGGCAGCTTCAAAATCGCCATTGGCCTCAGTGAGGGCCTTTTTGCAGTCCATCATGCCTGCGCCGGTCATTTGGCGCAGCTTATTTACATCGGCAGCAGTAATGCTCATGATAATTGGTGTTTTAATACAAAGAAAAACCGGGGCTGTTGCCCCGGTGTTAAACTTATTCCGCGGCTACTTTGGCAGCAGCTTTTTCAAGCTTCTCGCTTCCGGGCTTGTCTTTTTCAGTCTTGCGCTGGCTCAGCGACTCCTTGATCGTTACAGATAACGACTCTAGAATTACCGCGATAGACTTTGTAGCATCGTCGTTTGACGGAATCACGTAGTCCACCAAATGTGGGTTGCTGTTCGTGTCCACCATAGCGAATACGGGGATTCCGAGATTGCGTGCTTCTTCAACGGCGATGTGCTCGCGCATGATGTCTACCACAAACAACGCAGCTGGAAGGCGGCTCATGTCGGCAATTGAACCCAAGTTCTTCTCGAGCTTGGCACGCAGACGGTCAACCTGAAGGCGCTCGCGCTTAGAAAGCGTCTCAAACGTTCCGTCGGTCTTCATCTTGTCGATGTTCGACATTTTCTTGATTGCCTTGCGGATGGTCACGAAGTTCGTGAGCATACCTCCAGGCCAACGCTCTACGATGTAGGGCATGTTGAGGGCCTTGGCAGTGTCAGCAACAATCTCTTTGGCTTGCTTCTTCGTCGCAACAAAAAGAATCTTGCGACCGCTTCCGGCAATCTTGCCCATGGCGTCAGCCGCCGTGGCCAATTTCTTCTGCGTCTTCTGCAGGTCAATGATGTGGATACCATTGCGCTCCATAAAGATGTACGGGGCCATGTTGGGGTTCCACTTGCGGGTCAGGTGACCAAAGTGAACTCCTGCGTCGAGGAGCTGCTGAATTTCAGGCGTGTGTGCCATAGTGTTCTTGGGGGTTTACGTTCGCTAAAAAGACAACGGCCAAGTAGCGCCAGAGCGATCTTGACCGTTTGGATGCTAAACCCAATACTCGTTGCGCGATTAACGCTTCGAGAATTGGAACCGCTTGCGTGCTTTCTTCTGGCCGAACTTCTTACGTTCTACCATGCGCGGGTCGCGGGTCATCAATCCTTCAGGCTTCAGCGTGATGCGAAGCTCCGGATTGATTTCGCAGAGGGCGCGCGACAGGCCGAGGCGAATTGCTTCAGCTTGGCCGGTGATGCCACCGCCTTCTACGTTGACAGTGATGTCAAAATTGTTGAGGTTGTCCGTCAGCGACAGTGGCTGGCGCACTTTGTACTGCAGGGTACCTGTAGAGAAGTAGTTCGAGAGCTCGCGCTTGTTGATCATGATCTCGCCTTTACCTGGCTTCACATAAACACGGGCAACTGAGGTCTTGCGGCGTCCGATTGCGTGGGTCGTAGACATCTTAAAGTACGATTAGATTTGAACCGGCTGTTGGGCTTCATGGCCGTGCTCGGCACCGGCATAGACGTGAAGGTTGCGAAAGAGTTCCGCTCCGAGGCGCGTCTTGGGAAGCATGCCGCGAACGGCCTTCTCCACGATGCGCGATGGGTGCTTGGCAAGCTCCTCAGCAGGAGTACTGAACCGCTGGCCACCGGGATAGCCAGTGTAGCGGATGTACTGCTTGTCGTTCATCTTTTTACCTGACAGGGTCACTTCGGCTGCATTGATAACAATCACGTTATCTCCGCAGTCCACGTGCGGGGTGTAGTTGGGCTTGTGCTTACCGCGAAGGCGGAAGGCGACATGCGAGGCCAATCGACCAAGGGCGAGACCCTTGGCGTCAACCACGACCCAGGACTTACCTGCGTTTGCCTTAGTGGCTGATATCGTTTTGTAGCTGAGCGAATCCACGATGCTATACTTTTTTGGGGCTGCGAAGATACGGAGAATACTTTGAAGCACAAAGCTTTTCGGCGCAGAACTTGCTAGCGTATCTTCACGAACTCGAAATTTTGCCTCTAATACTCGGTTTTATGCGCTTTTCAGCCCTCCTACTTTCTGGTCTCCTCCTCGGCTTAACGGCTCAAGGTCAAACGATTCAACGCTGTGCTGCCGACGAAGTCTTCGCGCACGAGGTTGCCAGGAACCCCCAGCGCGAAGCGTTCCGCGCCGAAACCGAAGCCGAGATGCATCGCGTGCAGCAGCTTGGAATGCCTGAGTCGGTGGTGCACCAGATTCCGGTGGTGGTTCACGTGATGTACTACGACGAGGGCGACAATATTAGCGAAGCCCAAATTCTGTCGGCCCTTCAGATCCTCAATGAAGACATGCGCCGCATCAATCCCGACACGGGAAATCTTCGCGCCTTATTTAAGGGTGTGGCCGCAGACATGGAAGTTGAGTTTGTGCTCGCGAAAAAGGGACCGAATGGCGAGTGCACGAACGGCATCAACCGCCAGTGGAGCCCGAATTCGCTCAAGGCCAACAATGCCATCAAATCTGAATTGAATTGGCCCAACACCAAGTACCTCAACATTTGGGTGGTGCGCAATATTGAACTCAGTGGGATTCCTGCCGGCAGCATTGTGCTTGGATATGCGGCGTTTCCGTACAACGGAATTCCAGTGACGCAGGACGGAATTGTAATCCGCCACGACCACCTGGGCAATGTTGGAACCGCGGCCGGCACGCGCAACCGCACCCTCACCCATGAGGTGGGCCACTTCCTTAACTTATTTCACACGTTTCAAAACGGATGCGGATTTGGCGACCAGTGCGCCGACACGCCGCCTGTGGTTTCTGCGAGCTCAGGTTGCAACGCAGCCCAAAACACCTGTGCAACCGACAGCCCAGATCTCGTGGATATGATCGAGAACTACATGGACTACACCAACGACGCGTGCATGAATACGTTTACGCTGGACCAAAAGGCCCGCGCCAAGGCGGTGCTGAATTCGCCAGTGCTTCGCGGAAACCTCACCACGGCCGCCAACCTTTTAGCGACGGGCGTTACGGGAACCTTGAGCTGCAGCCCCGTGGCCGACTTTGAATTGACCCGCAGCCTACTGTGTGCCGGCGATGCGCTGACGTTTGAGGACAACTCGGCCTACCTCGGCAATCCGATTTACCACTGGAACGTGCTGGACGCGAACAACCAGGTCGTGCACCACACCACGACCCAGAATCCAAGTTTGGTGATGGCCAACCCCGGCCAGTACACGGTGAGTTTGACGATTCAGGCGAGCAACGGTTCAAACACGATGAACAAGCCCTTAGCCCTCACTGTGCGCCCGGCCGCAGGCACCACCTACAGCCCTTGGTTTATTGGGACGATGGAGGATCCGCTTCCGAACGCCGACTGGACGACGACCACGTTTGCCGACAGCAGCTACTGGCGCCGCACCACCGTGGCGAGCAAGCAGGGTTCGGCCAGCTACCTCTTTCAGAACTACAAGCTCCCCGCGGGTGGAGAGGTCAGTTCATTGATCGCGGGTCCAATCGCCTTCCCCAACACCGGAACCCTCAATTTGCGCTTCGCCCACGCTTTTGTGCGCCGTGCGGCCTCAAACAACGACCAGCTCAAGGTTTTTGTCAGTAGCGACTGCGGGGCCACATGGCAGTTGGCGCGACTGATCCCGGCTTTTCAGCTCGGAATCAACGGAGCCGTGACCACCCCCTACGTGCCTGCCCCTGCCGACTGGAAGTACACGACCATCAACCTTGCGAGCCTTGGCCTTCAGGGCGCGGGCGACTTGATGATTCGCTTTTCGATGGTCTCAGGTGGCGGAAACAACCTCTACTTGGACGACGTACAGCTGACCACTACGTTAGGCGAAGATGAGTTGGCAGCTCCCTCGATGTGGGTACAACCAAATCCGTCGCGAGGCGGAGCCACCCTTGTGGGTGCCGAAGGCCGCGTGCGCATCACGGACCTCAGCGGACGCGTGGTCGCCGAACTGACGGCGAATGGCGAGGCGGCTCTTCCGGAGCTTTCAGCCGGGACCTACATGCTGCACACCGCGGCGGGCGTGCTGCGCTGGATGGTGCTGTAGTCCTTAGTCCAGTTTAAATACGTAGGTGTCAGGGCCCGGAAGCTGCGCCACGAGCGTGAAGCGCTCGGGGAACGCCTGGTACGCCGGGATAAAGTAGCGGCCCACCGACCCAAATCCGAGCTGGTCCACGACCACGTGGGTAATTCCGTCGGCTTTGAGCTGGTCAATGAACGCCTTCGGGTCGGCTTCGGCCGGAAAGCGTTGGGCGCGACGTTCTGCAAACAAGTACCACAGCGCGGGCTTTGAGGTGGCGACTTGGGCGTCCGGCGGAGTATTCTCCTTGGTGAATTCCGCCAGCCTGAAGTAGTTGCTGAACGAGGCGGGGTACTCCATTTGGGCCTCTTCGCGCAGGGTTTTGATCGGTCCGAACATGACTACCGCGAGGGCGGCGAACCACCATGGGTTCCAGGTCGGAACCGCGCGGCGCGCGGCTTCCCAGGTTCCGTACAAAGCAGAGAGCATAAGTACCGGAACCAGCGGCTGGATAAAGCGCACTCCGTACCATACCGACGGCCAGAGCAAAAAGATGGCGGCCGAGGCAAGGACGTATCCCGCTACCAGCCAGCGGAGCTTGGGGAGGCGTGCGATTCCGTAGGCGATTGCCACGAGTAGCACAAGGCCAATGAAGGTGTGGGTGATGGGCTCCTCGGGGTTGTAGTCGACCTTGAGGACCGGAAACATGCTGTTGGGCAGTTCCTGACCGAGGTAGCGCGCGGCGTTTTCAGTGATGCGGTCCCACATTCCGCCGGCGTCCACCAAACCCTCTTCAGGGCGGTAGGGGTTGACCGACAAGAGCTGGTCGACGTAGGTCGATTTGGTTCCGGCGGCGCGACCGCGAAGGACCCACGGGGCGTAGAGGGCAAAGAAGCTCACGCCAAAGGTTACTGCAGCGGCCCAGCGGCGCTCAAAGAGAAGGTAGAGTCCGATTCCGGCTCCGAGCGCAATGCCCGCCGTGCGGATGTAGAATGCGGCCGAGGCCAGCACCACCACCAGCCAAAAGTCGTAGGATTTGTAGAATGGTTTGGATTCCGGATCCCAGCGCAGCAACGTCCACAGGGCCAGCATTGAGGCGGCGGTGTACGGAATTTCACTCATCATAATGCTACTTGACCGCAAAAGGTGGCTGTTGAGGCCCACTAAAATGACTGCGGCCCAGGCCAAGGCCTTGGATCCGCTGGCGTTTTCGGCGATTCCGCGGAACCACCAGAGCGCCGCTCCAAAAAGGATTCCGTTCACCAGTTTGAGCCACGTAAAGCTCTTGCCCAGCAGCATGGCCACCGCAAGCACTGCGGGGTAGCCCGGGGGGAAATGGTTGGCCGGAGGGGTTCCGGGTATGTGAATGTTGGTGTAGCCCTCCCCCTGCGCCAAGGCCTGGCCAAGGATGTAGTAGCCCGCGTTGTCGCCGCCCATGTCAAGCTTGGCGTCAAAGATGAATGCGTATACGAGTCCGAAGGCGAGCGCGAAGAGCGCCGGAATTTTAAAGCGTTGCATGGGGCGAATTTAGGACATTGGCTCGTTGGCGAGGTTGGCGCGTTGGCGAGGTTGGCTTGTTGCGCTTCGCGCTAGGGCCGCTGTGCGGCTAGGGCTGCTGCGCAGCTAAATTCTCTAAACGGATATTTTAGTCAATGTGTTGAAATACTGACACTTTTACATTTCGCGCGCTGGGAAAAAAAGTAAAATCCGGTTATAACCGAATCAGCGCTTCGCGCATACGGCGTCACTAGAAACGAGTAACCAGCAACCAACAAGCTCTTGAGCCAAACACCTACTAATTTGATAGGAATTTAATACCTTTGCGCCGTGGAACCCTGGATTCTAGGCAGCGTATATGCAGCGGTCGTGGTGGCGCTCGTGCTAGGCGTGCGCGCATCATGGGCCTTTGTGGGCGGCGCGCTCACGCTGGTTGCGATGGGCGTTTTGAGTCCGGCCGAGTGGTTGGCGTCGGCGACGAATCCCAGTTTGTTGATTTTGTGGTTGTTGTTGGTGGCCTCGGTGGCGATTGAGCAGCGTCTGGCGATTGGCCGACTGCTT
>CBFHNK010000067.1:0-8411 GCA_965657195.1 uncultured Schleiferiaceae bacterium
TTTGCCTCGACACTGCTGTCGGCAACCTCAGAGACCGACATGGACGCCACCTCGAGCTGGATCTGGCGATTGTTCCGCGCATTCAGAGCATTTTGAAGGGCAAGCGGCATGCGCATTCCCGCAGAAACCGCGTCGTAAATTTTGTTGCTCAAGCTTTGGTTTTTGATGTCGCTCTCGAAGGCAACCCAGCTATCGTACTGAGCGGCAGCTTCGGGAGACTGCTCGCGCTGGTCGCGCAAGTTTTGCAGCGCACTGCGCAAGAGATCAGGGCGGAATGCTCCGGTATTAGGATCCTGTAAGCCCGGCATCTGCTGCACTGATGGATTTAGCTCGATGACGCGGCGAAGCTCCTCGTCGGTAACGACGAATCCCAAGTCTGCCATGGGCTCGACCAGGAGTTTTTCGTTGAGAAGATTATTCCACACCAACTCGCTGATTTGGAGCGGCGAAGCTTGGGCATACTGCGGATTTTGACGAAGCTCTTCGACATCTTTATTAAACTCGATGTACGAAATCTTGGTGCCGCCGATGCGACCTACCGCGTCTTTGTCGCCTTGAAAAAGTACGTTTCCAGAGGATAAAAAGTCGGTCAAAACGAACGCAATCAGAGAGATACCGATTACTGACACGACCAAGCCTGAACGGCTGCGAATAGCTTCAAAAAGTCCCATACCTAGGTGTAAATAAGGTCGCGAATATACAAATTAGCAACCGGTTGGCCGCGTGCCCCTGTCAGGTATCGCGTCGCACGCAAACCTGCTTGACGCGCTGCGCCTCCATGCTCTCGACCTCAAGGCGCCACGGGCCAACGACCACGACTTCTCCAGGTTCGGGCAACTTTCCTCCGAGGTCGGTAATTAAGCCGCCCAGGGTAGTAAAACGTTCGGATTCAGGCCACTCAAAACCATAGGTATCGTTGAGGTAGTCTACTTCAAGTCGTGCGTCGAGGCGGTATTCGTCCGCTCCGAGTACCTGTTCGACCAAACTATCTTGATCGTGCTCGTCGTCAATTTCACCGAACAGCTCTTCAATGATGTCTTCGAGGGTCAAGATTCCGACCAAATCCCCTAAGTCATCAACGACTAGGGCCATGCTGCGCTTCTCGCGGATTAGCTGGTGAAAGACGTCCTGGGCATTCATTGCCTCGGGCACGAACGACAGCGGAGTGAGGACGCTGCGCAAGCTCTTTGGCTGCTTAAATAGCTCAAACTGGTGCACGTATGCGAAGGCATCATCCAGACTCTCGCGGTAAACTACTAACCGACTATAGCCCGTTGAAACAAAGGTTGCCGTGAGGTCCTCGAGGCTAATACTTAGCGGAACCGCGACAATTTCAGGCCGGGGAACCATGCACGACCGAACTTTGACTTCAGCGAAGTCCAATGCGTTGCGAAACAGCTCGACTTCAGGCTCTTGAGTTTGCTGCTGGCTGGCTTCGTCAACCAAATGGTTGAGGTCCGCAAGCCCAAATACGCGGGCTGATGGAGCCAATTGGGGGTCTGCGCCCAACCATCTTAAAATAAGTGCACTGAATCGACCTAAAAGCCAAGTAATAGGCCAAAAAAGCACAAAAAAGAATCCCGCCGGAACCGCAACCCACTTCAAGGCCGCGTTGGCCTGCTCGCGAAAGAGCGCCTTGGGAATGTACTCTGCCATAAAGAGTACTCCAATTGTGGACACTAGGGTTTCCATGAGCACTGCCAGCGGAACTTGCATAAATTTCAGTAAGTACGGGTGAAGGAGCTGGGCCGTCTGGGCTCCAACCACCACAAGCGCGAGCGTATTTCCCACGAGCATCGTGACGATAAAACGCTGCGGGTGCTGCATCCAGTGCGTTACCCAAAAGGGTATTGACCTGCGCTTCAGGTCAATTTCAAGCTGCAGTCGGTTGGCCGACAAAAATGCGATTTCAGATCCCGAAAAGAATGCCGAAGCAACGAGCGCCACTAAAAGCACGAGTGAACTCATGAGTGAGGACCTTGGCTACTCCGAATTCGCTGGCGGCGACGCCAGTAGGCCATTCCCAATGCGAGGACCACAAATCCGGCAAACAAAAGTGCACGGGTGGGGTCGCTCGTGCGAAGGGACCACGCGGATTCCGCCGAAAGAACGGCGACCACGTAGTACATCCATTCCATGGTTCTAAGGCTACGAGCTGGCTTCATGCTTCAAAATTACCGTATTAATTGCCGTCTGCGCTTCCGGACACCTCAAAAATGCTGTAGGTGGATAGATCGTCCTGGGCTTCGAATCCTGTTCCGCTCAGGGTTTGGCCCTCTTCGCGGATTTCTACCCACGATTCGCCGTAAACCCGCCCCTCCTCGCGGTTCCAAAAAAGGGATTGGGTGCGCAGCGTTTTGCGCTCGCTCGTTTGAATCAGGACATTGCCCTGAAGTTCCCAGATGCGCTCTTTGACGTCGCGGATGATTCGGTCGGCGCTCATTTTCGTTCCCGTCGCACGCTTTCCGGCCCATTGCGTGGCGCGAACATTTCCGCTAAATACTTCCCGTACAGGGTTGTTGGCGGTTCGCTCCTCTTCCCAACGGTCGGATTGGAGCTTCCACTGGACGTCGCTCGTATCCGCGTAGACTACTGAAATCCCGTACTGAACCGTCGAAGGTCCCTGTGGCAGGGCGCGGACGCGCTGAACGTCATGGGCGTCGTTGCGGCACGAAGCCACAACGACGCCCATTGCGAGAAACAGCCCGGATTTAGTAGCGAACAACCACGCGCTCATTAATCCAACATCCGACGGTGTAGCTGTCTCCGTCCTTGAATCCGAACTGGAAGGCAATCGACTTGTCGGGAATCCCTTTGCGGAAGGCCGCAGCAAGCTTTTCAGCGCGAGGAGCAAGGTCCGATTGAACAGACGCCGCACGGTTGGCCATGTTGATGGCCGCCCAGTAGACTGCATTTTTTTCGAATGCGTTGCTACCGCACGTACCGGCTGCTTGAGCGTAGAGTGAGGCGAGGTACAAGAATGGCTCACCAGACTCGGGGTTCTGCTTGGCAGACTCAAGGCACGCGCGCTTCGCTTCAGCAGGCTGACTTAACTTGTCACCGATGTAGGCAATCTTCATCCAGTCCTTTGCGCGCTTCTTGGGGTCCACCTCTTGGCGAATGGCGTCCTCAAAGTACTTCTTGGCCTCTGACCATTTTTCGTTTTTCACGCTCAACTGGCCCATTGAGCGAGCTGCTTGTGCCGAAGGCTCAAGGGCGTACAGTGCAGAGGCCGCCTTAAAGTACACCGGATTGTCGGTACAGTCGGTGGTTCCTGAGGTGTCTTGACGCTCCTTTGAAAGCATTTTTACTGCACGGATCAACCATGACTTATCATTTTCGTGAAGGGCAAACGTAGAGTCACTGTAGATCAACGTCAGGCGGTCGCACGTCAGAAGTGGCGCAATGCCTTTTTCGATGTTGGCCACAAGCTTTTCAGACTGGGCGAGCAACTTTTTGTTGATATCGAGTGAGCGCTTCTCGCGATCAGAAATAGCTCCCGTAGTGTCTTTGGCGGTAAGCTCCGCGATAAGCACGTTGCGGTCGTTGGACTGAAGTTCGATGGCTTCAGCCACGTCGTTGAATCCGTCGAGGAGCCCCTCAGACTTGAGTACCTCGTCCTTGTACAACTTGATCACTACGTTGAAGTAGTTGTTCAAGTAGGCCGGCTGGAGGGCCTTGGGGTCGAGGTTGAACGCCGTTTTGTACATCGCGTACGCCTTTTGGGCGCTGTCGGGGTAGTAGGTCCAGAAGTCGTCGGCCTTTTGGGCAAGAACTTCAGCTTCTTTACCGGGGAAGTACTCGTTGCGCTTGTCGTAAGTTGAAAGCAGCAACTGAACGAGTGCTTCCTTGGCTACTGGATCAGAGGTCGCCTTGATCTTGGCCTCGATGATCTTTGGCGCAAAGCGGTACACTACGTCGGTAGCTGAAGGACAGGTTTCAAACACCACCTTCCAGGGTTCGTAGGCCTCGGCGTACGCCTTGGTATTGTACAGCGAACCGAATTCGTTGTACTTCTCAAAGCACACCAACGAGTCAGTTTGAGAATTGCCCCACTTGGCTTGGCCAAATGCGGCAGTCAGGCCTCCGGCCATTAAAAGAGAGAAGAGTATACGCTTCATAATCAACGGAATTTAGCTTTCATAAACCACTGGTCGTTCAGTGTAACGCCAACGAAGGCGCGAAGATATTGTTCACGGACGAGACCGTTTTGGATGCTCCCAACCTGACCGGTGCTCAATCCAAGGTGGAGCGTGGATACTTTGACGTCGCCCGGAATAAAGCTGCGCCCACCGACGGGCATTGCGACCCCGAAATTGGCATTCCACCCGGTGACCTCCGTGCCGTTGAGCACGAGTCCGAATCGATCACTTCGGACGGCGGCGATGTACTGAATTTGGCTCCAGTATGAGGTGAGGCGGCGGTTCGATAACGCGAGCATCGGAACCACCGAGGCATTTGCCACCCACGTTGAGGTAGGTTGCGCGTAGGCTCCGGGCACCACGGAACCAAAGTCGCGCTGTTCGTTCAAATTGATTTGCTCGTAGTGCACGGCAAGAGACCACGCGGGGAGCATGGCAGTTTTGCGGTTCCGCACCCAACGCAATCCGTACCCGAGGCGCGAACCGAGTACGATGCTGCCCGATGTGGCCGCGCGTGATTGAACCGTGTCCAAGGGGAGTTCGGCACCGGCAGCATTCGTATTGAAGCTGTACAAACTGTAGTCCTGGGTCGCTTGAAGCGTAGCGGTCGGTTCGTACTGAATTCCGGCGGTAACCTCTTGCTCGCCAAACGGCAGAATCAGTTGCCCCCCAAACTGCCAGCGCCAGTCGCTCACCGATACGTGCTCCACCTCGCCCACGTAGTCGTAGCGGGAGTCTGTAAAGTAGAGTTTGTTGTTCCGCTCGGCGGTTCCGAATACGTAGCGCGAAGTCGCACCAACTGACAGGTACTTAATCGGCATCCACGACCACGAAACGGCCGTGGCATTCAAGCCTCCGCGACCCGTGTAGCGGCGGTACCAGTCGCCGAACGAAGAATCGGTTCCGCCAGTTTGAAGGTCGTAGCCCACCGAGGTATACGGGCGAAGTGAGCCGGCCAACGCCATGCCCTTACCTAGGGGCACGCCGATTCCGAAGTGGTTAAAGCCACCCGTCTGGTTGAGCACGCTGCTGCTGGCATCGGACTGTCGAATTCCGGCCCACTGACCGCCGAGGTCCAAGGTGGTGTATTTGAGGGCAGAAAGCGCCGCAGGCTGGTCGGGATTCACGTACCACGGGTTGCGATCCGCAGAACTTGCGCCACCGAGGAGCTGCTGGTAGGCATTCGCTTGCGCAGCGAACCAACCGGTACCGAACAGCGAGTAGGGACTAACGGACTGCTGTTGTGCGCTCAAGCTCAAGGCTGTAGCGAATAGTAGTGCAGTGAGGTGGCGTTGCGTATTCATTTTTGTGCTAGGACCCAGAGTCCTCTGGCTACCCAATTTTCGTCGGCAAAGATGCCCTTTTTCAAATGATTGACAAAAGTTGAGCCATCCCCACCGGTGACCAGAACGATTAATTCTGGATTAATTTTTTCGTAGCGGTCAATTTCCGCGTTGATTTCATCGACCATTCCTTGGGCTGCACCTCTGCGCATGCTTTGGGCAGTAGTGTAGGTTCGAGGGTCGGAACCGAGTTCAATCTCGGCCTCGAGATCCGGGAGGCTTCCGGTGTGCTCGTGCATCGCCTTCAATCGACTGGACCAGCCGGGGGCTATGGGTCCGCCTTGAAAGCGCCCGTCGTGCGAGAGGTAGCTGTAGGTCAGGCAGGTCCCGAGTGAGATGAGGAGCAACGCTCGGTCGGGATACCGGCTGCGCGCACCCTCGATCGCCGCGAGGCGGTCCACCCCAACGGATTCAGCATAATCAACGTCAAAGCTCCACTTGGCACGAGAAGTGACGACTGTTCCCACATTCCACTCTGCGCCAGCCGAATCTGCTATGAGCACCCTATCGCGGACGGTCTCAAGCCATGCTTCACAAGCCGCTTGGGCATCACGCGGCCAATTTTCTTGGTGTTGGACGCTTCCATCTTGATTAAAAATCAATGCTTTAATGCGTGTGTTACCGGCGTCTATTGAAATCATAGTAGGAATGCAAAGGTATTTCGAATCTGCGCATTACCTTTGCGCTCCCGATTTTGGTTCGGTAGCTCAGTTGGTAGAGCAATGGACTGAAAATCCATGTGTCGACGGTTCGATTCCGCCCCGAACCACCAAAATCGCAAAGCCCCTCAGTTTTCTGGGGGGCTTTTTTACTTCTGAGCCAATGGCGAAGCGTAACTTTGCCCCATGGCTACCCAGCTAAAATGCACCCACTGCGGCGATTGGGGCGAGGACCCCAACAGCTGCGCATCGTGCGGCACTCCGCGCAACGTACACAGCACCTTTGCCAACCAAGGCAATCCGGAACGATTTAAAGCATTTGAAATGCCTGCTATGGAATGGAACACCGACCCCAATATTCCCACGTGGAAGCGAAGCATCATCAACACCGGAAAGGTTCTGAACTGGATGGTACTCGCCGTAGGTGGCGCCATCGCGTGGATGGCCTACTGGGTAGCAGTATAAATCCACTGTCCCTCATTGCCTTGGGCGCATTTGTAGCCCATCAGGCACTGCTCGCAACAGACATTCACCTGACGTGGGCCGATTCGTACATGGATCCATTGTGTACGGTTCCGGTGGCCCTAGGTGTGCCGAGCATCGCGGCCCGAATGATTCGACCTGATTTTATCCTGTCCTGGTGGGCGGTAGTGAGTTTTACCGCGGTACTTGCGGTTGTGTTTGAAGTATGGATTCCAAGCTTTGATGCCCGTTTTACGGCGGATCCTCTAGACGTCCTTGCCTACTTCGCCGGTGCAGGAATTTGGCGTTTTGTTGAACCTCTCGGGCGTTAAGCGGTTACTTTTGCATTAAACCTTAGACATGAAGCGCAGCAACCTTCAAATTCGTGGCTTTTCGAAGCTGAGTAAATCCGCCAAAATCACCTGGCTCACCGAGCAGCACTTGAGCAATCCAGAGCAAGGTCAGGCACTCATCGCTTCGTACAACCACGCAGACGAGGCCGTGCAAAAGCGCCACGACGAGTTCATCGAAAACACGGTAGCCAACTACTACTTGCCGCTCGGAGTTGCCCCTAACTTCTTGATTAACGGCCAGGTGTACACGGTTCCGATGGCCATCGAAGAAAGCTCGGTGGTTGCGGCGGCTGCCAAATCTGCACAGTTTTGGATGGACCGCGGCGGATTCGTTTCTACGGTTCTTTCGACGACCAAAATCGGGCACATTCACTTCACCTTTACCGGCGACGCTTCGGCCCTCACCACCTTGGTCGCGCGGATTCAGCCTGAATTACTTGCGGCAACTGAAGGGATTACCGCCAACATGCGCACGCGCGGCGGCGGCATCTTGAGCATCGATCTCAAGGACCGCCGGACGGCCATGGACGACTACTTTCAGCTCGAAGTCCGATTTGAAACCCGCGATTCGATGGGGGCCAACTTCATCAATTCCTGCCTCGAAGAGATGGCCAAGGTGCTCCGCCTCGAAGCGGCCACCGACGCCGGCACCGCCAGTGGCGACCTCGAAGTAGTGATGTGCATTTTGAGCAACTACACCCCCGAGTGCATTGTGCGCTCAGAAGTCCGCTGCGCCCTCGAAGATTTGGACGACGGATCTGGCGTTGACGTGCACGAATTTGCCCGCAAGTTTCAACGTGCCGTGCGCATTGCTGAGGTAGAACCCTACCGCGCTGCCACCCACAACAAAGGCATCATGAACGGAATTGACGCCGTCGTGCTCGCCACCGGCAACGACTTCAGGGCCGTCGAAGCGGCGTGCCATACGTACGCCTCGCGCGATGGCCAGTACCGTTCACTGACGCACTGCTCGGTGGACAACGGCGAGTTTCGTTTTTGGATCGAGGTTCCGCTCTCACTCGGAACCGTCGGTGGACTGACCAAACTGCACCCTTTGGTGCAGCTCGCCCTCGAAGCACTCGGAAACCCGGGAGCCGAAGAACTCATGGGCATCATCGCCGCCTCGGGTCTGGCGCAGAATTTTGCGGCGCTTCGGGCGCTCACAACCACGGGCATTCAAAAGGGGCACATGAAGATGCACCTGCTCAACATCCTCAACCAGCTTGAGGCCACTGATGCCGAAAAAGCAGAATTGACGGCGTTTTTTGCCGACAAGGTTCCGCACCACGCCGAAGTGGTCGCTGCGTTTTGCAGGTTGCGCGGAATCCCGGTTCCGGCCGCAGAAGGCGTCGCGCGATGAGCCGATGGTGGAGCGCAGGTAAGCTGCTGCTGAGCGGCGAATACTGGGTGCTCCACGGCGCGGAATCGCTCGCGGTTCCGACTCAAAAGGGA
>CBFHNK010000068.1:0-8330 GCA_965657195.1 uncultured Schleiferiaceae bacterium
TTGCTCCCACAAAGGCTCTTTGTCCTCAAGCGAAACCGGACCAATCTCCTTCCACGCCGTGTGAATGCGCTGAAGTTCAAGCCCCACTGCGGCGCTCCAGTTCTTCTCAGAAAGCTCTTGAACCGCGCGAATCAGAAGCTCTTTGGCTTCTTTATTCACTTTATAGTCGAGCTCGCGCAGCTCTTGACTCAAGCGCAAATTGTCGTAAAAACGGTCGACTAAAAAGCGGAACGTAGCGTTCAAATCCCGCGCATCTTCAGCTGGAACCGGTCCAACGTCCTTCCAACGGTCAAATACTTTTTTGAACTCGTTGTACGTGCTGCGCGTCGGCAGGTCCTCGCTCTCGGCGAGCTTCTTGAGCTCTTCGACGATGGCCTTTTTAATGTCCAAATTCACCGAAAGCGCACGCTCTTGCTCGGCCTTCCATGCGGAACGGAGCTTTTTGTATTCGTTGTAGCTCTCGTAGAACGCATCGCGAACCTTCTGCTCGTAGTGGAAGTCAATGGCGTTGCCACCCTCTTCCACAAACTTGTCCAGTGCGAGTTGGCGCTCTTCGTCCAAGCGCGGAAGGATCGTGTTGCGCAGGGCAAGCATTGGCACCCGAGCGTCGGCAATCGCGACTTCTTTCACGACGCGAGCAGCTTCGGCCACGAGCTCCTCGTTGCTCAATTCGCTGTAGTCAGCATGGTGGTCTTCGTGCGCTTCGCGCTCGTCTTCGGTGTGGTCGTCGGCCTCGGCCTCGCTGGCCTCTGGTTGCTTGCTGGCTGCTGGCTCCTCGGTGCTCGCTTCTGGTTGTTCGCTGGCCGCTGGCTCGACGGCTGCTGGCTCCTCGTTACTCGTTTCTAGCTCCTGGCTTACTGCTGCGGACTCTTGGCTCACAGCTTCGAGCTGGTTTTCTACTTCGGGCGTACTCCCTTCTAGGGGATTTTGGTCGTGTTCCACCATGACGTGTGGCTTAATGTGTTGAATTGGGCTTCAAAAGTCGGGTATATTCAGCATACCTGACCAATACTCCCATGCTTTTTTTGCCTGCATGCGCAACATTGGCATTCCGTCGAGCACACGCGCACCCATTTGGGCTCCTTTAACTTGAAAAGGTGTAGGTTCGGAACCGTACACGGCATCAATAACCCATGCGCCGTGAAGATTCGGCCAGGTGATGGGGGGAGCGAGGTGGGATTGGGTTCCGTGCCCAAGCGAAGTAGCGTTGATGATGGCGTCGGGCGGCGAAGCATCCGCGGTGGCGTCAAACGGAAGCTGCTCCAGACCCAAAAAGTTGGGTCGGGCCGAACGAGCAAAGCAATTAACCTCAAACCCACGCGACATCAGGGCATAGGAAATGGCGCGTGCGGCTCCGCCGTTTCCGAGGACCCAGGCGCGCTGGTGCCGGGGCCGGTAGCCGTTCCAGTTGCTGGTCCAGCCTTCCCAGAATCCGTCGGCGTCGGTGTTGTGGCACTGCCAGCCCAAAGGGGTGCGAACGAGGCAGTTCGTGGCACCGATGGCCTGTGCGGCGTCGGTGCGGTCGGGTACTGAATTAAATACGTCGATTTTGTGCGGAATCGTGGCGTTGAACCCGCTCCAGCCCGCGGTGTGTGCCTCGTGCAGCCACGCCGTCCAGTCTTCGCGCGGTTCAAGGTCCAGGGGCGCGTAGCTCAATTCAGACTCCAAAGAGTGACCGGCCCAAAGGGCACGGTAGAGTGCCGGAGACCTCGAGGGTGGCCCTGCGGCCCGAAGGAGTCCAAACCGAAGCATTCTTAGGGTTTGGTCTGCCGCGATTGCGCCCAAGCGTCCAAGCCCAGCACAAGGGCTGCGCCCAGGGCGACGGCGGTAAAGATTCCGAGCCACGGAATGTCAAGTCCCGTTTCAAGCTTCCATGCGCTGGGAGAAATGGGGAGTTCCCAGCCCCCGCGGGTTCCGCGAAACGGCCAAACCTTGGTGAGCGAACCCGCGATAAATCCAGTCATTAACGCGACCGTGACGCGCTCAAACCTCTGAAACAGCCAGCGAAGCAGACGGCCAAACGTGAGAAGTCCGAGGATGGCACCGGTTCCAAAAATTGAAATGGTCGCGAGGTCGCGCTCGTGAATCGATTCAAGAACCGGCTCATAGGCTCCCAATAGCACCAGAATAAATGAACCCGAGATGCCTGGAAGAATCATGGCGCAAATGGCCAGAAATCCGGCAAAAAAAGTGAATACCGGACTGAGTTCGGTACGCCCGGCGGGCATGGACGAGAGGATGAAGCCCAAGGCGGTTCCTACGATGAGGGCCCCCCAGCTGCCTTTGAGGTCGCGGGCGAGCATGCGCAGGCTGGCGAGAATGAGGCCAAGAAAAAAGCTCCACACAATCAATGGATGGGATTCAAGACCCCAAAGGACGAGTTTGGACAAGCTGACGACCGAGGTTGCGATACCGCCCAGCAAGGCGAGCAAAAACCACCCGTCGACGGCCTTCCATGCGGCGGCAATCCCGTCGCGCCGCAATGCAACCCACATCGAACCACCCGCGGCATGGATTGCGTCCAGTAAGCGTTGGTAAATGCCGGTGAGGTAGGCGATGGTTCCGCCCGAAACGCCCGGGACGACGTCAGCAGCGCCCATGGCGATGCCCTTCAAATAGGTAAGTAGCGCGTTCATGGCCGCGAAGTTAGGCCCGCGGAGACGACCAAATAAGGCTTATCGCGGGGTCGCTGGCCGACTGCGGGTAGAGTTCCGTCAGTGCCGCCTTAAATGCTTCGCCAAAGCGCTGCCACGAGTGGGCGATGCCCTCGAGTGCGGCGATTAAATCGCTTGCGAGGTTCCACAGAAACCCGAAGTAGACTGCCCACATTTCGGGATCGTCTGCGTAGCGCTGAACGCCCGCTTCGAGCACGGTAATCGCAGATTCGATGTGGTTCATTTCGACCAAGATTCCGGCGTACTCAAGCAGGCCGCGCGGATTCTCTACCCGCAAGGTGTGCAAGATGAGCTGAAGGCTTTTGGCGGCTTCGCGCTGAAGTCCGAGCTGCACAAACAGGTCGTGCGCCACCATGTGGTAGTCGGGGTTGTCAGGGTCTAGAGCGATGGCTTTTTGGGCTAATTGGGCGCCCTTAAGGGTATTCCCGGCTTCACCGTACAGGACTGCGAGCTCAATCCACGCTTCGTCAAGTTCTTCATCGAGTTCGATGGCTTCTTGAAAGGCACTCGTGGCTTCAGGGTTGCGCTCGAGCGACTGCAGGCAGACTCCTTTACGGTAGAGCGTGTATCCGTTGCGTTCGCCTTCGGGCATGGACTGGTCGTAGTAGTCGATGGCCTGAGTCCAGTCCTCTTGGTCCTCGTGAATGCGTCCGAGGTCAAAGAGGGCGGCGCTGAATTTTTCGTCGATCGTCGTCGCGAACCCAAGGCTGCGCTTGGCCTGCTCGAGCTGACCTTGGCGAAACTGAGCGACTCCCAAGTGGTACCAAGCTGTTTCGGAGTAGGGGTAGTCGTTGAGGTAGGTCTCAAAAAACGATACCGCCTTGTCGTCCCGGTTCGACATGTCAAAATTGATGGCGAGCAGGTAGAGTAGATGGGCGTCTTCGGGTTCTTCCTGAAGCATGGCTTTCAGTGTGCGAATAGCGTGCGTAAACATTCCTGCACCCGAATAAATGCTGGCCAAAGTTCCCTGAATGGGGAAGGGGTCGTCGGAATTTTGAATCGCCTTGCGCAGCGACTGTATGGCGTCGTTGGTTCGGCCTTGGCGCATAAGTAGCATCCCACGGGCCCACTCAATGTCGGGGTGGTTGGGACTGAGCCCTTCGGCGCGCTGAATGGCGTCTTCGGCTTCGTCGAGCTGGGACGCTTGCACCAGGTAGCGCGCCATTTTGGCTGCAAACACGGTGGCGTAGGGGTGCTGCGCTCCGCCCATGTCGATGGCTTTGCGCGCCCGCTGTAGCTGGCCCGTCTCGAGGTAGTAGTCGGCGATTTCTTCAAACTCCTCTACGTCAAAAAACAGCGGAGCGTCTTCGCGCAGCGCTTGCTCAAAACGGCTAATAAGGGGGTCGGAATCGCTTTCGTACATCAGGCAGAGTAAACCTAAGCAAATTTCGGGCGGATTTCGTCGCAATGCATACGCGTTATTCACCACGTTATTCACCGATTCGGAATCCGGACGACGCCGGTTCTACCTTTGCAGCACACCAAAAACCTCGCCATGGCATTAATCGCATCGGTATCAGGAATACGCGGAACCGTCGGTGGTTCCGTCGGAAGCAATTTAACCCCCGTCGACGCGGTGGCGTTTGCCAGCGCCTACGGCCAGTGGCTGCGCACCCAAGCTGGCGGCGATCGCCGCCTTCGAGTGGCCTTAGGTCGCGATGCGCGCATCTCGGGCGAAGCCTTGAGCGACCTTGTGGTTTCAACCCTACGCTTTCAGGGTATTGACGTACTTGACCTTGGTCTGTCGACGACGCCCACGGTCGAAATGATGGTGCCTTGGGAGGGCTGCGACGGCGGAATCATTCTTACGGCCTCACACAACCCCGGCGAGTGGAATGCGCTGAAGCTGCTGAACGCCCGCGGTGAATTTTTGAGCGCCGAGGATGGAGCCAAAATTCTCGCTGCCCGGGCCGCTGGCACGTTTGAGTTTGCCCCAGTTAGCGAACTGGGTCGCCGCATCGCCGTTACCGACGGAATCGAGCGCCACATCCAAGCCATTCTCAATCTTGACCTCGTCGACGTGGAAGCGATTCGCTCCCGCGGCTTCGCAGTCGCCCTTGACGCCGTGGCTTCAACGGGCGGAATCGCCATCCCCATGCTCCTCGAGGCACTCGGCGTCCAGCGCATCGAGGGGCTCTACTGCGAGCCCACGGGACACTTTCCGCACAACCCCGAGCCCTTGCGCAAGCACCTCGATGAAATTTGTGCCCTGGTCCCTGAAACGAAGTGCGACCTCGGAATCGTCGTAGACCCGGACGTCGACCGCCTCGTATTTGTCAGCGAGGACGGCGAACTCTTTGGCGAAGAATACACCTTGGTGGCCGTCGCCGACTACCTGCTTCAGCACCGCCCGGGCCATGTGGTCAGCAACTTGAGTTCAAGCCGCGCGCTGCGCGATATCGCGGAACGCCACCAGTCAACCTATTCCGCATCCGCAGTGGGAGAGGTTCACGTCGTCACTGAAATGAAGGCGCGTCAGGCGGTGCTCGGAGGCGAGGGCAACGGCGGAATCATTCTGCCCGAGCTGCACTACGGCCGCGACGCCTTGGTGGGCGTGGCGCTCTTCTTGACCTACTTGGCCAAAAGGGGCGGAACCTGTTCCGCACTCCGCGCGACCTACCCGAACTACGCGATGGCCAAAGAGAAAATCGACCTTCAGCCCGGAGTCGACACCGATGCCTTGCTCGCGCGCGTAGCCGAAGCCCACGCGCACCTCAATCCGTCGACCATTGACGGAGTCAAAATCGACTTTGCCGACCGCTGGGTACACTTGCGCAAGAGCAACACGGAGCCCATTGTGCGCATTTACACAGAGGCTCCCACTGAAGCTGAGGCGGCTGCGCTTGCCTCAGAATTCGTCGCTAAATTGGCCAGCCTTTAACACCACCCCTTGATGAGTATCTATCTCGACAACGCCGCCACCACGCCATTGTGTCCTGAAGCCAAAGACGCGATGATTGCGGCGCTTGAATTGTACGGAAACCCGAGTTCAACCCATTCTGAGGGCCGCAAAGCCAAGGCGCTCGTCGAGCGGGTGCGCAAGGATATTGCGGCGGCGCTCAACTGCCTTCCTGCAGAGGTGATTTTTACTTCGGGCGGAACCGAAGCCGACAACTGGGCACTTCAATCAAGTGTTGATGTCTTAAGCGCTACAAAGTTGTACCACAGCGAACTAGAGCACCACGCAGTGACGCACATGGTCGAGGCGCTCGAAGGCAAGGTTGAAACGGTCGCCATTCCGTTTGACGCGCACGGCGACCACGATTTGGATTGGCTTGAGGCACAGCTTGCCGCAGACCGTCAGGCCGGTCGCAAGGTCCTCGTGAGTCTGATGCACGCCAACAACGAGATCGGCAACCTCGCCGACTTGGACCGCCTGTCAAAAATTACACGCGACTACGGTGCGCTCCTTCATAGCGATACGGTACAGACGATGGCACACCTTAAATTGGATTTTGCAGCGACGCCACTTGAGTTCGCCGCCTGTAGTGCCCACAAGTTTCACGGCCCTAAAGGCATCGGCTTTGCCTACATCAAGCAGGGCACCGGGGTACAGCCTTTTATTCGCGGCGGAGCCCAAGAGCGCGGCCACCGCGCCGGAACCGAAAACGTCGTCGGCATCGCCGGACTCGGGGCGGCTTTTGCCACCGCGATGTCCAAGCTGGACGAAGATGCTGCGCACATGACCGACGTCAAGACCTACGCCATTGAGCGCCTGCGCGCTGCGTTTCCGCACGTGCGCTTTAACGGCCGTTCCGGAGACCTCAACCGAAGTCTCTTTACCGTGCTGAACTTCTACGTACCTGAGCTCCACGAGGGCGGAATGCTGAACTTTCAGCTCGATCTTCAGGGATTTTGCGTTTCGGGCGGCAGCGCCTGCAGCAGCGGTGCGGTGGGTGGATCCCATGTACTAGGCGGCCTCAAGTCACCCGGCGGAACCCGCATCAGCTTCTCGCGCATGACGACCCGCGCCGACATCGACGCATTCGTGCACGCACTGCAGAACCTTCCAAAACTAGACTAGCGGATCACGTTGACGGTCCCGTACAGCGGGCCGTCTTCGGTCTCAAAACGGTACACGTAGGTGTCCTGTTGGGCGGGTTTTCCGTTGATGCGCCCGTCCCAGAACTCTTCAAACGGCCGGTCGGTTTCAAAGACCACGTTGCCAAAGCTGTTGAGAATGGTGAAGCGGTCACCTTCAAAGCAGTTGTTGCCGGCGAGCACCAATTCTTCGTTGCGCCCGTCTCCATTGGGCGTGAAGGTGTTTGGAATCCATACCCGCTGGTCGTAGCGCAAAATTCCGGACGTGAATTCATACGGGTAGATGGCGTTGCACACCGTATCGATGAGTTCGAGCTTCACCGTGTAGGTCCCTGAGTTCGGAACCCGGTAGGTCGTCACTTTGCCCGTGTCCACGACTCCGTTCGGGAAGGTCCAGCGAAACTGGTAGTCCACACTGTCGAGCGTGTACGAAACATTGACGCGCACGCGGCCGTCCTTGCAGCTGTCAGGCGCGACCTTCACGTCGGGAGCCGGCAGGTCCGGATCAAAAAACACACTGGCGAAGGCGGTGTCGGTGGTTCCGCAGTTGGTATCCAGCGCAACCAAGCGAATGGGGTAGGTTCCGGGGGCATTGAACCGGTGTACGACGGTGTCGCCCTGTACATTGCCGCCTCCGTTGAAGCTCCAAAAGAACTTTTGGGCGTCTACGCTCGTGTTCCACACGGTAACCTCAAACGTTCGGTCGCAGGCAAAGTATTCGGTTTCGAACGAAGCCTCTGGAAAAATCCCCTTGTCGTGGGTAATCACGAGTGAGGTGGTGTCCTCGATGTCGCAAATGGTATCGATGGCCGTGAGGCGAATGCGGTAAGTTCCCTTCGTGAACGTCACCGTGGGCTGAAATAGGGTCGAGGTCTGGCCGTTGCCAAAATCCCATAAAAACTGGTTGGCATTGGCGGAACCGTTGGTGAACTTCACCACTAAGTTGTCGCAGACGGTGTCGACGTCGGCTTCAAAGTTGATGCTCGCATCTGCGGTCACACTCGTTTCGAAGTCCATTTTAATGACGCCGAGGTTGCAGTTGTTCGAATTTCGGGTCGGACCCACGACGCCCGGCGTCGTGGGAAATCCTTGGCCGCCGCACGCGGCGCACACCGCTTGGTAAATGTTTCCGCGGGGAGAGAAGCGCGAGGTTCCGCCATCAACATGCTCGCTCGACGAACCCCCAAAGTAGGTGGCATAGAGCAAGCTTTGGGCGTTGCGCGTGAGTACGAGAAAGTAAAAATCGCTGCCGTCGGTGTTGGGACGAAGTGCATCGGCGCTGACGGGTAGCCCACTGGTGGTTCCGCCCTGTGCGCCTCCATTCACGCCGCCACCCCAGCCCGAGAGCAGAATATTGAGGCAGTCGTCTACATTGAATGCGCTCGGAACGATGTTAACGATCGAATTGCTGCTGCCAAATCGCGTCGAGAAGAGCGTTTGGTTGAGGTCCTCGTTCAGCTTGTGAATGAACTGTGCACCGTTCTGCGTGCCCCAGGTTCCGGCACTGCGAGGGTAAATTCCGAGGCTTTGGCCAAAGATGTAGACGGCCCCGTACTTGTCGAGGTCAATAAAAAAGGACTGGTCGTTGTTCGTGGTGCCGATGTAGGTGGCCTG
>CBFHNK010000069.1:0-8116 GCA_965657195.1 uncultured Schleiferiaceae bacterium
GCGCCGCAGGCGCTCCAGCGCGAAGCGCCCTAGCTGCGAAGCAGCTCTAGCCCGAGCGCCGCAGGCGCGAAGGGCAACCAGCCAACCTCGCTAAAGTTCCACCTTCTCGCTGTGGTACAAGCCGTCCCAGCTGGCGACGATGAAGACGGTTCCGCGGGTGGGACGCGGTAGGGCGATGCGGCCGTCGGCGGGAAGGTCGTAGAGGGTTTGGGTCAAGAGGATGCGGCCGGAGGAGTCGTACATCCAGAGGTCGAGTCCGGTTTCGGGTCGGCCGAGCGGGAGCTGGATGGCGGCGTTGGTTCCGCTGCCAAGAACCGAAAAGGTGAAGGGCTGCGTGGCCGGAACCTCTTCGACACCAATGCCGTTGCTGGGCTTGAGAACGACGCGGTAGACCGTGGGCGTGGCCGAGGTGGATCCGGTGGAGTTGTTCGTAAAGGCGTTTTCGAGCTGCGAATCGATTCCGCCGACAATGTGGCCAAGGACGAGGCTGTCAAAGCTTGCGGGCAGCAGCTGGACCTCGTGGGGCGTGTGCGCGACGTCAAGGTTGCGCAGAAATTCAGCAGAGGCGCCCTTGAGGCCGGGCATGCTCACGGGAAGCACCACTTCGTGCAGGCTTTGGTCGGAATCGCGAACGACGGCCGAGATGGTCGATACGAAGGGCACGTTTTGGTCGTCGACAAGGGTTCCGTTGACGTAGTGGTACTGCGAGATTCCGCCAAAAAAGAGGTTGAGGTTGCGCTCGGTGGCCGAGTCGTAGAGCACCGTGGACGCGCTGTGGTAGTGGCTCAGGTACTGGCTGAAGTCGGTGCGCGGAACGATTCCGGTCGCCGTGACCTCGACGGGGTACAAAAAGGGCAGGTCGATGGTGGGCTGAAAGACTCCGGACGAAATCATGAAGCCGGGGGTGCCGTTGGCATAAATCTGCGGCATGAGGTTGTAGTCGCGGCGGTGCAGGTGCACGGGGTCGACTACGGAGTCCACGTTGGCGACCTGAAGCTGGCCGCCCGGACGGCGCAGGTCAAAGCTGCGCACGGCGTTGGTGTAGGCTTGGCTGAACCCGGGTCCGTGGGTGGGGCCGTGGGGGTTGTAGCTGCCGTCGAAGCGGTGGCCTCCGACGAGGTAGAATCGGTCGCCGAGCAGGGCGAGGTGGCCTCCGGTGACGGCAAAGCGCGGGTGGTTGATGACTTCGATTGCGGGGGCGAGTGAGGTTCCGCCCTTGACGGCCGAAATGAGGGCCGGAAGGCTCATGGCCACCAAACCGTTGTAGGTTTTGTGGGCTCCGGCGGTGGCGGAGTAGCCGTAGCCGCCGAGCACGTAGAGGCTGTCGCCGTGCTGCGCATAGTTGGGGTTGGTCGACCGCAGCTGTTCTTGAAGCGGAACCGACAGCGTCGTCAGCGGAGCCGACCACACTTGACCGCTCGAAGGGTTGACCACATACACGTTGCTGTTGTTTTGGGCGGCCGGAAACGATGCAAAGGGTTGGCGCGCATGGATTCCGTCGGTGCGCCCTCCGACCAAAACCCATTCGCCCTGGTACTGTCCGTGCGCAAACGAGTGCAGACCCGGCAATCCGCTGAAGGTTACGGGCTGAAGGCTGACTTCGTACGGAAACCAGTTTTGGGCCGCGGCCGCTGCGCTGAGCGTGACCGCCAAGAGGGTAGTGAGGCGTTTCATGGGGGCAAAATACCCCAATCGGACGGAATGCTATGTGATGTAGGTTGCGCTGAGCGCTAGGGCTGCTTCGCAGCTAGGGCGCTTCGCGCTAGAGCGCCTGCGGCGCTTGGGCGGCTTCTGGTTTCTTGTTTCTGGTGCTGCGGCTTCTGGTTTTTAATCACTTGTGAACCAGTCACATCCCTAGTTTAGCGTGAAGAATAAAAGTAAAATCTGGTTAGAACCGAACGTTTGGCTTGGCGTCCAGTTTCTGGTTTCTCGAGAACCAGAAACAAGTAACAAGAAACGTTAAAATCGGAGCGGCAGCGTCAGCTCCTTCCCATCGCGCAGCACGGTCACCGTAGTTTCAGCGCCGGGCTCGAACTTGGAGAGGGCTTCCATGTAGCCGGTCATGTTGGTGACGGTGTGGGGGCCGAGGGCGACGACAACGTCTCCGCGCTGAAGGCCGGCGCGGGCGGCGGGCTTGCCGTCGGTGGTTCCGTCGATGCGCATGCCTTGGCCGTCAAAGAGGTAGTCGGGCACGACTCCAAGGGTCACCTTAAAGCGCGGAGTGTCGCTGGCGCTGCTCTTGGTTTTGGTGAACGGAATCTCGGCCTGGCCGTCGAGGTGGCGCAGGACGGTTTCGACCAGGTCCACGACCTCGGCAAGTCCGTCGTAGTTGATTTTGTCGGCGTCGTCGCTCGGCATGTGGTAGTCGGCGTGCTGGCCGGTGAACAGGTGCAGGACGGGCACGTCGGTCAGGTAGAACGAGGTGTGGTCTGAGGGTCCGACGCCGCTCGAATCGATTTTGAGGCGAAAGCGGTCGGCGGCTCCGGCCGCCGCGAGGGCGGGTGGCCATGCGGGCGAGGTTCCGACGCCGTACAGGGCGAGTTGGCGGGTGGCACCGAGGCGTCCGACCATGTCCATGTTGACCATGGCGGCGGGCTTGACGGGCAGGGCGGCCAGCTTTTTAGCGAGGTCGTTTGAGCCCCACAGGCCCTGCTCTTCGCCCGAAAAGGCGACGACGATCACGCTGCGCTGGAGCTTGGCACGCTTGAATCGGTAGGCGAGCTCGAGCACGGCGGCCACGCCGCTGGCGTTGTCGTCGGCTCCGTTGTGGATCGCGGAATCCTTGCCGCGGTAGAGGCTGCCCTCGCCGCCCCAGCCCCAGTGGTCGTAGTGGGCTCCGACGACCAGCGGGGGGAGTTGGGGGTTGCGGCCCGGCACGATGCCGACCATGTTGGTTCCGGTGACTGGCGATCCGTGGGCGACGCCGTGCACCTTGGGTTGGGCGCTAAAGGTGACGCGGTAGTCGGGGGCCAGTTCGTGCTCGGCCAGCTTGAGCGAAGCCATTCGGCCGCTGAGGTAGGCGGCGGCTTTTTGCTCACCGCGGGTTCCGACTTTGCGGCCCTCCATGGCGTCGTCGGCGAGCACGTACACGTCGGCGCGGAGCCGTTCCACGGCCTTCGGTTGGGGCTTGGCCGACTGCGCGAGAACAGTCAGGGGCAAAAGCAGGGCGAACAGACTTCGGATTGGGATATTGCGCAGAATCATGTGAGTGGATGGGCTAGGTTTGCGCCGCTAAAGTACCTCCAAGCAATGAAAATGAATGCCCTATTTGGCGCCGCAATGACCCTTTTGGCCGCTACGGCACTGGCCCAGACCGCCAAACCGAATCCGCGCGAATTCGACCCGGCCACCCTGACCTATGCCGGCGAAAAGCACCTCAAGAACGTGCGCCAGCTGACGTTTGGGGCCGACAACGCCGAGGCCTACTGGAGTTTTGACAGCAAATCACTCATTTTTCAGTCCAACAACCCCGAGTGGGGCGCGAAGTGCGACCAGATCTACCTGTACTCAGACGCCGGAAAGGTTGAGGCTACGCCCCGCATGCTCAGCACCGGTATGGGCCGCACCACCTGTGCCTACTTTATGCCGGGCGACCGAGAGATTCTTTATGCGTCGACCCACCTCGGTGATGCCGACTGCCCGCCCGAGCCCGAGCGCACCCACGGGCGCTACGTGTGGCCCATTTACCCAACGTTTGATGTGTTTACTGCGGACCTCGAGGGCCGCATTACCCGACAGCTGACGGATGCTCCTGGCTACGACGCCGAGGCCACGGTTTCGCCCAAGGGCGACCGCATCGTGTTTACGAGCGACCGCAGCGGCGACCTCGAGCTGTACACGATGAACATCGACGGCAGCGACGTGCGCCAGGTGACCTTCGCACTGGGCTACGACGGCGGAGCCTTTTTTAGCCCCGACGGCGAGTGGCTGGTGTGGCGTGCTTCGCGCCCCCGCACGCCCGAGGCGGTGGCCAAGTACACGAGCCTTTTGGCCGAGCACCTGGTCGAGCCGACCGACATGGAACTCTACGTGGCCCGCGCCGACGGAAGCGAAATGCGCCAGGTCACGCAGCTGGGCAATGCCAACTGGGCTCCGTTTTTTACCCCAGACGGCACGCGCATTCTGTTCAGTAGCAACCACGCGTCGCCGATGGGCTTCCCTTTCAATCTGTTTATGGTGAACCTCGACGGAACCGGCTTGGAGCAGGTCACCTTCGATACGGCGTTTGACTCATTTCCGATGTTTTCGCCGGATGGCAAACGTTTGGTGTGGGGCAGCAACCGCAACAACGGCGGAACCCGCGCCACCAACCTATTTGTCGCCGACTGGGTCGACTGAGTCTGGAGCAGCTCCGGGATCGACCGACCCCGTCTCTTGCAGCACCTGGCGCAGGGTTTTGTCTTCGGACAGACTGCGGTTCCGCACCATGCCCCAGGCCATGTAAATGTTGCTGGCGAGAATGACGTAGAGCAGCAGTCCGCGGTCAAATCCGGCGATGATGAGTTCGGGCGGAATCGAGTAAAACAATAGAATGGTGATCAGTCCGCGCGGCGCCATGTAGCGAATGATTCGGTCGGAATTGGGCATCAAGGCCTTAACTGCCACCCCGCGCCAGTACAAGAGGCCAATGACTACAAGGGCAGAGACAAAAATGGTCGAGCCCTTGGTGAGTGAACTGAGGGCAATCGAGAATCCGAAGACCACAAAAAAGAAGGTTCGTACGATGAAGGCCGTTTCGCGCGTAATAAGCTGAAAGTCACCCAAAAGCGACTTTACGACATCCATGTTGATCCACCGCTGCAAAAATCCGCGAAAGAAGAGCTGGGGGTTGCGCAGCATGAGCCCGAAGAACAAAATCACGAGCAAGCTGCTCAAATGAAGCAGCTTACCTACGGCGTACAGGAGGATGAGCACAGCGATGAGCAAAAACATTTTGAGCGAAGTACGAATGTGCTGCAGTAGCAGCACGAGCAAGTAGGCAAAGAGTGCCGACACCACGATGGATCCGCCAAACGACCACAAAAAGCCCTGAAGCCAGGGTTGCCAGCCGCCGGTGGGGTGCTGCAGGCCTTCGGTGACAAAGTAGAACAGCATGATTCCGAGGATGTCGCTGATGGTCGACTGGTAAATCATGAATTCTTTGACCGAATGCTTGCGGAGGTTTTCGACCGACGGAATGATAATGGCTGAGCTTAAGATTCCGAGGGGAATCGCATAGACGAAGGATGACTCCCAATTAGCGCCAAGGCCATAGTGCATCACGGCGGCGACAAAGGCCACGCTCACGCCCATTTCGGCGAGCGTTAGGTTGAGGCTGCCGAAGATCATTTTGCGGTTTTCGCGCACCAGTTCAAGGTCCAATGCGGCCTCGAGTACGATCATGATGAGTCCGATGCTGCCCAAGACTTCGAGCATGGGCTGTACGTCGGGAATCCGTCCGTGGAGCGGTCCTTCGCTCAGGGCGCGCACGGCCAAGCCCATTCCGAGCAGCATGAGCACGCTCGGGATTCGCGTGGCTCGCGAAAGCAAGTTAAAAAGGTAGCTCACAATGACGACCAGCGCCAGCGCGATGAGTACCGAGGGGGTTGAAAATGCTAAGCCCATACTGGACTAAAGGTAGCACAAACCTGCTGGGGGCGCGAACTAGCGCTTGCGCAGACGAATGCTCTTGGGCGTAACCTCAACGAATTCGCCGCCTTGAACGTACTCGAGGGCTTCTTCGAGGCGCAGCACCTTGGCGGGCGCGATGCGCATCTTTTCGTCGTTGCCTGAAGCGCGCATGTTCGTGAGCTTCTTGCCCTTGGTCAGGTTGACCTCGAGGTCGTTGCCGCGTGTATGTTCGCCCACGATCTGTGACTTGTAGATCTCTTCGCCGGGCTCGATGAAGAAAATTCCGCGGTCCTGTAGGCGGTCGATTGAGTAGGCGAAGGCCGTACCCTGCTCCATAGAGATCAGTGAACCGTTCATTCGGCGCGGAATCTCGCCGCGCATCGGCTCGAATCCGGTGAAGCGGTGGTTCATGATGGCCTCGCCCGCGGTGGCGGTGAGGAGTGCCGAACGCATGCCGATGATTCCGCGGCTTGGAATGTTGAAGGTGATGACCATGCGGTCGCCCTTGGGCGTCATGTTGGTCATTTCGCCCTTGCGGAGGCTGGCCATTTCGACGGCGGTTCCGCTGTTGACCTCAGGAAGGTCGATGATGAGTTCTTCGACCGGTTCGCACTTGACACCGTCAATTTCTTTGGTGATGACGGTGGGCTGTCCGATCTGAAGCTCGTAGCCCTCGCGGCGCATCGTCTCGATCAAGATCGAAAGGTGGAGTACGCCACGGCCATATACGTAGAACGAGTCGGCGGTGGCCCCCGGAACTACGCGCAGGGCGAGGTTCTTCTCAAGCTCTTTCTCAAGGCGGTCCTTGATGTGGCGGCTGGTGACAAACTTGCCCTCGCGTCCAAAGAACGGAGAATCGTTGATCATGAACAGCATGCTCAGCGTGGGCTCGTCAATGGCGATGGTGGGCAGACCCTCAGGGTTCTCGGCGTCGGCGATGGTGTCGCCAATTTCAAAACCGTCGATTCCGGCTACGGCACACAGTTCACCCGCATGGACCTCGCTGACCTTGGCCTTGCCAAGTCCTTCAAAGGTGAAGAGTTCTTTGACTTTGGCCTTGGTGATGCTCCCGTCGCGCTTGACGACCGATACGTTGGTGCCTTCTTTGAGGCTACCGCGGTGCAGGCGCCCAATGGCCATACGGCCTTGGTAGCTGCTGTAGTCCAGGCTGGTAATCAGCATTTGGGGCGTACCGGCCAGCACGTCAGCGGCCGGAACGTGTTCAAGTACCACGTCGAGTAGGTACTCGATGTTCTCGGTTGGGGTCTTCCAGTCGGGACCCATCCAGTTGTTTTTGGCGGAACCGTACACACACGGAAAGTCCAGCTGCTCTTCGGTCGCGTCGAGCGAGAACATCAGGTCAAACACCATTTCGTACGCCTGCTCAGGGTCGCAGTTGGGCTTGTCGACTTTGTTCACCACGACGATCGGGCGAAGGCCCATCTGCAGGGCCTTTTGAAGCACGAATCGGGTCTGGGGCATTGGGCCCTCAAAGGCGTCGACCAGCAGCAGTACGCCGTCGGCCATGTTGAGTACGCGCTCGACCTCGCCACCAAAGTCGGCGTGGCCCGGAGTGTCAATAATGTTAATTTTTACCCCCTTGTAGGCAACGCTTACGTTCTTGGCGAGAATGGTGATTCCGCGCTCGCGCTCCAAATCGTTGTTGTCGAGAATCAACTCCCCGGTCTCCTGGTTCGTGCGAAACAGCTGGCAGTGGTGCAGGATTTTGTCAACCAAGGTGGTCTTACCGTGGTCAACGTGGGCGATGATGGCGATATTTCGAATCGGAGTCATAGGGTAGGTAAAAAGCGCCGCGAAGGTACGCTTTTCCCTATACGTGGCGTCTACTTGTCCAGATTATCAAATCGGTACAGCGGATCTAGGTCATAGTCGTGCTGCAGTTCACAGAGCGGATTGATGAGTCCGTCGTTGAGTCCGTACACCCAACCGTGCAGGCTGGGCGCCTTGCGCTCGTTCCAGGCGCGCTGGATCACGCTCGTTTTGGCCAGATTCTGAACCTGTTCGCGCACGTTGAATTCCACGAGGCGGTTGATGCGTTCGGTGGGGTCGTCGTTCACGTCAATTTCGGCGGAATGCAGGCGGTGCACATCTTTAATGTTGCGCAGCCACTTGTTGATGATTCCGAACGAATTGTTGGTGAGCGAAGCCGCGACTCCGCCGCAGCCGTAGTGGCCGCAGACGATGACGTGCTCGACCTTGAGGTAGTGCACGGCGTACTCGAGCACCGACAGCAGGTTGAGGTCGGTGTGCACCACCATGTTGGCGATGTTGCGGTGCACAAAAATTTCGCCTGGAGCGGTACCGGTAATGGTGTCGGCCGGAACCCGGCTGTCGCTGCACCCAATCCACAAGTACTTGGGCGTCTGAATGCTGGACAGGCGGTTGAAGTAGTTGGGGTCGTCGTAGCGACGGCCTTCAGACCATGCCTTATTGGCTGAGAGAAGTTGATCGATGTCGCGCCTGGCTGTGGGGAGTTAGGACCCGC
>CBFHNK010000070.1:0-8110 GCA_965657195.1 uncultured Schleiferiaceae bacterium
CTCAGCTAATCGGATGAAGACAAAAGAAGAGATTACTGCGAACTGGCTCCCGAGATACACGGGAGTTGCGGCTGAGGATATGTCCGACTACATTCTTCTCACGAACTTCAATGAATACCTGCACCGCTTTGTGGCCATGACCGGCGGACACATCGTGGATCCGAACCGCAGTATGCCCACAGCCCACGGTCAGGGTATGACCATGATCAATTTCGGAATGGGTAGCCCTAATGCGGCCACGGTCAGTGACTTGCTCAGCATTGTGCAGCCCACGGCAATACTTTTTTTGGGCAAGTGCGGTGGACTGAAGCAGCGTACCAAAGTCGGCGACTTTATTCTGCCGATTGGGGCCATTCGCGGAGAAGGGGCGTCGGACTCCTACTTTCCGCCTGAGGTCCCCTCGCTACCCGCATTTATGCTGCAGCGGGCCACCTCACACATCATTCGCAACCGCAACCACGACTACTGGACCGGAACCGTCTACACCACCAACCGTCGCGTGTGGGAACACGACGAGAAGTTCAAAGAATACCTGCGCATGACCCGCGCCATGGCTATTGACATGGAGACGGCTACGTTGTTCTCTGCCGGCTTTCACAACCGACTGCACTTGGGCGCGCTCCTGCTCGTGTCAGACCAGCCCATGACCCCCGAAGGAGTGAAGACCAGCGAGAGCGATGCCAAGGTGTCGAGCGACTTCGTTGGATCCCACATTAGTATTGGAATTGAGACCTTAGAAGAGATTAAGAATCAAGGTCTTTCAGTTCGTCACCTCAAGTTTTAAGTTAAGCACATGCGCACGAAGTCCGCGGCCAAAAACCGCATCAATGTTATTACCCTCGGCTGTTCAAAAAACGTCTACGACAGCGAAATTCTCATGGGTCAGCTCAAAGCCGCTGGCAAAGATGTCGTGCACGAAGAAGAGG
The DNA here is from genome assembly GCA_965657195.1 of uncultured Schleiferiaceae bacterium. Taxonomy (GTDB): domain Bacteria; phylum Bacteroidota; class Bacteroidia; order Flavobacteriales; family Schleiferiaceae; genus TMED14. Next base: position 927 of record CBFHNK010000070.1, read on the forward strand.
GCCGAATAGTTGTCATCAACACCTGCGGATTCATTGAAAACGCCAAAGAGGAGTCGATCAACACCATCCTCGAGGCCGTCGAAGCCAAAGAGGCGGGACTGCTCGACAAGGTCTTTGTCACCGGATGCCTCAGCGAACGCTACAAGCCAGACTTGGAGCGCGAGATTCCGAACGTTGACCAGTACTTCGGGACCCGCGACTTGCCCCTACTGCTCAAGGCGCTTGGAGCTGACTACAAAAAGGAATTGGTCGGTGAGCGCCTGACCACGACGCCCCAGCACTTCGCCTACCTCAAGATTTCAGAAGGTTGCGATCGGCCCTGCTCGTTTTGTGCGATTCCGCTCATGCGCGGCAAGCACCGTTCGACGCCCATTGAAGACCTTGTGACCGAGGCCCAAAAGCTGGCCGCCAAGGGAGTGGTGGAGCTGATTTTGATCGCTCAGGACTTGACCTACTACGGCCTCGACATCTACGGGGAGCGGCGCCTTGCTGAGCTGGTTACCGCGCTGAGTGCGGTGGACGGAATCCAGTGGATTCGCCTGCACTACCTCTTTCCGACCGGATTCCCCGAGGACGTGCTCGACGTGATTCGCGAGAATCCGAAGGTGTGCCGCTACATCGATATTCCGCTGCAGCACATTGCCGACAACGTGCTCAAAAGCATGCGGCGCGGAACCACGCACGCCAAAACCGACAAGCTTTTGGCGGCGATGCGCGAAAAAGTCCCCGGAATCGCCATTCGCACCACGCTCATTGTCGGCTATCCGGGCGAAACCGAGGCCGACTTCGACGAACTCCTCGACTGGGTGCGCACGCAGCGCTTTGAGCGCCTCGGCGTGTTTACCTACAGCCACGAAGAGAACACGCACGCCTTTAGTCTTGAAGATGACGTTCCGGCCGAAGTCAAAATGGCCCGCCAGCAAGCCGTCATGGAGGTGCAGCGCGAAATTTCGCTCGAGCGCAACGAGGCGCTGATCGGCCAAACCCTAACGGTCATCATCGACCGCGCCGAGGGCGACGCCTACATCGGCCGCACCGAATTCGATTCGCCCGACGTCGACAACGAGGTCCGCATTGAGGCTCCCGGACTGCACCTCAAGCGCGGAACCTTTGTCACCGCCAAAATCATAGGCGCCACGGAATATGACCTCGAGGCGGAGTTGGTTTAGGTGCACTCGCGCCTGCGGCGCTCGCGCTAGGGCCGCTTCGCGGCTAGGGCCCCTTCGGGGCTAATTGCCGTTGGTCACTCGTTTCTAGCAACTAGTTACCAGAAACCAGTTACCCGTTTCTCGTTACTCGTTACTCGTTACTCGTTACTCTTTACCCGTTTCTCGTTCGCCAACGAACCAACCTTGCTAATCTCAGCTAATCTCAGCTAATCTCGCCAACGAGCCAACGAGACAACCTTGCTAATCTCAGCTAATCTCGCCAACGAGCCAACGAGCCAATCTCAGCCAACCTTGCCAATCTCAGCCAACCTTGCCAACGAGCCAACCTTGCCAATCTCAGCCAACTTGTGAATAAATTCCCCTAGCCGTTTGCACGCGGCTTTGGGCCGTGGTTTACCTTTAGGATTCGACCATGTACCTCGTATTTGACACTGAAACCACCGGATTACCAAGGGATTGGAATGCGCCGCTGAGCGACGTAGACAACTGGCCCAGGGTAGTGCAGGTCGCGTGGCAGCTGCACGATTCAGATGGGGCGCTAATTGAGGCCGCGGACTTCTTGATTCAGCCCGACGGATTTAACATTCCGTTTGGGGCTCAAGAGATTCACGGAATCAGTACCGAACTGGCTCGCCAAGACGGGGTTGCGGTTTCTGAGGCGCTTGCAGCCTTTCAGTCGGCGCTCGACCGGACGCAGTTTATGGTGGGGCACAACCTCAAGTTTGATTTGAATGTGCTCGGAGCCGAGTACCTGCGGCTCGGCTGGGATGAATCCTGGATTCAAAAGCCCGTCTTGGATACGATGACGCCGCAGACTGCGGCGTTGGTGGGGATTCCGGGTCGAAGCGGATTCAAGCCCGCGAAACTGGGAGAACTACACGCCACGCTCTTTGGTCAAGAGTTTGCCGAGGCCCACAATGCCACAGCTGACGTAGAGGCTACCGCACGCTGCTTTTGGGAACTAGTGCGCATTCGCCACTGGCAGCCAAGTCAGATCGGCGTAAAACCTGGGCAGCTCGAAGACTTTATTGCGGCCAACCCGCAGATGGTTTCGCCCATTGGGCTCACGCACCGCAACCTCAAGGCCGCCAGCGCAGCCCTCAAGACCAAGGCTGCAGAACCGATTCCGCCCGCGGCCACCGAGTCGCCGAGTGCATCCACAGATACGCCGTTTTTTCACCTGCACGTGCACAGCCAGTTCAGCGTGCTGCAGGCGACGACCAAAGTTCCGGAACTGATTAAGCGCGTGACGGCCGACGGCCAGCCCGCGGTGGCCCTGACCGACCTCGGCAACATGATGGGCGCCTTTCAGTTTGTGCAGGGGGTTCAGACCTACAACAAGAACCGCCCCGAGGGAAGCCCCGAGCTCAAGGCCATCATGGGCATGGACGCGTTTGTGTGCCGCAACCACCAAGACCGAAGCCAGAAGGACGACGGATACCAGATTCCGCTGCTGGCCAAGAACAAGACCGGCTACCACAACCTGGCGAAGCTGAGTTCGATCGCGTACATCAATGGATTTTACTACGTTCCGCGCATCGACCGCGACCTACTGCTCGCCCACAAAGAGGGCGTGATGGTCACGACCGGCGGAATGATGGGCGAGGTGCCCCAGCTCATCTTAAACGTGGGCGAAAAGCAAGCCGAAGAGGCGTTTTTGTGGTGGAAAGAGCAGTTTGGCGCTGATTTTTACGCCGAAATCAACCGCCACGGCTTGCCCGAAGAGGACGCCATCAACGAGGTGCTGCGTCGCTTCTGCGCCCGGCACGGGGTCAAGGCGGTAGCGGCCAACAACTCGTTCTACTTGGACGAGGCGCAGGCCGAGGCGCACGACATCTTGCTGTGCGTCAAGGAGTCCGAGAAGAAGTCAACCCCCATTGGGCGCGGAAGGGGATTCCGCTACGGATTCCCGAACAGCAAGTTCTACCTCACTACGCAGTCCGAAATGCGCCAACGCTTTGCGGACTGGCCCGAGGCGCTTGAGAACTTGGGCGAAATCCTCGAGAAGGTCGAGAACTTTGGCCTTGCTCGCGACGTGCTCTTGCCGGCGTTTGAGATTCCGCAGGAATTTGTCCACGCCGACGACGCCACAGATGGCGGAAAGCGCGGCGAGAACGCGTATTTAAGGCACCTGACGTACGTCGGGGCCAAAAAGAGGTGGGGGGATCCGGTTCCGGCCGAGATTGCCGAACGCCTGGACTTTGAGCTCGAAACCATTGAGCGCACGGGCTATCCGGGCTACTTCTTGATTGTTCAGGACTTCTGCCAGGCAGCGCGCGACATGGGCGTCAGCGTGGGACCGGGTCGCGGATCGGCCGCAGGTTCAGCGGTAGCCTATGCCACCGGGATTACGAACGTGGACCCGATTACGTACGACCTTCTGTTCGAACGTTTTTTGAATCCGGACCGCGTCAGCCTGCCTGATATTGATATTGACTTCGACGACCGGGGTCGCGACAAGGTGATTCAGTACGTCATTGACAAGTACGGATCCAACCAGGTGGCGCAGATCATCACCTACGGATCGATGGCGGCGAAGTCGGCCATCAAGGATGCGGGGCGGGCTCTGGACCTTCCGTTTGATGAGGCGGACCGGCTGACCAAATCAGTGCCCGACAACTCGAGCTTGCCGGTAATCCTCGATTCGGACGATGCGACGATCCGCGAAAAGTTCCGCAACGAGGACTACGACAAGGCGGTTGCGCTGCGCGAAATGGCCAAGGGCAACGACCTCAAGGCAGCAACGCTGCAGCAGGCCAAAGTGCTCGAGGGATCGCTGCGCAACACGGGCATTCACGCCTGTGGGGTAATTATCACGCCAAGCGACATCCGCGAGCTGATTCCCGTGGCCACGGCCAAGGACAGCACGATGTGGACGACCCAGTTCGACAACGCCGTGGTCGAGTCTGCGGGTCTACTCAAGATGGACTTCTTGGGGCTTAAAACGCTTACGCTGATCAAAGACAGCCTCGAGCTCGTGCGCAAGCGCCACGGGGTAGAGATTGACATTGAGGCGATTCCGCTCGACGATACCGCCACCTACGAGCTCTTTCAGCGCGGAGACACCGTCGGCATCTTTCAGTACGAATCGCCCGGGATGCAAAAGCACCTCAAGGACCTCAAGCCCACGGTGTTTGGCGACCTGATTGCCATGAATGCCCTGTACCGTCCGGGGCCGCTCGAGTACATTCCGAGCTTTATTCGCCGCAAGCACGGAACCGAGGCCATAGCCTACGACCTGGCGGACATGGAGGAAAACCTTCGCGAGACCTACGGAATCACCGTCTATCAGGAGCAGGTGATGCTGCTGTCGCAAAAGCTCGCCGGCTTTACCAAGGGTCAGGCCGACATGCTGCGCAAGGCGATGGGTAAAAAGATCAAGGCCGTACTCGACCAGATGAAGCCTCAGTTTGTGCAGGGCGGAATCGAGCGCGGACACGCTGAACCCATTCTCGAGAAGATTTGGAAGGACTGGGAGGCCTTTGCCTCGTACGCCTTCAACAAGTCGCACTCGACGTGCTACGCCTGGATTGCCTACCAAACGGCCTACCTGAAGGCGCACTACCCGGCGGAGTACATGGCTTCTGTGCTGTCCAACAACATGAACGACATCAAGCAGGTGACGTTCTTTATGGAGGAGTGCCGGCGCATGAAGCTTCCTGTCCTGGGACCGGACATTAATGAATCCGAGGGTCCATTCACGGTCAACCGCGAGGGCGCAATTCGATTCGGATTGCTCGGAATGAAAGGGGTAGGGGCCGCTGCGGTGGACTTCCTGCTGCAGGATCGCGCCGCAAACGGGCCGTACACCAGCGTGTTTGACGCCGCCCGCCGCCTCGACCTTCGGGTCGTCAACAAAGGAACCTGGGAATCCCTTGCCCTTGGCGGAGCCTTCGACCGCTTCGAGGGCGTGCACCGCGCGATGTTCTTTGCCGAAGAATCCGACGGGCGGCCGTTTGTCGAGCGCCTCCGGCGCTACGGCCAGGCCTACCAGGACCAGCTGAATTCCGCCCAGGTTAGCCTTTTTGGTGAAGACAGCGGGGTGGATACGCCCGAGCCCGCGCTACCGCAGGTTCCGACCTGGAACAACCTCGAGCTGCTCAAGCGCGAAAAAGAGGTGATCGGCATCTACGTGAGCGCGCACCCGCTCGACGCCTACCTCTACGAACTGCGCACCTTTCGCAAGCAGTCCGTGGCCGAATTGGGCAACCTCGACGACTTTGTGCAGGGCCGAGGTTCGCGCGACTTCATTGTTGCGGGAATCATTACCAACGCCCAAGTCCGCATGACCCGCACGGGCCGCGAAATGGGAAGCTTCGTGCTTGAGGACGAGGACGGTGCCAACGAATTTGTGCTCTTTGGCCAGCAGTTTTTGGACCAGCGAAGCTTCTTTGTCAACGACCTCATGGTGCTCGTGCGCGGACGCGTGCAGCGCCCCGCCTGGGCCCGCGACGACAGCCAGGCGCGTTTGGTGGCCGATATTACCAAGATTCAGCTGCTGAGCGAGCTCTTTGACCGCGAGGCCAAAGGACTGACGTTGTTCGCAGCGGTTCAGGACATTACGCCGAGCTCCTACGGCGAGCTGGCCCAAATTTTGCGCGCCCATCCTGGGAAGCAGCGCATCCAGTTCCACATTGGTGACCCCGCGAGCCAAACCCAGCTCCGCATGCCGAGCCGCGGGCCGGGGGTTCAGGTGTCGCGCGAACTACTGACCGAATTGGACCGACTTAACCACTTTCATGCCGCAGTACGCCTTGATTAAGATAAACCACCTCGTGCTCAGTGCGCTCCTGCTGGTCGCATCAAGCCTTTTCGCCCAAAACGCCCTTGACGCGCAAGGTCGCCGCACTGGCCCTTGGACGGCCAAGTACCCCAACGGCCAAACGCGCTACGAGGGACAGTTTGATGCGGGGGTTCCCGTGGGGCGGTTTACCTACTACCACGACAACGGCTTTCGCAGTGCCCAAATGGACTACCGGGGCCGTTCGGGAGTCTGCCTGAGTGAGCAGTTCGACGAAAAGGGCAAGCTAATGGCGCGCGGACGCTTCGGTTCCGACCGCGAGCGCGACAGCATTTGGATCACCTACGCGTTTGACGGAACGAAGCTCGAGGAGGCGCCCTACAAGGCTGGCAAGCTGCACGGCAGCTACACGATGTACTACCCGAACGGCAAGGTGATGGAACGTGGAACCTACGAATCTGGCGTGAAAGTCGGGGTTTGGACGCGCTTCCGCGAAACCGGCGCCAAAGAGCGCGTCGCCAACTACGCTGCGGGCCTCCTTCAGGGTACGTGGACCGAGTACGACGAAGACAACCGCGTTTCGGTAGTCGGAACCTACCTCAACGATCTGCGCCACGGCAAGTGGACCTATTTTGAGCGCGGTACGGCAGTGCGCACCGATATGTACCGGCGCGGAATCCTCGAAAAGCCCGGCACGTAATGGCTCGGGTGGTCGTCGGCCTTTCGGGGGGCGTGGATTCTTCAGTGACGGCGCTGCTCATGCAGCAGGCGGGCCACGAGGTCATCGGCATTTTTATGCGCAACTGGAACGACGCCTCGCCAACCCTCGAAGACGAATGCCCTTGGATTGAGGACTCGAACGACGCGCTGCTCGTTGCAGAGAAGCTGGGGATTCCGTTCCAAGTTCTTGATTTGTCGGTGCAGTACAAGCAGCGCATCGTCGACTATATGTTCGCCGAGTACGAGGCCGGACGCACGCCGAATCCCGACGTGCTGTGCAACCGCGAAATCAAGTTTGACCTTTTTTTGGACGCTGCGCGTTCGCTCGGAGCCGACTTCGTCGCCACGGGTCACTACGCCCGTGTGGACCAAACTGCCGACGGCGTGTACCACCTTCGTGCTGGCCTTGATTCTGGCAAGGATCAGTCTTATTTTTTGTGCCAACTGAGCCAAGAACAGCTCTCGCGCGCACTTTTCCCCATCGGAGGCCTGCAAAAATCCGAAGTCCGCCGCCTCGCCACCGAGGCTGGACTCGTAACCGCTGCCAAGCGGGA
>CBFHNK010000071.1:0-8002 GCA_965657195.1 uncultured Schleiferiaceae bacterium
CGCGCCGCAGGCGCTCCAGCGCGAAGCGCCCTAGCTGCGAAGCAGCCCTAGCCCGAGCGCCGCAGGCGCGAAGGGCAAGAAACCAGAAACAAGAAACAAGAAACAAGAAGCCGGCTTGCGGCTTCGCCGCAAGGCTAGTGCGCCTGCAACCACGTACGCCCAACCCCCGTCTCGGCGACCAGCGGAACCGAAAGCGTGAACGCCGCCTCCATTTCGGATTTGACGAGCTCACGGAGTACATCGACCTCGGACGTGTAGGCGTCAAACACCAGTTCGTCGTGAACCTGAAGGATCATGGGGCTCTTGAGGCCTTCGCGCTGCAGGCGGTCGTGGATGCGGATCATGGCAAGCTTCACGATGTCGGCAGCGGTGCCTTGGATGGGCGCGTTGATCGCGTTCCGCTCGGAATGGCCGCGGACGGCCTGGTTCCGCGAATCGATGTCGCGCAGGTAGCGGCGGCGGCCCAAAAGAGTTTCGACGTAGCCCTTGGCGCGGGCAGCCGCGACTTGGTCGTCGATGTACTTTTTGATTCCGGGATAGGTGGCGAAGTACTGCTCGATGACCTCCTTGGCTTCGGTGCGCGACAGGCTGCTCTGCTGGCTAAGGCCAAAGGCTGAAACGCCGTAAATGATTCCGAAATTCACCGTCTTGGCCTGCGAACGCTGCTCGCGGGTGACGTCGGCGAGCGGAACCCCAAACACCTTAGACGCCGTCGCCGCGTGAATGTCTTCGCCGCTCACAAAGGCGTCGATCATGCCCTGGTCGCCGCTCATCGAGGCGATGACGCGGAGCTCGATCTGCGAGTAGTCGGCGCTGAGCAGCACGCGGTCCTCTCCGCCCGCCACGAACAGGTCGCGCACGCGCTGTCCGCGCTCGGTGCGAATCGGAATGTTCTGCAAGTTCGGGTTGGTCGACGAAAGGCGGCCGGTGGCGGCCACGGCCTGGTTGAAGGTGGTGTGAATGCGTCCGGTGCGCGGATTCACCAGCTGCGGAAGCGCGTCCACGTAGGTGCTCTTGAGCTTGCCGACTTGCCTCCATTCGAGCAACTTGCCGACGATCGGATGGGCCGAGCGGAAGTTTTCGAGCACCTCTTCGCCCGTGGCGTACTGGCCGGTCTTGGTCTTTTTGGCCTTGGGGTCGAGCTTGAGGCGGTCAAACAGCACCTCGCCGAGTTGCTTGGGCGACCCGAGGTTGAAGTCGACTCCGGCGAGTTCGCGCACCTCGGCCTCGAGGCGGGCGGAATCTTCGCCCAGCTCAACCGAGTAGCGCGCCAAGCCTTCGAGGTCGACGCACATTCCGGCCCGTTCCATGTCGGCCAGGACCGGAACAAGCGGGGATTCGAGGTCGTGCAGCACCGATTCGAGTCCGGCCTCGGCCAGCTTGGGCGTGAAGGCCTCGTGCAGGCGCCAGGTCACGTCGGCATCTTCGGCGGCGTACTCAGCCACTTCGGCGGCGGGCACGTCGCGCATGCTCTTTTGGTTTTTGCCTTTGGCTCCAATGAGGGAATCAATCGAAATCGGCGTGTAGCCCAAATAGTTTTGGGCGAGTGCGTCCATGCCGTGGCGCTGGTCGGGCTCCAAGAGGTAGTGGGCGAGCATGGTGTCGCGAAGGGTTCCGGTCAGGCGAATGCCGTAGTTGGCCAAGATTTGCAGGTCGTACTTGAGGTTGTGGCCGATCCAGATGACGTCGGGGCGCTCGAAGTGCGGGCGAAAGTGCTCCAGCCAGGCCTGGGCCGCGGCGCGATCGGCCGGAAGCGCCACGTAGTAGGCCGTGTGGGCTTCCCACGAGAGCGAAAACCCGACCATTTCGGCCTCGAGGGCGTCAAGCCCGGTGGTTTCGGTGTCAAAGGCGAGCTCACGCAGGCCGTCAAGGCTGCGCGAAAGGGCTCGGGCCGCCTCGACCGTGTCGATAAGGGTGTAGGCGTGGGCTTGGGTTGCGGCTGAGCCGCCCAGAATGTGCGGCGCGGCGGGTTCGCTTCCTTCGCCTTCTTGGGCTCCACCGCCAAACAGGTCCATTTGGGCGGAATCTGCGCCGGTGGCGGGCCGCGGCGCGGCCGCCGCCGGCTTTACCTCGGTCGAGGGCGCAGCTGCAGCGGCATTGGGCAGCAAGCGCCGCGCTAGCGAGCGGATTTCGAGCTCGTCGAGCAGGGCGCGCAGCGCATCCTCGTCGGCCGGCTCGCGCACGAGGTCGGCCTCGTCGAGCTCAATGGGGGCGTCGGTCAAAATCGTCGCCAAAACACGAGAAAGGCGCGCCATCTCGGCGTGCTCGCGCACGCGCTCGCCCAGCTTGCCCTTGATTTCGTGGCCGTGTGCCAAGACGTTTTCGAGGGTTCCGTACTCGGCGAGGAGCTTGGCGGCGGTCTTCTCGCCGACCCCGGCGATACCGGGAATGTTGTCGACCGCATCGCCCATCAGGCCGAGGATGTCGATCACCTGATCCACCCGCTCGATGCCCCACTTTTCGCAGACCTCGGCGGGGCCCATCACCTCGGCGGGTTCGCCCCCTCGCGACGGCTTGTACATCTTGACTCGGTCGGTCACAAGCTGCCCAAAATCCTTGTCGGGCGTCATCATGAACACCTCAAAACCGGCCTTTTCGGCTTGGTGGGCCAAGGTTCCGATGACGTCGTCGGCCTCGTAACCGGGAACGCCCAGTGCCGGAATCCGCATCGCGCCCAGCAACTTTTGGATGTAGGGCACCGCAACCTTAATGCCCTCGGGCGTCTCGTCGCGGTTGGCCTTGTATTCTGAAAAAAGTTGCTCGCGCACCTCAGAACCGCCAATGTCAAACACCACCGCGAGGTGCGACGGCTTCTCTTTCTCGATCACGTCGAGCAGCGCCAGCAAAAACCCGTAAACGGCTGACGTATCGAGGCCTTTGCTGGTCACCCGCGGGTTCCGCGCGAAGGCGAAGTAGGCGCGAAAAATAAGGGCGTAGGCGTCGAGCAAAAAGAGCTTTTTCATCAGCACAGGGTGTTAGCGGGCGGAATCCGAAAGGTACGAAGTCCGCCCAACCGAAGTCGGCGCGCAACCCCTACTTTTGCGTCATGCCCTATGCCCTGGTCGTTATTCCTACGTACAAGGAGCGCGAAAACATCGAGGCCATCATCGAGGCCGTGGTTGCGCTTCCTCAGGGTCTTGACGTGCTCATCGTCGACGACAGTTCGCCCGACGGCACCGCGGATTTGGTGCGCAAGGTGCAAAAAAAGCACCCCGGCCGCATTCACCTGAACGAGCGCAAGGGCAAGTTGGGCCTCGGAACCGCTTACATCCACGGATTCAAGTGGGCCCTGAAGCACGACTACCAGTACGTGTTTGAAATGGATGCCGACTTTTCGCACGACCCCAAGGACCTGCCGCGCCTGCTCGAGGCCTGCGAGGTGTATGGAGCCGACCTGGCCATCGGGTCGCGCTACAGCAACGGCGTCAACGTGGTCAACTGGCCGATGAGCCGGGTCCTTTTGAGCTTTTTTGCGTCGAAGTACGTTCGCTTCATCACCGGAATGCCCATTCACGACACCACCGCCGGCTTCAAGTGCTACCGCCGGGCCGTGCTTGAGGCCATCGATTTCGAAAAAATCCGCTTTGTGGGCTACGCCTTTCAAATCGAAATGAAGTTCCGCGCATGGCGTAAGGGATTCAACCTCGCCGAGGTAGCGGTCATCTTCACCGACCGCAAGGCGGGGCAGAGCAAAATGTCGCGCGGAATCATACGCGAGGCCGTATTCGGGGTACTTTTGCTGAAGCTATCGAGCCTATTTGGCCGGTAATACTTCGCAATGTCCGACACCATACCTACCTACCTCATCAAAAACGCGCGCCTGGTCAATGAGGGGCGCAGCTACGAAGCCGACGTGCTGCTTTCGGGCGGCCGAATTGAGCGGATCGACGACAGCATTTCGCCCAAAAACAACAGCGTCCAGATCGTGGACGGTGGGGGTAAACTCTTGATTCCGGGCGTAATCGACACGCAAGTGCACTTTCGCGAGCCCGGACTCACCCACAAGGCCGACCTGACGACCGAGTCGATGGCCGCCGTCGCCGGGGGCGTCACCTCGTACGTCGAGCAGCCCAATACGGTTCCGGCCGCGACCACCCTCGAGCTGCTCGAGGCCAAGTTTGCCCGAGCCGCAGAGGTTTCGTGGGCCAACTACAGCTTTAGCCTCGGAGCCTCGAACACCAACCTCGAAGAGCTCAAGCGCGCCTCGAAGCGCGACGTGGCCGCCATCAAAATGTTCTTGGGCTCGAGCACCGGCGACCTGCTCGTCGACGACCCCGCCTCGGTCGAGCGCATCTTTCGCGAAGTCGACCACCAGCTCATCGCGCACTGCGAAGACGAGCCCACCATGCGCGCCAACCTCGAGCGCCTGATCGAAGAGCGCGGAGGCCGCGAGCACCTCACCGCCGCCGACCACCCGCTGATCCGCAGCGAAGAGGCCTGCTACCTGTCGTCGTCGCGCGCCGTGGCCCTCGCCCGCGAGGCCGGAGCCCACTTTCACGTCTACCACGTGTCCACCGGCAAAGAACTCGACCTCTTTGACGGCGACCTGCCCCTAGCCGAGAAAAAAATCACCGCCGAGGCCTGCGTGCACCACCTGTGGTTCAGCGACGCCGACTACGCCGAACTGGGCAACCGCATCAAGTGGAACCCCGCCGTCAAAACTGCCGCCGACCGCGACGCCCTGCGCGCCGCCCTGCTCGACAGACGCATCGACGTAGTGGCCACCGACCACGCGCCGCACACCCTCGAAGAGAAGCAGCGCCCCTACATGGACGCGCCCAGCGGCGGCCCGCTGGTGCAAAACAGCCTGCCCGCCATGCTTGAGTTGGCCCGCCGACTCGACATCGACTACGCCCGCATCATCGAACTGATGTGCCACCAGCCCGCCCAACTCTTTGGAATCCAAGAGCGCGGCTTCTTGCGCGAAGGCTACCACGCCGACGTGGTGCTGGTCGACCCGCACCGCCCCTACACGGTGCAAGCCGCCGACATGTTCAGCAAGTGCGGCTGGTCGCCCTTCGAGGGCCGAACCTTTGCCGCCCGCGTCAACCAAACCTGGGTCAACGGAACCGTCGTGTACCGCGACGGAAAGCACCGCAATGCCCCTGCTGGACAGCGACTTATCTTTGAACGCGGATGGTAGCACGCACGTTCATCGGACTCGCCCTCGCCCTCAGCCTCGCCGGCTGCGGCAACGTGGCTGAACCGGTGGCACCGCGTACCAAGCCTTCGGACCTGATTCCGGACGCCGAATTCACCCAGCTTTTGCTTGAAATGCACCTCATCGAGGGTGCCCGCGGTGGCGAACACCTGATGGGCGACAGCATTCCCGTATGGGAAGTCTACGGCGGAACCTTTGCCCGCTTCGGGTACACGTCCGACCAAGTGGCGCGCAGCTACGACTACTACCACGCCGACCCCAAGGGAATGGTGGCCCGATACGAGGTCATCATGGACAGCCTCAGGGCCCGCACCCACCAACTAAGCCGCCCGCTCGAGCCGTGAGCCAGCTCCCGTTTGTGCACCCCGAGTTCGAGCGCATCGCCCTCGCACTCTTTCGCTACCAAGCGGCACACAATCCCGTCTACGCCGAATGGGTCCGCCTTCAGGGCTGGGATTCTGCGCGCATTGAGTCGGTGAGCTCGCTGGACGAGGTTCCGTTTTTGCCGATTGAAGCGTTTAAAACGCGCGAAGTGCGTACCGGAACCTGGGAGCCCGAAGCCACCTTCACCTCGTCGGGAACCACCGGCCAAACGCCCTCGCGCCACGTCGTGGCGCGGCTCGAGGCCTACCTGCGCAATGCCGAAGCCGGTTTTGCCTACTTCTACGGCGCACCGAGCAACTACGCCTGGCTTTGCCTGCTGCCGAGCTACCTCGAGCGCGAGGGATCGTCGCTCGTCGCCATGGCCCAGCACTTCGTGCAGCAGTCGCCCGCCGGCGAGAGCGGGTTCTTTCTCAAGGGCCTGGACGAACTGCGCTTTCGCCTCGAAACCCTCGAGGCCAACGGAGTGCCCACCGTCATTCTGGGCGTCACCTTCGCGCTGCTCGACTGGGCCGAGTCCTTGCCCAAGCCGATGCCGCTCAAGCACAGCATCATCATGGAAACCGGCGGCATGAAAGGCCGTCGCGTCGAACCCACCCGCGCCGAAGTTCACCAGACGCTGCAGCATGCCTTCGGGCTCGACCGCATCCACAGCGAGTACGGCATGACCGAGCTGCTGTCGCAGGCCTACTCGCAGGGCGAAGGGCGCTTTCGCTGCCCGCCCAGCATGCGCGTGATTCCGCGCGACCTTGAGGCGCCGCGCCTGCAGGCTCCGCTCGAATCCCGCTGCGGAATCAACATCGTCGACCTCGCCAACGCCGATTCGTGCGCCTTCATCGCGACCGAAGACGCTGGCCGAGTTTTTGCCGACGGAAGCTTTGAAGTCCTCGGACGCCTCGAGGGCGCCGAACTTCGCGGATGCAGTTTAATGGCCCTATGATGAAAAACGTTTTACTATTTGCCCTTCTGGTGGCCGCCTTTGGCGGTTCCGCGCAACGGATTCACGGCTACGCCAAAGCCAAAATCGCTGGCCAAGAGGCCTTTCAGCTCAACGACTCGACCGAAGTCTTTGCCGAGCGCACCGAGCGCGGGTTCATCGTTCGCAAGCGCGTGTGGGTCGCCAACACTTCGCTTTCGGGCGGAATCATTATGCCCGGTTCGTCGCTCTACAACGAGCGCGGCCAAGTCATTGGGCAAACGCTCGGGGCCGACGTTCCGCTGACGGGGGCGCAGCCCGCCACCGAGCGCAAGCTGCGCAAGTACCAGGTCGGAACCGTCGAAGGCGAAGTCCGTTCCACCGCGCTACAGGCCGGTTCGTGGCCCGAAGAGGCCCTCGCCGACCTGCTCAACGCCAAGCGAAGCCGCCCGTTTTGGGAGGACGCCGAGGTGTTTTTTAAGGACTACGGATTTGCCGAAATCGAAGCCACCGACCTGCCCGAGGCGCTTGCTGAAGGCGGCTACAAGGCCTTTATCCTGATGCGCCGCGACGCCAGCAACCAGGCCAATCCACGCTTTCGCATTCTTGTGGTGACCCGCGGAGAGTCCGCGGTGCAAAGCATCGTGCTCGAGGGCGGTCCCATTGAGCTCCCCAAGTTCAAGCTGACCGAAACCACCAGCGTCGGAACCGTCATGCACGCCCAAAAACCCACGCCCGCCTTCAAAGAGGCGCTCGAGGAACTGGCGTACCGCAACATTCCGTTAGAGTAGCGGCCGAAGGCCGCGAGCCAGCAACTAGCTACTAGCAACTAGTTACTCGTTGGTCGCCACGACCAGTGCGTAGTTGCGCTTGCCCTTTTGCACCACCAGGTAGCGCCCGGCGATTAGGTCGGCGGCAGTCACCGTTTGGTCCGGCTCGGCGCGGTGCTTGTTGAGCGAAACGCCTCCGGCTGCGAGCAGCTTTTTGGCCTCTCCGCGCGAGGGGAAGAGGGTCGCGTCGGGCGCAATCACGTCGAGGATTCCGAGGCCGCCAGCGAGGGCGTCGAGCGAAATCGTCATTTGCGGAACCCCACTGAACACGTCAAGCAGCGTGGCCTCGTCAAGGCTGCGCAGGGCGTCGGCGGTTGCGCCGCCAAAGAGAATATCGCTGGCCACAAGGGCTTGGTTGAGGGCCGCGTCGCCGTGCACCCGGGCCGTAATGTCAGACGCAAGGGCTTTCTGAAGGGCGCGCTGGTGCGGAGCTTGCGCGTGCTCGGCCTCGAGGGCCTCAATTTCTTCGCGGCCTTTGAGCGTAAAAATCCGAATGTAGTTGCCGGCGTCGGCGTCGGCCGCATTGAGCCAAAACTGGTAAAACTGGTAGGGCGACGTGCGCTTGGGGTCGAGCCACACGTTGCCGCCTTCGGTCTTGCCGAACTTGGTTCCGTCGGCCTTCTTAATCAGCGGCGTGGTCAGCGCGAAGGCCTCGCCCCCACCCATGCGGCGAATCAACTCGGTTCCGGTGGTGATGTTGCCCCACTGGTCGCT
>CBFHNK010000072.1:0-7992 GCA_965657195.1 uncultured Schleiferiaceae bacterium
TACGAAGGCGTCGTTCGCGGCGTACAGACCTTTGGTGTGTTCGTCGAAATCGGTCGCGGAACCGAAGGCTTGCTCCACGTTTCAGAGATGGACTGGAAGCGCGTCGAGAACCCCGGTGACCTCTACCAAGAGGGCGACCGCGTTCAGGTGAAGCTGCTGAGCATTGACGACAAAGGCAAGCTCCGCTTGTCGCGCAAAGTCCTGCTCGAGAAGCCCGAAGGCTACGTAGAGCGCGAAGAGCGTCCCCGTGAGGAGCGCGGACCCCGCGAGCCCCGCGGCGACCGTGGTGGCCGTGAAGGTGGCCGCGACCGCGGACCCCGCAGCCAGCGCCCAGCCCGCGAAGAGCGTGCTGAGGGTGGCGAAGGTGAGCAAGCCAGCCCGGTAGAGGGCGGCGAAGTTCGCGAGTCTCGTGAAGACCGTCCACGCAGCGAGCGCAGCCGCCCCCGTGGCGAGCAGCGCGAAGAGCGCGGTGAGCGTCCGGCCCGTGAGGACCGTGGCGAGCGCCCAGTCCGCGAAGAGCGCGGTGAGCGTCCAGCCCGTGAAGAGCGCCCCCGTGGCGAAGGTGGCAACCGCAACGGCGGCAACCGCAATGGTGGAGGCAACCGCAACGGAGGCAACCGCAACGGCGAAGGTCAAAACCGCGGCAAGCGTCCAGGTGGTGCCAACCGCGTGAAGCAGGCTCCGAAAGAGCCCGAGCGCAAAGGCTTCTTCAGCTCACTGTTCGGCAGCCGCAATAAGTAAGCATTTGATTTATTCGTTTAATTTTAGCGATCTAAGTATCCGCCCATGCGTCAGTTAAAGATTACCAAGCAGGTTACCAACCGCGAAACCGCTTCGCTGGACAAGTACCTGCAAGAGATTGGTAAGGTCGAGCTGATTACCGCCGACGAGGAGGTAGAGCTCGCCCAGAAGATCAAAGCCGGCGACCAGCGCGCCCTAGAGAAGTTGACCAAGGCCAACCTGCGATTCGTCGTGTCGGTAGCCAAGCAATACCAAAACCAGGGTTTGACGCTTCCGGATTTGATCAACGAGGGCAACCTAGGATTGATTAAGGCTGCGCAGCGTTTTGACGAGACGCGCGGTTTTAAGTTCATCTCGTACGCCGTTTGGTGGATTCGCCAGTCGATTTTGCAGGCCTTGGCCGAGCAGAGCCGTATTGTGCGCCTTCCGCTGAACAAGATTGGATCGATCAACAAAATCAACAAGGCCTATGCGTCGCTCGAGCAGCAGCACGAGCGTCCGCCGAGTGCCGAAGAGATTGCCACGAAGCTCGAAATGAGCGAAATGGACGTTAAGGAGTCGCTGCGCAACAGCGGCCGCCACGTGTCCATGGACGCTCCGTTGGTTGAGGGTGAAGACAGCAACTTGTACGACGTACTGAATTCAGACGACAGTCCGAATCCTGACGACGACTTGATGGTGGACTCGCTCCGTACCGAGATCGAGCGTTCGCTTGCGACCTTGACGCCCCGCGAGGGCGACGTGATTCGCCTGTACTTTGGGCTCAACGGACAGCATCCGTTGACGCTCGAAGAGATCGGCGAAAAGTTTGACCTGACCCGCGAACGCGTGCGCCAGATCAAAGAGAAGGCGATTCGCCGACTCAAGCACACCTCGCGCAGCAAGATCCTCAAGACCTACTTGGGTTAATTCGGGGGCGGCGTACCTTCGCAGGTATGCGCCGTACCCTTTACCTTTTTGCAACCGCACTAGCCCTGGCTGGTGCGGTTTTTTCGTGTTCGCCCGCCCAGAAAGCCCTGCGCCGTAGCGCCAAGCTCGAAGAGTCGGGCCTGTCGTACGAGGCCACGCTTTCGGCACTTGATGCCCTTGAAGCCAAGCGCAGCAACGTCAACGCCGCCGCCGAGGTGAAGCGCCTCGGTACCCGTGAGGTGGCCCGCCAGGTGGCTGAGTTCCGCGCCCTCAACGCCGCGGGTGAAACGGTGGGCGCCCTCGACGCCTACGTGCGCGCCAAAGACCTCGAGGACCGCGCCAACCGTGCTGGGGTTCTCATCACCGGCACGGCCGAAGCCGCCAGCGAGTACGCAAGCGCCCGTGCGGGTCATGTGGCCAAGCTGCGCCGCGAAGGGGCCTCTGCCCTCAATGCCCAGGATTACGCCGGAGCCGAGCGATTGCTCGCCCAAGCGCTGAAGTACGATCCAGACAACGAGGTGCTGCGCGGCGAGTGGCGCGAGGCCGTGGCCACCCCCATGTACCAAGAGGGGCTGCGCCGCCTTCAAAACCGAATGTGGCGCGGGGCCCACGACCAGTTTACGGCGATGGAGGCAAAAATTGGGGTTCCGTACCGCGACAGCCGTGCCCTCATGGATTCGGCCGTGGCCGCCGGCCGGGTGACCGTAGGACTACGGGACGTCATTGCCCCCACCCGCCAAGAGATGGACCTCGCCGTGGGGCTGAGGGGCGAGCTGTTCAGCCAGGTGCGCGCGCTCAACGATCCATTTATTGAGTGGGTTGACTGGTCTGAACGTGCGCGTTTTGCGGCCACGACCCAGCCCGACTACGTGATTGAGCTCGAGATGACGGACTGGACTGAGGTACCGGGCACCATGACCCGCTACGAGCGCCAGGGCTACCGCCGCGAGACCTACGACGTCAAGCAGCCCGACGGCACGACCAAAAAAGAGGAGCGTTTCATCAAGGTGCTCTACTACGACGTCGACTACCGGGTCTTTGTGCGCGGAGCCCTCAACGCCAAGCTCGTACAGGGCAACCGCATTTTGAGCCAGCGCGAAGTCTCTGAGCAGATGGAGCGCATTATCGCCAGCGCGGAATACAGCGGCGACGCCAGCAACCTATACCCCGGTCAGTGGTCGAGCATTCAAGAAGACAAGCCGGGTGACCGGGTCAACCGCGGTTCAAAGTCGTCGCTCGACGGACGCTTTCGCACGCGCTTTGACCCGTCGGTGGTTCCGACGATGCGCGACCAGGTGCGCTCTGCTCTCGCCGCCAAAGCCGCCCGCGAACTTCGGGCCGCGATTGCGGATCCGAGCTTCATGCCCTAATTGGCGAGGTTGGCTCGTTGGCAAGGTTGGCTCGTTAGCCAAATGGCTGACGCGGAACATTGGGCAATACCTGAGTCGCAGGATTCCCTTCTTCAATGACTTCGATGCAGCACCTGCATCACTTGCATATTTTGCGTAAAAAGGACACTAAGGTTGCACGGTTTACCGAATAGTTTTCGTTAGCTTCGGCCAACCTAAACGCATCTTAATGTCTTCACTTCGCGCGATTTGGCGCTTGTCCGCGGCCTGCTGGCTCTTTGCGGTACTGGCTCTTAGCTTGCCCCTAGTTCGCCTTGTCGGCGGTCCGCGGCGGGCCCACCGCTTCTTTTTGGGCTGGATTGGGGCGATGCACCGCACCTTGAACCTAAAAGTGGAACGCATCGGCGACCTGCCCGATGAACCCAGCATTCTTCTGGGCAACCACCCCTCGTACCTCGACATCTTTTTGTGCTACGACCGTCGCCCCACCGCGATTGTGGCGGCACGTGAATTTAAATGGTTTCCGTTTGTAGGTTGGGCCGCTCAAGCGATTGGCACCGTCTGGGTTCACCGCAAATGCCCTGAATCGCGCAAGCGCATTGTTCCGTGCCTCATTGACGCGCTGAGGGCCCAGCGCAGCGCGTTTGTATTCCCTGAGGGGCGCACCACCGACGGCGTGCTGCCGACCACCGTGCGCATGGGTATGTTTAAGGCGGCCGCCGAGGCCGGGGTTCCGGTGACTTATGTCGGAATCCGCTACGGCAACCGCAAAGCCGCCTACTATCACGACTTGAAGGGCGGATTCGTGCCGCACCTTTTGAGGCATTTGTGGTCGCTCCTGTGCGAGCCCCAGATTGAGGTTTCGCTTCGCTACAGCCGTCCGCAGCGCTTGACCTGCCCTGAGCGCGGAATGCGAAGGTTTGAAAACTTCGTGCGGTGGCACCTGCGGCGCGACGTACCTTTGCAGCCTGCGCACGCAGTTTATCGGGGCTGACCGGTTTTGACAGCAAGCCGAGGCGGTGTGTAAGCATGCCGAGCTATCCTGATGTCGCTCGTAAATCGATGCAGGGAACAACAACAGGCGAGTACAACTACGCTCTTGCCGCCTAATCATCCGATAGGAGATTTGGCTTGTTTCGCACAAGGTGCGAAAGCAGGACATCCCTCGAAATCCCGGTCCTGCGGAGTTCGATCAAGGGGTGCCGTAAATGCGGGAACCGGAAGCCACCGGCCACTGAGGGCTTCTTAAATTTTAGTGGCTAAGCTTAAGGTAGGGTGTGGCTCCCCGGCCTTCGGTCGAAAAGCAATGATCCACTAAGCATGTAGAAAGCGCATGGTTTCCTTGTTTGGACGTGGGTTCAAATCCCACCAGCTCCACACGATGATCCGAGTGACCAAAGAAGCACCCTTCGGGGTGCTTTTTTATTGAATGTGCTGGACTGCCCTCACATAGTCATCCCAGCCGCTACCATCAAGTACTAAAACCCCTCCCCGATCCGGGCGTTATTTAAATTTTGTGTGTTTATTTTAAATTGAACGGATTATTAATTAAAATTTTTAGCCTGTTTTTAAATAACATGTCCCGAATTTCAATGGACAACTTCATACATGGCAACTACCAATCCAATTGTGCAATAACTATTACAAATGCAACTAGCTGAGCCCTTGAAGTCACAAATCATAAAATATTAAAACTACCGAAATCAAAAGAGAAAAATAAGTCCGACGATAAGAAGTGAGTAGAAAATAAAAAAAATAGCCAGTCCGAGTAGCATTTTTTTATTCTGTAGTGACTTTCGATCATTAAACACTGCCTTGAGTTGATCCTTCTCTTCCTTTGAAGCTTGGCGTGAACCCCTTTGATGAAATTCTGCCTTTCGCTTAAAGTATACAGGAGACTTCTTGTCGCGCAATAAGTTTCTATTGTTACGAATAGAACTCCGCATATTGGAAATGAACCCGCCTCCAATCATAGTGAAATGTCCCAATGGTTAGTGTCGCTCAAAATGATCACATAACTCACTACCCATACTAAGTTAGCCGATTTCGCAGTTTTTGAGATCAATCAACAACTTTTTTAACGCCGCCGGATCTAGCGACATTTCCTAGTGATCTCGATGCTCAAATTCCTCTTTGCTCCGCAGCCGAATGCGACGAATGGCGAGGACAATCACGGCCACTAGGGCCAATACAGCGAGCACGGCTTCGGTCCCGAGAATCCACTGGGCTGCGCGGTCCACGTTATTTGAGTTTCACGGCGGTTCCGAAGGCGAGCATTTCTGAGGCGCCCTGCATGATCATGGACGTAGTGAAGCGCACGCCCACCACGGCGTCGGCACCCAAGCGTTCGGCGTCTTTCACCATTCTGAAGTAGGCCTCTTCGCGAGAGTCGGCCGCCAGCTGGGTGTACTCTTCGATTTCGCCTCCGACCAGGTTTTTAAGGCCGGCAAAAATGTCGCGGCCTACGTTGCGAGCGCGCACGGTGCTTCCGCGCACGACTCCCAGCACTTCGGTGATCTCGTGGCCGGCGATGGTTTCGGTGGTTGCTGTTTTCATGGGTTTAAGTTAGGGACTACAAACAAACGGATTGGAATAAAAAAACCGGCCCCTCGCGGGGCCGGTTCCGTTTAACACGTTGAGCGCTTAGCGCACCACCTGCAGCGGCAGAGTCTGCGTGCTACCCTCAGACTCGATCTGTACGAAGTACAAGCCGCTGGTCCACTGGGCGACGTTGAGGGTGAGCTCGGTTCCGCCCTGGGCAGCGCCCGCAGCAACCGTCTGGCCGAGGTTGTTCACGAGGCGGTAGGTGCACTCACCCGCCACCTGACGAAGGTCCACGCGCACGAGGTCGTTCGCGGGGTTCGGGAAGAGGCGTACTGAAGCGAGGCCGGTTTCGCCCATGCCGATTCCGCTCTGGGTCAAATCAACCGACTGGTAGATCTCTTTGGTGGCCATGTCTTGAATCCACACCATCACGCCGAGGTCGTTGAAGTCTTCAA
Source organism: uncultured Schleiferiaceae bacterium (assembly GCA_965657195.1). GTDB lineage: Bacteria > Bacteroidota > Bacteroidia > Flavobacteriales > Schleiferiaceae > TMED14. The sequence continues at coordinate 5,999 of CBFHNK010000072.1, forward strand.
CCGTGTGGGCCACAGCGTGGTCCACTGGCGAGCCTGCGTTGGCCGGAAGCGTGTACGAACCGTTGAACGTGTACGACAGGTTGGTCGCTTGCATCACGCCGTCGGTGAGGTTGGTCAGGGTGGTTCCGTTTTGGTCCGGAACCATCTTTTTCATAACGTGGTAGAACACCGTCTCGCCGTTGGATTTGACGTTTTGGGTGGTCGACTTCTCGTAGATCGCCACCTGAAGCGACAGCGTCTTTGAGGTCGTCACCAGCGGAGTTGTGTTGATCACCATGCTCACATTCTGGGCCGTAGCATCGATCGTGTAGTACCCGTTGAGGTCCATAAACGACGGAACCGCCTTGTATTGGTTCAAAATGGGCTGGGTGATTTGGCCGGCGTGGCCGTTCCATCCACCGTCGATTTGGGCGTTCGGAACCGAGTTGACTCCGTAAAGCTGTCGCTTGGCTGCAGCCTCGAGGGTGTAGTAGGGGTCGCCGGTTCCGGGCCAGCTCATCTGGTACTTGATGTAGTTGTAGTCTCCGGCCGTTTGGGCGTCCATGAGGTTTTTAAAGGTGGTGTTGGCCGGAGCACAGGGTGCGCAGGTCGACGAGCTAAACACTTCGATGAGCGGACGGCGCACCGCGATGCTGTTGACCACCACGACCTGCTTGGTCACGGTGTCGTTGCTCGGATCGCTGTCGGCTTGACCGTTGGGGTTTGAGGTCCAAAAGTCGACGGTGTAGGTTCCGACGGCTGTTGGGGTCCAGGCCTGGGGGTGCGTCAGCGACGCCGTGGCCGCAGGAGCTACGTTGAGGGTTGAGACGGTTCCGCTCACTGGTGTGCCACCGTTGACACGGTAGTTCAGGGTGGCGCTCGTGATGGCGTTGCTGCCTCCGTTCAAGAATTCAGCCGTCATGGTAAACGGAGCCTGACCCAGCACCAAGAAGTCGTCTACGGTTACCTCGTTGCCGATGAAGTTGTTGGCGAGCTGGACGCCCGGAATGAATTCGTAGTAGTGGTTGTCTGCCGCCGTCGCATCGGTTGAGGCCAAGATGGCCACGCTGGGTGATCCAGCCACCGAGTACGCGGTGGTGCTGTTCACTTGGATTCCGAGCGAAAGGGTGCTGCCCGTGCAGGCGTTGCGCTGGTCGACGATGTAGATTTTGTTGGTCGATTCCTCGAGCACGATGGACCAGTAGGTCCAGCAGGTGCTGCCTACTTGTCCGAACGACGAGAACATCACCCACTGCTGGCGGTTCGGAGCGGTTCCGAAGGTCTTGGTGACGATGAGGTCGTTGGTTCCGACCGAGGCCAAGCCCCAGATGCACACCGAGTTGTCGGGTATGCTCGCGTCGGGCAATGCGGCCTTGGTGTATCCCGGAGCCGTCGTGGCGTTGACGTCAAAGGTCAGGATGCCCGAGGTGCTCACTTTGAATTGGGTTACGGCGCTTCCGTTGAACTGAAAAGTGAACGGAATCGTTTGGGTGGTCGACCACGTCGGCGTGGTGGCCGGCGCCGTCGAAATCGTGGTCCAGGTGGTCGAAAGTCCACCGCCCACGGGGTATTCAGAGTCGGTGTTGAGGCCACCGGGGTTTCCGTTGGTCGTGCTCGGCAGGTAGTAGTACTGCGCCGAGAGCGGAGCCGCGGCGAGCAAAAGCGCCGCGACCGCCAGTTTGCGTAGGGTTGTGATCATAATAGTGTGTGTGCGTTAAGAGGTAAGCAAAATACAACAAGTTTTGCCTAGCTGAGATTGTCAAGGTTGGCTTGTTGGCAAGGTTAGCTTGTTGGCAAGGTTGGCCAGGGTGGCGAGGTTAGCTCGTTGGCTTTTTGCGCTGCGCGCTGGGGCCGCTTCGCGGCTAGAGCTGCTTCGCAGCAATTCTCTAAACGGAATTTTCGATTAAATTATTGAAAACGAGAATTATAGCCGGTTCGAGAATTTTGAAAAAAAGTAAAATCCGGTTAGAACCGAACGGATTGCTGCGCTGCGCAACTTCGGTGCGTTGTTCCTA
>CBFHNK010000073.1:0-7896 GCA_965657195.1 uncultured Schleiferiaceae bacterium
CTTGAATGACTTTACCGCCGGGTCCGATGACACCGCCAATGAAGTTCTTTGGAATTTCAAGACGCACCATTTTAGGAGCGTGGGGCTTCAACTCAGCGCGAACGTTTGGCATGGCCTCAAGCATTTTGCCGAGGATGTGCGCGCGTCCTTCGCGGGCTTGGTTCAGGGCTTGCTCCATGATTTCGAAGCTGAGGCCTTGAATTTTGATGTCCATCTGGCACGCAGTAATGCCGTTGGCAGTACCCGTTACCTTGAAGTCCATGTCGCCGAGGTGGTCTTCGTCACCCAAGATGTCGCTCAGTACGGCGAACTTGCCCGTTTCGGGGTTGGTGATGAGGCCCATTGCGATTCCGCTCACCGGACGGGTGATGGGAATACCTGCGTCCATAAGGGCGAGGGTTCCGGCACATACCGTGGCCATTGAGCTTGATCCATTTGACTCGAGAATGTCAGAAACCACGCGAATGGTGTAGGCATTTTCGGCCGGAATCATCATTTTCAAGGCGCGCTGGGCGAGGTTACCGTGGCCGATTTCGCGGCGGCTGGTTCCGCGCAGCATACGCGCTTCACCCGTTGAGAACGGAGGGAAGTTGTAGTGCAGGTAGAAGCGCTCGTCACCCATGTAGGTGGCTGCGTCGATGCGGTTGCTGTCCAAGGCCGTACCCAGGGTAACGGTCGTGAACGACTGCGTTTCGCCGCGCGTAAACAGAGCACAACCGTGCGGGCCAGGAAGCACGTCAGTTTCGCACCAAATGGGGCGAATGTCGGTGGTGCTGCGGCCGTCGAGGCGGGTTCCGTTTTCAAGAATTTGGTTGCGCATCGCGTGGTACTCTACCTCGTGGTAGTAAACCTTGGCGAGTGAACCGTACTGAGCCAGTTCTTCTTCAGTCAAGGTCGCGGCAAATGCCGTGTAAACCTCTTTGAAGGCGGCGCTGCGCTCGGCTTTGTTGGTGAGCTTGCGTCCGGCAACTTCGAATGCACCTGCGTAGGTGGCATCCCATACGCGCTTCTTGAGGTCGGCGTTGTGGGTCTCGTGGCTGTAGGTGCGCTTGGGGTTTGCGCCTTCGACCTGAGCGGCGAGGGCAAGCTGTGCAGCAACCTGAACTTTGATGGCTTCGTGGGCGACGCGAATGGCCTCAAGCATTTCGGCTTCAGACACTTCGTTCATTTCACCTTCAACCATCACTACGCTGTCAGCTGAGGCACCGATCATCATTTCGATGTCTGCGCTCTCTAGGGCTTCGGGGCTTGGGTTGATGACAAATTCGCCGTTGATGCGGGCAACGCAGACTTCAGAGATGGGTCCGTTGAACGGAACATCACTTACCGCAAGCGCGGCAGAGGCGGCAAGGCCAGCAAGGCTGTCGGCAGCAACTTCTTGGTCGAACGACAGCAAAGTGATGATGACTTGAGTCTCAGCGTGGTAGTCCTCAGGAAAGAGGGGGCGAAGTACGCGGTCAACCAGACGGGCCACGAGGATCTCGCGGTCGCTTGGGCGGCCTTCGCGCTTCAAGAATCCGCCTGGAACGCGTCCAGCTGATGCGAATTTCTCTTTGTATTCGACGGTCAGCGGCATGAAGTCCACACCTTCGCGGGCTTCAGGTGCTGAAACGACGGTTGCCAAAAGGGCGGTTCCGCCGCAGCGAACCAGGACCGATCCATCGGCCTGGCGGGCCATGCGGCCCGTTTCAATAGTGATGGTACGACCATCGGGGAGTGCGATCTCTTGGATCACGGGTAGGGGAGCTTTCATCTTCTCAATTGCGAATTAATGGGGCCTCGTTTAGGAACAGCAAAAGGCAACCCTTTTGGGGATTGCCTTTGCGTATAAATCGTTCGAAAACGACCTTACTTACGGAGGCCGAGTTTTTCGACAATCGCACGGTAGCGGTTAATCTCAGTGCTATGCAAGTAGTCCAGAAGGCTACGGCGCTTGCCGACCAAGCGAACTAGTGAACGCTCGGTGTTAAAATCCTTACGGTTCTTCTTCAAGTGCTCCGTAAGGTGGTTGATACGATAGGTAAATAGTGCGATTTGGCCTTCAGCCGTTCCGGTATCTTCAGAAGATTTGCCGTGTGTGGCGAAGATTTCGCGCTTCTTTTCAGAATTTAGGTACATGCCTTAATCGTTTTTCGATGTTTGTGCTGTAATGTTCCTCGACGTTCGAGGACTGCAAAGATACGAAAAATACCGACGCTCCCGACGCTAGGCCTCGGCCGGAGCTTCGTTGCGCACCGCGCGCAGCCACATTGCAATGCTCTGCTTGAGGTTGCGGCGCTCCGAAATTTGGTCGACAAATCCGTGCTCGAGTAAGAATTCAGAGGTCTGAAATCCTTCGGGAAGGTCCTTGCCAATCGTCTCTTTGACCACGCGCGGACCGGCAAAACCGATCAGGGCGCCGGGTTCCGCAATGTGAATGTCGCCAAGCATCGCAAACGAAGCTGTGACACCGCCAGTGGTCGGGTCAGTGAGTACCGAAACATAGGGAAGCCCCGCGTCGTCGAGCTGCGCCAATTTGGCTGAAGTCTTGGCCATCTGCATCAGTGAGTAGGCTGCCTCCATCATACGGGCGCCGCCTGATTTACTGATCATGATAAAGGGCTGTCTGTTCAGGCGGGCGTGGTCGATCGCGCGCGCAATCTTTTCGCCAACCACAGACCCCATGGATCCGCCAATGAACTTGAAGTTCATGGCCGCAATGGTCACGGGCATGCCGTCGAGGTTGCCGGTTCCGCTGGTGAGTGCGTCCGTCAAGCCCGTCTTGGCGCGGGTGGCCTTGAGGCGGTCGCTGTAGGCTTTGGTGTCGACAAATTTGAGCGGATCAGCCGAAACCAAGTTGGCGTCGAGCTCAGTGTACGCGCCACCGTCAAACAAGAAACTGAAGTACTCTGCCGCGTCGATGCCGTTGTGGTGGCCGCAGTTGCCGCATACCCAAAGCTTTGCTTCGTGTTCGTCAATGTCGACCATCACCTTGCACTTGGGGCACAGGTGCCACAAGCCGTCGGGGCTGTCTTTTTTTTCTTCGGTCGGAGTCGTAATCGACTCCCCCTTGCGGTGAAACCATTCTGACATAGGGCGCAGATTAGGCGATCGTGATCGACTCGTCCAAGTACACGTCCTGAATGGTGCGGAGCAGTTCAATGCCCTCGTTCATCGGACGCTGAAACGCCTTGCGCCCCAAGATGAGGCCTTGTCCACCTGCGCGCTTGTTGATGACCGCAGTTGCTACGGCCTCGCTGAGGTCGCTGGCACCTTTGGACTCTCCGCCCGAGTTGATCACGCCCACGCGGCCTGCGTAGCTGTTGAGCACTTGGTAGCGCGTGAGGTCAATGGGGTGGTCGCTGCTGAGGTCGGTGTAGACTTTGGGGTGGGTCTTGCCGTGCTTGGTCGCGTTGTATCCGCCGTTGTTGGTGGGGAGCTTCTGCTTGATAATGTCTGCCTGAATGGTCACGCCCAGGTGAATGGCCTGGCCCGTGAGGTCTGCTGAGGTGTGGTAGTCCACGCCGTCTTGCTTGAATCCGCTGTTGCGGGTGTAGGTCCACAGTACGGTGGCCATGCCGAGCTCGCGGGCGCGCTCAAAGGCCTCTGCGACCTCGAGCAGCTGGCGGCGCGACTCTTCGGCGCCAAAGTACACGGTGGCTCCGATGGCTACGGCGCCCATGTTCCATGCGTCTTCCACGCTTCCGTACATCGTTTGGTCGTACTGGTTGGGCATCGACAAGAACTCGTTGTGGTTGATTTTAACCATAAAAGGAATCTTGTGGGCGTACTTGCGGCTCAGCATCGCGAGGCCGCCAAAAGTTGAGGCTACGGCGTTGCAGTCGGCTTCGATGGCGAGCTTCACAATGTTCTCGGGATCGAAGTAGATTGGGTTGGGGGCGAAGCTGGCTCCGGCGCTGTGCTCGACGCCTTGGTCTACCGGTAGGATGCTGAGGTAGCCTGAGTTGCCCAAGCGACCGGTTCCGTACAGCGACTGAAGGGCGCGAAGGGTGGGATTGTTGCGGTTGCTCGAGATGAAGTAGTCGTCGACAAACTTGGGCGAGGGCAGGTGCAGGTCTTCTTTGCGGACTTTGGTGCACGTGTGCTTGAGAAGGTAGTCGGCTTGATCGCCGAGCAGGCTAACGATACGGTCGGAGGCCATAAAAACGCTTTAAAAATGGATGAGCTGCAAACCTAGGGAAAAATTTCTGCCCCGCCCATGCTTTAGATGGGAAGTTACCCACAGGTTAAGGCAATTAAACGCTTAAAACGGGAGGCCAATTGCGATTTGCAGCGCGCTTCGGCGGATTCCCTCAGATGGGCGCCACCACGCATCGCCCGTGGCGAGTCGACGGGGGTCGTAAACCTGGAGGCCCCAGTCGGCCCGAGCGATGAAAAAGTCAAAGTCATAGCGCAGCCCAAAACCCATTCCGAGGGCGGTCTGACGCGGCATGCGCAGCAGGTTGAACGACACCGCTTCGCGCAGTTCGGGATTGTCGAGCAGATCCCATTGAGCGGTGGCGGCATTCGCCGAAGTCAGCCACACGTTGCCGGCGTCGGCAAATACAGCTCCGAAGGTGGATCCGGCGATCGGGAATCGCCACTCGGCTTGACCGAGGAGTTTGACGGTGCCGGACCCCAAAAAACCCGCGGTGTCAAAGACGGCTTTGGGCAGTGCGCCCGGGCCGATGCGAAAGTTGACCCAGGACCTGAGGTCGTTGGACCCGCCCGCATAAAACGCCCGTTCAAACGGCGGAAGCCCCGGGCTGTTGGCCAGGGCGTGCAGGTATCCGGCCTGGATGCGCATGGCGCCTTCTCGCCGTTGGCGTCCGCGAAAGCGCCAGCGGTAGTCGGCTTCGGCGCGCAGGTAGTGCGCGTAGGGCACGTTGGCCACGGTAAAGGGTTGGTCCCGAGCAGACTTAGTGGCGAGCATTCCGAGGTCAGTTAGGATTCCGGACGTTTCAAACGACCACTCACTTCGGCGCGACCAGCGGCCCTCAGACAGGGTTGGACGCTTGAGCGACAGCCGCGGTCCGAGAATGAGTACGTCCTGAAAGCCCGATTTGCTTGCCAGCGCTGCATAAAAGGTCGAATCGACCCCGCGCAAGTCCACATAGGTGGCGTACAATGGTTTGAGGTCCCAAGTCAATCGGTTGGGCGCCTCCCAGTGGTAGTGCAGCTCACCGCTGACCGCCAAGCGGTCAAACTCGCGGCGGTACTGGCGTCCGAGGGTGAAGTTGGCGCTGCTGCGCGCTTGGTTGCGGCGCACCTTGGGCAACCCGATGAGGTCCGGAACCTCTAGCTGCACGCCCAATTCAAGAAAGTAGGTGCGAAAGAGCGAGCTGGTGTCGCCCACGGCCACGCCGAGTCCGCCTGCAACCTTGCCGCTCAGTGCTTCGAGGCCCCCAAAGGGGTTGCGGTCGCGCACTTCGATGGCGGTTTGCAGTCCGTAAATGCCTGAAGTGTTGGTGCCCTCGGTCTCCCACAGCAACCCCACGCGCGGTGCCGGTTTGAGCACCAGTTCCGCGTCCAAGCTGTCGCCCCTTGGGCTCAGCCGCCACTGCTGGTTTTGGTAGGCATCCAGCCGGCGGAGCCATTCCTGGCTTTGAGTCACCGTCGACGCTCGGTAGAGCTCGCCCGACTCAAGCAGGTGAAGGCGGCGAATTCCGCGTGGATTGAGTCCGTAGTTGCTCGAGTCGGCCAGCGTGACGCGCCCAAAGTGCCATGGTTTGTGCGGCAATTCTTGAGGGCCAAATTCACCGTCGCGCACCCAGTTTTGAATGATCCAGTAGCCGTCGGCGCGGTAGGGGTGGCCGAGCGTGTCGAGGTCAAAGCCCACGGCCTCGGGTCCGACCGTAAAAAATCCGTGTTCTTTCAAAAATTCGGCAATGCGCTTGCGCTCGGACTCAAGCATGTCGCGCGAAAGCCGCATTCCCGGAACCAGCAGCGACCCCATACGCAACGTGGCCATCTGGTCTTCAATCGCAGGTGCATACACTTCAGGAACCACCGTACCCAATCGGGTCGCCTTGCCCCGCTGCAGGTCGAATTTGAGGGTGGTTCCGCGCGGACCCTGCACCACCTCGTGGCCCACCTTCGCAAAGAAGTAGCCCTCTTGGCGCAGCTTGCGCTCGAGCTGCATGACGGTTTCGGCCACTTTGGCCGTGTCGAGCAGGGCCGGAGCCTCCCCAATATTTTGCAGCCAACGGCCGCGTCGGGTAGTGGGCTTGCGCGCCCCACGCTGGTACAGCGCCACGTAGGGGTAGCTGCCCAGTACGTTGGTATTGGTCTGTATTTGAATGAGTTCGAGGTACTTGTCGTCGCTGCGGACTTGCGCTCCCTCAGTGAGTTCGATGCGGCGAATCCAAGTTTGACCCTCGGGCAGCCAGCGCTGGGGGTTGCACGATGCAGCGACGCTAGCCGCCGCCAGGATGATTAATCCCTTATGCCTCATTGAGTTGGCGGATGGTGGCCACGGGGTCGTTCGCCTTAAAGACGGCATTGCCCGCCACGAGCACGTTGGCCCCGGCTTTTTTGAGGTCCGCGGCATTCTGCAGTCCCACTCCGCCGTCAATTTCGATGAGGGTCGAGGCGCCTGCGTCGTCAATCATGCGGCGCAGTCGTTCTACCTTTTTAAACGTTTGCGGAATAAAGGCTTGGCCGCCAAACCCTGGGTTTACGCTCATCAGGCAGACCAAATCGAGGTCGCCGAGCACGTCTGCCACGAGGTCGACCGGGGTGTGCGGATTCAGAGCTACGCCCGCCTTCATTCCAAGGGCGCGGATCTGCTGCAGGCTGCGGTGCAGGTGCGTGCTCGCCTCGTAGTGCACGGTGAGCACGTCGGCTCCGGCCTTTTTGAAGTCCTCGAGGTAGCGCTCGGGCTGCACAATCATCAGGTGCACGTCCAAGGGCTTTTCAGCATGGCGCTTGATGGCCTCAGTGACGGGCAATCCGAAACTCAAATTCGGAACAAAGACTCCGTCCATAATATCCACGTGAATCCACGCAGCGTCTGAAGCGTTGAGCATGCGCACGTCGCGCTCGAGGTTGGCGAAATCTGCCGAAAGGATAGAGGGTGCAATCATGCCCCCAAAGGTAGTGCGTACCTTCGGGGTCTTATGCCCTGGACCAACCCACAACGCAAATGGCTGCGCGAGCTGCAGCACCGCAAAGGCCGCGAAAAGCACGGCGCACTCGTCGTCGAAGGCCGCAAGGCCATCGCAGAATTCATCACCAGCGGCTGGAAGCCCCTTCTCTTGGCCACCACCGGCGCCTCATTGGGTCCCGACTGCCTTGAAGTAACGGCCCGCGACCTGCGCGAGGTGTCGTCGCTTGACACTCCGCCCGATTCGCTCGCCGTGTTTGCGTGGGACGACCTCGACCCGCGCCCCGACGGCCGCGTGCTCGTGCTCGACCGCGTGCAGGATCCGGGCAATGCCGGAACCCTCTTGCGCATGGCCGACTGGTTCGGCGTCGCCTACATTCTGCACACCACCGGAACCGTCGACTTCGGCAATCCGAAAACCGTGCAAGCCAGCATGGGCTCTCTCGCCCGCGTCCCCGTGCGCTACGCCACCGAATCCGAGGCCATCACCCTCTTGCAGTCCGAAGGCCGCCCCATTGTGGTCGCTGACTTGGACGGAACCCCGCCCAGCCAAGTGAACTGGTCTCCTAATGTGGCCCTCGTGGTCTCAAACGAAGGCCAAGGTCCATCCCAAGCCTGGCGCGATGCCGCCACCGCCATCGCCACCATTGACCGCGCGCCCTCAAGCCGCACCGAAAGCCTCAATGTGGCCACGGCCGCGGCGATGCTGCTGTATGAGGCGCACCGTTAGCTAGGTTAGTAAGGTTGGCGAGGTTGGCTCGTTGGCGAGGTTAGCGAGGTTAGCTCGTTGGCACGGTTCGCTCGTTGGCGAG
>CBFHNK010000074.1:0-7403 GCA_965657195.1 uncultured Schleiferiaceae bacterium
TCGGCTAAACGCGCTGCGGCGGCCACCCGGACTCCGGAATACGGCGCATGCGCATGATCCAATGTGCCAATTGCCTGCTCGAGCAGTTCGCGTTGGCGGGCACTGAGCTCAACGCGCTCGACTACCTCAATGGGGACTTGGATGTTCATGCCGTAAACCTAGTCAATTTCAGCAGGGAACGCACAAGCTCCAACTGATTCTGAGCGCGAACCCAATTGTGCTCGGGATAATCAATTCGGTAGTAGGTGCTGCCGCTTGCGGCATCGGTCGCAAAACGCAGGGCTTGCACCCAACTCAGGTAGGCGGGCATGAGGCTCACCGTGTCCTCGTGAACGGCAGCTTCAGGCCAGCCATTGACGTAGCCGTCCCATAGCTCGCGCAGGATTTCGGGCTCCGCGGAATTCCCCTTCGGGTCATCTTCGGCCCTGGCTGCGGCCATGCTCCGAACTAAATCGGCAAAATCACTGCCGAGGTAGCCCGGCTGAAGGGTGTCGAGGTCGATTGCGCGGAATCCTTGTTCACTCAGAATCATGTTGGCACGCTTGGCATCGTGGTGCTGAACCGCCGGCATGAGTTTCGACTCTAAGTTTAAAAACAAAGGCGCAAGACTCTCTAATTCAATACATAATTCAGAATACTCAAGAGGGGCCATATGGCGCACATTCTCCCATTGATCCCACCGAAGTGCTGCGCTGTGAAAGTCAGGGAGCACGGTCTTCCACGGCGCAGGGCGCTCGTTCAGCAATCGGTTGAATCGCCCCCAAAATTGGCCGCAATCATACGGTGCTGCGTGCTGCGCGACTTCGTGAATCCAAGGTTGGATCCGCCATCCGCCCGCGTCGTGAATGCCTCCATCGAGGCGCAGAATGGGATTCACCACGAGCTCTGAGGCGGGCGATGCCCTGAGGAGAATTAAATTCTGCTCTATGGCATCCAGGTCGCGAAAAACGCCGCGGTTGACGCGCTGCGCGAACACGAACTCGCCAGAGCCAAATTCCGCACGAAAGCTCTCGTTAATGAGGCCGCCCGAAACGGGCGTCAGCGCTACGGGCTCGGGCCTGCCCCAATCGCTCCAGCTAGTACTGATCATAGAACCCAAAAATGGGCTTGCGCTGCGACCACGTTCCGCGGGTAAAGTCGGGAATGGCCTGCGGAGCCGAACCTTCAGCGATTGACTTTTCAGACAACGGGGTCACGGCGTACCAGGTTGCCAAGTCGTAGACGTCAAAGGGGAACGGCTCGTTGCGCTTGAGGCACTCGATGAACGCGTTGTCAACGAAGTAGTCCATTCCGCCATGCCCCGCGCCCGCGGCTGCCTCAGAATGCTTGGCCCACAGCGGATGGTCATTAGATTTCATCAACTCGGCCGTGTTGGCCCAGCGGTGGCTGTGGTTCATCGAATCTTCGAAGTAAATATGGCCCTGGTCGAGGCCGCCCCACCCGAAGTCTTGCCAAATTCCGCGCGTGCCTTGGACGCGGAATCCCAAGTTGTACGGGCGCTGCAGTGAGGTGTCGTGCGTCAATAAAATGGTTTCGCCATTGGCACAGGCCAGGGTAGTTGTTACGACGTCGCCGCAGGCAAAGTTGACCTTGGCATTGGGATGGTCGGCGCCCGCTTGGCGCACGATGTAGTCGTTGAGTCCCCTTGATTTGCTCGACATCGAGGTTAAATGAGTCAAACGATTCCCGCGGTTAATGTCCATCATTGCGGCCACAGGACCCAATCCATGGGTGGGGTAGAGTTCTCCGTTGCGCTTCACGTAGTGGTCTGTGCGCCATTGGGATTCGCTGTATCCGCGTTCTGCGCCGAATTCCACGCCCTTGCCGTAGGGCGATTTGCCGTCGTTAAATAGGACTCCGCGCAGGTCGTGCTGGTATCCGCCTTGCCCGTGAACGAGTTCACCAAACATTCCTTGCCGCACCATGTGGAGCACCGCCATCACATCGCGCCGGTAGCACACGTTTTCAAGGGCCATGAGCGGAGTCCGGGTGCGCTCACTCGCTTCGACGAGGTCCCAGCATTCTTGAAGGCTCACGGCGCCTCCAACTTCCATCGCTACGGCGACGCCAGCATTGAGCGCGGCCACCCCTTGATCTCGGTGCCATTCCCACGGACTGCTCACAAAAACAGCATCGAGTCGTTCTTTTTCAAGCATTCGGCGGTAGTCTTCGGGGCCGTTCCCGTACACCTTGGGCGCCTTGCGGCCCGCCTTTGCAACCATATCGAGCGCGGATGCCATCATATGTGCTTGCGGATCAGCCAATGCAACGATTTCGACATCACTGCGCTGGAGCATGAGCTCAAGGTGGTTTTGGCCACGCAATCCGGTAGCGATGAATCCCAGACGCAGTATCGGTTTCACCTCAGGTGCAAGGGCATAGAGGTAGGATGGCAGTAGCGTGGCACCGGCTGTTGCGATGCTCGTGGTACGTAAAAAGTCACGTCGGTTCATGGTTAACGGCATTTAGGTCCGCTCAAAATACGCCCAAACGTGGGCTTGGTCCGCGGCGAAGGTCATTCCGATCCATTCGCTGCCCAATGCGTCTACGCGGAGTGGGATTCCGTGGGCGATCCCTGCGTGCACTGCGTCGGGAATACCAAATTCACCGGAATCGGTTCCGCCCGAAGGCCACCACTGCAGCGTGTCCGAGTTGAACAACCATGCGTTCATCGAAACCAATGGGTCACCCAACATCGAAACGTCGGCACGCGTCAGGCCTTCGCGCTCGGTAATCCCGGTAAGCAGTCCATTGTCGCTCCGGTCGAGAAGCGCTCGGTTGACGGGCCCGTGGGGTGAACACACCGCGCTCAAGGGGTAGGCGAGGGCCCCAATCCAACCGCGTTCCGCGTACGGTTTTGCGCTCTGCCACAACGATCCGTAGTAGTCGTCACCATTGCCCACGGCCCATGCCCCGCAACCCAAATCTAAAGCCCGAAGCATTCCAAGGCGGAGCGCGTGCCCCGTCCCGTTGGCCGACTCTTGCACCACAAAGTAGACGGGAATGGGCCAATTTTTGGCCTCCCACATGCCAAGGTGCTCTGGGCGAACGACAAGTACTGCGCAGTCAAATCCTGCGTTGGCCGCATCTCGGATGCTCCGCTCTGGGATGCATGCACCCTGTGCGTCCACTGCCACCAGTTGCTTGGGGCCACCAAAACGCGTTCCGTGGCCCGCGGCGAGCAGGATGAGGGCTAGTTTCATCGCTGGCGCAAAAGCTTTGAAGCCTGCAGAACTTCAGGATGAAGTGGCATCACGCGCTCAGCTTGGTCGAGTGCAACCAATGCATCTGACCAACGACCCTGGGCGACTAGGTTCTGAATCGCGTTCACCCGGGCACGGGCATACAGCGGATTCCGCTCCACTGCCTGCCGCAACCATTCCTCAGCCTCGCGGTAGGCTTGACGTTGTGCAAGCAGAAATCCAAGATTACTTGCTGCCTCGGCATGAAAAGGCTGCTGGTCGAGTACAGTGCGGAATTCTCGTTCCGCATCAATTCCCCTAGCGTTCTTCGCCAAAAAAGTCGCCCACTTGTGGCGAATACTTGGAACCTCAGGCGCGAGTCGAATCGCTTGACGGTAGAACCGTTCGGCATCTGATGCTCGCCCAAGCACTTCAAGCATTTGGGCCGCTTTGGCGCAGGTCCAGGCGTCCGAGTTACTAAAGGACTGCTGGTTCCATTCTCGGATCCACGCGTCTACGCCCTTGGTGTTGATCCACGTGCCACATGCTACTGCGTCGTTGCTTAGGTAGAAATAGTTCACACGCTCAGGCCCCCATTCTGCTGCGGACCCCTTAGCAAGCAGCGCATATGCTGAATCAAGATAGACGGATTCTGCTTCGAAGCGCTCGTACTGCTGCAGGTACGCCCGAATTCTGCTCGTGCGACTTGGGTTGGGATTGTTCACCGCAACCAATCCAACAAACGTTTTAAGCGCTTGCTGGGCAGTGCGGGTGAGGGGTTTGCCAATCTTGTGGTCGTGAACCGTTACGTGCGGAATGTCCTCGGTGCCCGACACCGGCATGTGGCAATTCACGCACTGGTGCTGCTGGGCATCCAACTCAATTTTAGGGGCGGAACACGCCTGAGGTTTATGGCATCCCTGGCACGCCTCGTTGAATACGTTTTTATTCGTGCTGCGAACACTCACGTGGGGATTGTGGCAGGTGGTGCATTCCAAAGCACCGTCACTCGCCACAAAGCACTGGCTTTGCTTCAGCCGATCCGCGTGCGAAGCCATAATGAACGACGGATCGTTCGTGTAGCGGGGCACGTACACGTCCATCACCGAATTCAGCATCATACCCGGCCTAAAATCAAAGAAGGATTTTCCGTCGGCAAGCACCGCGTTTCCTTGCAGGTGGCAGCGCTGGCAGACTTCCATTTTTAATTCCGGAGTGAGTTTTTTAGGATTGACAATCGAGTAGTCAATCTCAGACGCCGTATCAGTGAGCACGCCGCGCTGAATTTTTGCAACATGCAGCGAGCCAGGGCCGTGGCATCGCTCACAGTCAATGCCCATGGGAACTTCACTGAACTTATTTTCGGAACCGAGCACAAAACCCGTGGGCATCGCATTGTGGCAGCTCATGCATTCGAGGCCAATTAATCGGTTAAAACGGCTGTTGGCGCCGTCTTCAAAACCTGGAGGCAGGTCTGCCTTGGCCTTTTGGGTATAAAACGTGAACGGCATTTGGTACACAAATCCTCCTAAAGAGATCAGGTGAGAGTTCGTATGCTGTCCCGAACCAATGATGTAATCTGCTTGAACGGTGAGCGCGTGCAGGGTATCTCGCCCGTCCCAAAGGTATTCGGTCACATGAAGCCGGTCATTCTTCCAAAAAATGCGGTACCGCAGGCCCGTACTCGGGTCGTGTACGTCGTGAAATTCAGACCAGTTTCCGGCACTTTTTTCTCGAGTCGCCCGACCAAAACTCTGGCCCATACCGGTGTGCTGAAACGAAGCGGCAATTTCATAATGGCACCCAGCACAGGTTTCGATTCCGACGTATTCTGCAGTATCGCCGTGGTTCCAATAAGGGGAGTGTTCGGTGCCAACCTCGCTGCTGCACGAGGTTTGAGCCCACGCGTAGAGCGCACAAATAATTAAATGGTGAACTGACCTCATCGGGAATCGCCTTATATTTCCGTCCCAAATATCACCTATGATGCGTAAACATTTATTTAAGACACTCGGAATCCTTGCGGTTTCAGCGTTCATGACCTGGGGTTGCTCCAGTTCAGGGACCACCCACGACTACAGCGTGAACGACCTTCAATTTGAACTTGTAGGACCCTTATTCGAGGGCCCAAATCAAGGTCAGTATTCCTTAGAAATTGATCTAGCCACTGCGTTGGGCGATGCCTACGAAGAGGGTATGACGGTTACAGATGCCCGTCTTAAAGGCGCCACGGTGCTCGCTGGTGATAGCCTCGGATTCAGTCAGGTGCGTTCGTTTGTGCTTTCATTTGCCAGCGACAATTCAGAAGTTGCGATGCAAGAGGCTGCATTCAAAAATCCGCTACCCGAAGGCGTCACCGAGCTGGCACTTGACGTTGCACCTGATGCGGAACTCGGTGCAATCGTGGCCGAAGGCAAACTCTACCTCGTCCTTGACGCCGACCTCGCCGAAGACTTTTACGACGGCAACCGCAACTTCAAACTCAACATTTCGCTCGAACTCACTGTAAAATCTTAATTTTTATGCTTCGCAAAATTTCACTGTGGGCCATGTCGGCCTTGATCGCTTTTGGATCACTCAATTTCGAACTTCAAGAATCGCCCGGAGACAAACTCCTAGGTGTATGGGAGCCCAGCAACGGCCGTGCCCGCGTCAAAATTGACCGAATCGGCAACAAGTACTACGGCCGAATCGTGTGGCTCATTGAGCCCAACGACCCCGAAACTGGCCTCGCCAAGACCGACAAGAACAATCCTGATGCGTCGCTTAAAAATGTTCCGCTGAAGGGATACCGCATGCTCAAGGACTTCGTGTACAACGAAGACGGCACATGGTCTGAGGGAACCATCTACGATCCACTCAGCGGAAGCACCTACAACTGCGTGATCAAGATGAAGGATAAAAACACGCTTGACATTCGCGGATACATTGGCGTTCAAGCACTTGGCCGTACGGATGTATGGAAGCGACTGTCGGTTCAACCTGCCAAGAAGTGATGCGCGGTCCTTTACTACTGGCGGCATTAGCCCTTGCGATCAGCCCCGTGTGGGGCCAGAACGACACCACGCTTCCCGACGAGGATTTTAGCATGTACGACAACCTCGGTTTTGCCGATGCTGGAGCCAAACGCTACTGCAGTCCCAAAATCGAAGGCCTGAGTCCAGCCAAGCTCATTTCGCTGGGTTACGACTACCAAGGCGGCTACGCACTTAGCGCGGGTCAAATGTTTGCTGCGGACGGGTCTGAACTTGCAGGCGCTCAGGATGCTCAGGTCAATGCGACCTACGGGATGCGCGCGGGCTTTAACATTCCGGTGATTTCAAAAACGCACCTCGTATGGCAGATGGGAGCCAACTACTGGAACACCAACTATGCGTACGCCCAAGCGCCAACGGCATCGTCGAATCCGCTCCACCAAACGCTTTCTGAGCACGGAATCCGTACGGCAGGAGTCAACACCACCGTGTTCAAGCCGCTGGACAGCAAGCAGTTTCTGCTCTTTCAGGGATCTGCGGACCTCAGCGGAACCTACGGTATTGGACTCATGCCCGCCGACTACCTGAAGTACTCTGCAGCGTTGATTTACGGACGCCGTCCGACTGAAAAAAAGCAGTGGGGTGTGGGCTTGGCCCGTACGTACCGAGTTGGTGAAATCAACTACATCCCGGTCGTGCTGTACAATTCGACGGACGCGCTCAACAAGTGGGGCGCTGAGGTGCTCTTTCCAGCGCGCGCGCACGTACGCAGGACCATCAACCCGCGCAACATGCTCTTCGCGGGGTACGAACTCGAGGGCCAATCCTACCGCCTTTGGCGGAACCCAACAGGTTTTGATGATTTTGACCTTCGCGACCAGGAGCTTGAAATTCGTCGCGGTGAAGCCCGCCTTCGCATGGTTTACGAGTTCTCACTCAAGGACTTCATTTGGCTTTCGGTTCAGGCGGGGTACCGCGTGAACTACCGCTACGACGTCGATCGTTTGGTAGGCGGAACCGAGATCTACCGAGCCTTCGGAATCCTTCGTGACGATCCCTACGCCCAAACCAACGGCCTCGGGAATCCGTTCTACGTCAACGTGAGCTTGAATGTGGTAAGCCCCTGATTCCAAGCTACCTTAAAAGCAAAAGCCCCGCCAGTTTGGCGGGGCTTTTTTATTCGAAGTCCTTGGACAATTAGGCCGCGGGCGTCGCTACCACTGTGAACGTGATAGTGATGTCGTCT
>CBFHNK010000075.1:0-7277 GCA_965657195.1 uncultured Schleiferiaceae bacterium
GCCGCCCAAGCGGCTGCGGTGCTGATGGGCGGAGTTCCGCTCATCTACACCGGCCAAGAGGTGGGCGAGGCCGGAACCACCAGTTTTTTTGGCAAAGACCCCGTGAATTGGTCCGCCAATCCTGGGCTTCAAGAGCGATTTGGTCAGTTGTTTGCCCTGCGCCTCGAGTACGATGCCTTGCGCTATGGAACCCTCAAACCCTATTCGCACCCCAACGTACTTGCCTTTGAGCGCGAACTCAACGGCGAACGCGTCCTCGTCCTAATCAACACCCGATCCGGGGCCGTCACCTACAACCTGCCTACCGCGCTCCGCGACAGCGACTGGACTGATGTACTTCGCGCGGAACCCAAATCCCTCGTAACCTCTCTGACCCTGGCGGGGCATGAGGTGGTGGTGCTGGCGGATTAGCGAGGTTGGCTCGTTAGCATTACAGTTACTTGTTACTGGTTTCTTGTGTTCGTTGCGCGACAAAGGTGCGAACCAGAAACCAGCAACTAGAAACAGTTCGTAGCGCGGAGCGCCGCAGGCGCGAAGCAGGACAATCCGTTCGGTTATAACCGGATTTTACTTTTTTTCAAATTTCTCGAAATGGATATGTGGCTCAATTTCAAATTGTTGCACAAAATATCCGTGTGGAAAATTTCCACCCGGATTCTGTAGTGGACTTAGCGCAAGCTGCTGGCAGCTAGTTACTAGTGCGCCAACGAGCCAATCTCAGCTAGTCTCAGCTAGGCTAGCCAACGAGCCCCGTACGCCAGTGCTGCGATGCCTCACCCTCGAAGGCTTCGAGGTACACGATTCCGAGGTCCTGGAATCCGAGGCGACGAAGCACGCTGTTGGATGCCTCGTTGTGCGGCATCGTGTAGGCGTCGAGGTGGGTCCAGCGACCGGATTCGGAAGCCCACTGCAGAACGCGTTGGCCAGCGAGGGTTGCGATTCCGCGCCCCTCAAACTCGGGTAGCAGGGCGTAGCCGAGGTCGGGAAACTCAGTGCCGCTGCGGACTACGATTCCGCTAAGGCCAGCGGCCACCCCGTCGAGTTCGATGACCCAAAGGCCACAGCCGTGGGTGCGGTACGGAGTGAGAAAGCTGCGCTCCAGGTAGGCCAGGGCGCCCTCGCGCGTTTCGGTTCCGCGCGGACCAATGTTGGCGAGCCAACCCGGAGTTTGGGTGATGCGCTGCAGGAATTCAAGATCGCCCTCGTGGGCCTCACGCAAGGTCATTTTTTGGAGCTGAATGCGTAGTCTGCGCTGAGGCTGAGGTGCCAGACTCCGATTTTGTTGAACTGCTGGGCGAGGCTCAGGTCGTGAGGGCCAAGGCCGCCTTTGTACATGACTAAGTACCTCAAGGTGAGTCCGTCAAGTGCCTTTTGCGGACGCATTCGCCCGGCCACGTTAATCTGCCAGTACGAAGGCATTCCGTACTTGTTGAGGCTGTAGTTGCTCGGATCGGGCAGGTCGTAGAATCCGACGTTGACTTCGTGCGAACCGCGCTTGCGAATGCTTCCGAGCATTAGGGTTGCGGCGTGGACGTCGCCGAGGCCCTCGTTGCGTTCGCGGGACATAAACGTGTAAAAAGGGTCGCGGCCCCACTCGCGGGGCATCAGGTACTGGCCGTGGCCGGTGATTCGGGTGTAGCTGAGGGCCGCGTAGCGCTTTTTAGGCAGCGGAATGCTTGCGTTGCCGCTCAGCGCGTAGGCCTGATGGCCTTCGGGAATGTAGGCGAGTATCGGATCTGCGTTGCCGCCATCGCCCAATCGGCCTTGGGCGAGGCCCATAAGGCGGAATTTGGCATCGCCACGGCGGTACTCGAGTTGGGCGGTGTGGCTGTGGAACACGTTCGGAAAGGCCATGGACCACGCCTCAAGGCTGAGGTTTTTGGCAAGTGGGCCTTGGGTTCCGGCGACAGCAATGGCTTGGCCTGCGTCAGAGAGTAGGTAGGCTCCGGGGGTTCCATCGGCCCGGACGCCACGGCTGTAAATGCCGACGGACTGAGCCACTGGGTACCAGTCGACGGTCGAGCGGGGCGAAATGGACCATACGGCTGCACCGCGGACCTTCCAGCTACCCAGGGTTTGGCGCAGCCATAGGCCCTCTTCGAGCGTGGGGCGCATTCGGCCATCTTGGGCGTTAAAGAAGGGTGTTTCGCGCTGAAAGCGACCAAGTTGTGCGTGAAAACCACGGCGCTCGAATTCGATATTTAGTTGCTCCACGCGCTCGAGACCGCGCGTGGTTCCGCGGTTGGCCAGGTCGTACTGACCGGCCTCGTAGCGGTTGAATCCGCCTGAGATGGAGTCCGGACGCGCCAAGTCGCTCGAAGCGAGGTTGTAGATGAAGTATCCGCTGAGGTTGAAGCGAACCCCGCGCAGCCACGGAGTTTGGATTCCGAGGTCACCGCCTTGGGCCAAAGTGAAGTCGTCTTTGAGCAGTCCGCGGTTGGCAGTTCCCATGAAGTAGCTGCGGGAATGAAAGCTGTAGGTGGACGCCGCAAAGTACTGGTTGAGCGAAGCGAAGCGGGCGGAATCCGTCGCCGGTTCCGCCCACAAGGCCAGCCCGTACAGGCTGAGAATGAGGTAAACGTTTTTAAGCAATTAAAAACCCGATTTGATGTAGTGAAATCCTTCTTCTTGCTTGGTCACGATGTAAATGATTCCGGCCGGAACCTGCTGTACTGCGGGCAACAGCTGCTCGGGGGCCACTTTGCGTTCCTTCATCGAGAACTGGCAGGCGTTGAATACGACTCCGCGCGCGGCAAATCCGGCGAGCTTATCTGCCACACGGCTTTTGTCCGCCACGAGCATGTTGAGTCCAGGGCCGTGGCAGACCACCTCAATTTGGGTGGTGGGACTGACCGACAACAAGTTTCCGAGCTGCTTCATTAGCGCCTTTTGGGCCGTGGTGTCGGCGGTAGTATGCTGAAAAACAATGCGGTGCTCAGGGCTATGTTGGGCCCATGCAAAGCTCCCGGCGAAGACGAGGGCAAGGATGGTAAGGATCTTTTTCATGCTTGAAAATTACCGGAACTCGTACGGAACTCCTGTGACTTGAGTCAGCAACGTTTGGGGGGCGTCGAGGACCTTGGCGTTGCCGCGTACCTTGGGCGAAACCGGACCCTTGGCCTTGAAGTAGTCGCGCATCACGTCGTGCAGCGAGAACGGCTTGTTGGATGCGTTTTTGACGCCTTTAATGCGGCAAAGCATATCCATGGGGTCACCGTCGCGTTCGCAGGCACTCATGCGGTACACGCGTGCGGGGTCCAGCTGCTTTTTGCCAATAGTTACCTTTTGAACGCGTTGGCCTTTGGGGGCGAAGGCCTTGAATTCCACGTTCATGCCGTTGAATTTAATGACCCATCCGCCAAAACGCTCGCTGGCTTTTTCGGCGAACACGTTGTGCAGTTCCTTCTCGAGCCACGCCAGGATTTGGGCTCCAGTGGCCTCGGCGACGCGCACGGGGCTGTCCACGGGGAGCATGTCAAACAAGTAGCCCGAGGTAATCGGAATGTTGCCGGTGTGGTCCGGAGTCGAACGGGGAGGGCAGAAGCGGAATCCGTTACTCAGCACCAAATCCACGTCGGGCATGCGCCAGCGAAGCGCATCCGTAATCATCGTGTCAATCGTGTTTTCGATGACAAAGTAGCGGTAGAGCGGAACCTTCGAGTACCCAATCACTTCGTTGATGGATGCGGCGAAGGGGGCTTCGTTGGCCCTCACTAGCGCGGCCACAGCGGCATCAGCGGGGTATTTTGCGGCTTCGAGCTCTACCAAGTCGTAGAGGTCGTGTACGAGTTTTCCGTCGCGGAACTTCAGCGTGAGCTTGCCCACAAACGAGCCGAAGGCTCCGGGCTCGACCACCTTGGCGTATTTACACTGAATCGGAACCCGGACCCGCTCGTGCGTGTCGCCTCCGAGCACGTAGTCGACGCCTTCAGCTTGCGGGAGGTTGGCCAAGTTGATTTGCTGCGACAGCCCGAGGTGCGCGATGACCATGACGGCGGCGCACTTTTCTTGGTTCCGCAGCACGTCCACGTAGTGGGCGAGGTTTTCTTCAGGCAGCGTATAGATGATGCCCTTTGAGTAGTTCGGGGATTGGCGCACCGGAACCAAGTGGTCCGTGTATCCGAGGAATCCGATTTTAACGCCTCCGACGTTCCATACGTGGTATGCGGGGAACACGAGTTCGCCACGCTTGCCGTCGCCCAAATCGTGGTACATGTTGGCGCAGACCTTGGGGGCGTGCAGCGACCCGAGCAGGTGCTGCATCATTTTTTTATAGTAGACGACTTCCCAGTTGCCGGGCAGGTAGAGGTCGTAGTCCAATGCGTTTAAAATCGGAACCATCGCCTCGCCCGTCGTCTTGACCGACAGTTCGCTGCCCTGAAACATGTCGCCGGTGTCGATCAAAAAGCTGTGCTCGTGCTTGCTGCGCTCTTGCTTGAGGTAGGTCGCGAGGTGGGCGTAGCCTCCGGTTTGGCGAAACACCGATTTGCCGTCTTCCCAAAACAGTTCGTCGTGCGGGTGGATTTGGCAGTGTACGTCGGTGGTCTGAAGGATGGTTACCTCAAGGTCGCCTTCGGTATAGTCCACGGGGGCTGGTGCACCAGCTTTTGGGTGTTCGGAGCCGTGTGCGGCCAACGAGGTAAGGGGGTTGAGGGCGAGGGCTCCTCCAAATAATCCTGCTTTTTTGAGGAATTCGCGGCGTTCGTTGTTCATTTCTTGGGATTCATGGCCTCGTACTTGGCCTTAATGGGGCCAAAAGGGCCGTATTTGTGTTCGGTTTCGCTAAATCCGTCGGCAAATGGGCCAAACGGATGGTCAAACGGCTTTTTGGAGATGTCGGGCCAGTCCTGGCTGATGTCCTTTTTGGGGCGGGGCTGACTGTTGACGTACGCGGCCACGTCCCAGGCCTCTTCGTCGGTAAGAATCGGCTCGTCGTGGGTTGCGCCCAACGGCATGTTGTACTTGACGTAGCCCGCAAAATTGCTCATGCGGTAGAGTCCCGCACCGTCGTTGTAACTGAGTTTGCCCCAAAGCGGAGGGTACGTGAATTCCGTGCCACCCTCAACCCAAAGTCCTTGGCCGTCAGCTTGGTGGCAGCTTTGGCATTGGGCTTCGTACACGAGTTTACCCTTGGCAGGGTCAATGGCACGGTTGAGGAATGCGGCCTTTTTGAGGCCCACGCCTTCGGGCTTTTCTCCTTTGGGAACGTCCTTGCCCAAAAAGTTGATGTAGGCCACGATTGCGCTCATTTCTGTCGAATTCGTGTCGAGCGCTTTGCCGTTGAGGCTGCGCTCAAAGCAGTCGTTTACGCGTTTAAAAATGTTTTCAACTTGACCGGAACGGGCGCGGAACTTCGGGTAGGTCGAGGTCACCGCGGAGTAGTTGTTTCCGAAGATTTTGGTTCCGGCATCAAGGTGGCAGTTTTGGCAGTTGAGGCCGTTGGTGCGGTTCTTTTCAATGATCCCCGCAGGACCAAAGTACTTGGCAGTGTGGGCGATGAGGTCTTTGCCGTACTCGATTTGTTTTTTGTGCTCAGGGTCGCTGATGCTGCTGGTCGAGGGGGCGGTCCAGTAGGCCACGGCCGGCGCAGCCGGCGTGGCCTCTGTGACGGTGGCTTCAGGTTCCGGAGCCGTGACGCGCGCCCACCACGCAGTCATCCACGGTTTGGGCTGTGTGAATACAACGACGTAGGCAAGAAGGGCTACGACAAAAAAGGAAAGAAAGACCGTGAGGTTAAAGAGTTGCCCCACGGTCTGCAGGAGCTTGGAGTCCTGTTCGGGATCTTGGTTGGGATCCTGCTTAGGTTGGTTTGGGTGTGCAGCCATTACGAGCCAGTCTAGTGCCGTTTAGTGCGGAAGTCGGTCGCGGACTTCGCCGTAAATAAAGGTTCCGACGATGGAAAAGAAGAAGACGACGAGCATCGAAAGAACGCCGTAGCCCACGCTTACGACCATCGGTCCAGGACATGCGCCGCCGAGGGCCCAGCCGAGTCCAAAGATGGTTCCGCCGATGAAGTAGCGGTAGAAGCCCATTTCTTTGGGGTTGAACTTGATGGGTTCGCCGTGAATGTCGCCGACCTTGAGTTTTTTAATGATCCACGTGCCGGCAGCGCCGAGTACGACGGCGGTTCCGATGATTCCGTACATGTGAAATGCTTGAAAGCGGAACATTTCCTGAATTCGGTACCACGAGAAGGCCTCACTTTTGGCCATCAGGATGCCGAAAAAGATTCCGACGAGGAGGTATTTGATGAAGCGCATGGTCTAGAAAATGAGGGGGTAGAGCAGGTGGGTCATGATGAGGCCTCCGGTGAAGAATCCAATGACCGCAATGAGTGAAGGAATTTGGAGGTCCGACAGGCCGCTGATGGCGTGGCCCGAGGTGCATCCGCCCGCGTAGCGGGTTCCGAATCCGACGAGGAGCCCCGCGACGGCGAGGATGAGGAATCCGCGGAGCGTCAGTACGTTCTCCCAAGCGAACAGTTCGTCCGGTTGAACGCCCGAAGCAGAGGTGCTCGGGTCTCCAAAGCCCAGCGCAGCTAGGTCGTTGATGGTCGCTTGCGAAATTTGAACGGCCTCACCGTGGTTCATGTAGGTACTGGCTAGGTAGCCTCCGATGATGGCTCCGACCAGGAAGATCAGGTTCCAGATTTCTTTTTTCCAGTCGAAGTCAAAAAATTTAACCTTACGACGTGTAGCAATGGCGCACAGGGTGCGCAGGTTGCTTGAGAATCCAAAGCTTCGCCCAAACAAAATAAGGGCAAACATGGTGACCGAAATGGCGGCTCCTGAGAACCACCACGGCCAAGGGTTGATGAGAAATTCCCACATGGTGACTGATTGTTAGTCGATGAATTGCTTGACGTCTTGCCAGGTTCCGCCGTTGGTGACGTTGGTGATTCCGGCTTGGGCTAAGATTGCTTTGGCCATTCCGCTGCGGTTTCCGCTGCGGCAAAACACAACGATGTGGTTTTTGCCAGAAAACTCTTCGAGGCGGTCTGCAACTTCATCCAACGGGATGTTGACAGATGCATTCACGTGGCCCGATTCAAATTCTTCGGGGGTGCGTACATCAACTAAAAAGGCGCCAGCTGAAATCAATTCGGTCATGGTAACGGGTGATAAAGGTTTAAGTCAAAACTAAAAGGTCCTCCAAGGTAGCAATGTGACTGATATCACTTTGAACTTTGAGCAGGGCTGCGGAACTTTTCAACCGCCAACCGCGTTGAAACGGGAATACCGTACTCTAAATGCTTAGAAACGAACTATCAGAAGCTG
>CBFHNK010000076.1:0-6843 GCA_965657195.1 uncultured Schleiferiaceae bacterium
GCCGGCGGCAACACCGTGCGGTTTTGGGCGGGCGGAACCTATCCGTCAGAACGCCTCCTTCGCACCTGCGACAGCCTCGGGCTGATGGTGTGGCAGGACTTCGCCTTCACCGGCACCGCCTACCCGGGCGATTCGACGTTTCGCGCCTGGGTCCGCGCCGAGGCCGAGTACCAAGTGCGCCGCATGGCCGAGCACCCCAGCGTAGTTCTTTTTTGCGGCAACAACGAAATCGACGTGGCCTGGCGCGCCTGGGGCTGGCAAAAAACCTACGGAATATCGCCCGCCGACTCCACCCAGCTCTGGGCGAACAACCACTGGATTTTTGACGAACTGCTCCCGTCGGTCGTCGCCACGCACGCCCCCGGCCGGGCCTATCTGTCCTCTTCGCCCGTGAGCAACTGGGGGCGCCCTGAAGACTTCACGCGCGGAGACAACCACGACTGGCGCGTCTGGCACGGCGAGCAGCCCACCTCGGTCCTCGCCGAGCGCGTGGCTCCGTTGGTGAGCGAGTGGGGCGTTCCGTCGCTTCCTGGTCCGTCGGTTCGCGCCCGCTGGACGGCCGATCCCGCCACCTACATGCTCAGCTACAAGGGCCTTGGCCTTCTCGAACGCTACCTGCGCAGCGAGCAAGCTTGGCGCGGAGGATCCACCAACGAACTCGCCGACGCCTCACAGCGCTGGCAGGCCAAGGTAATTCGCCGCACGCTGCGCGCCCAGCGCCGTGCTCGCCCCTTTTGCAGCGGAACCCTTATCTGGCAGCTCAACGACCTCGACGACGCGATCACCTGGAGCCTTATTGACCGCGATGACGTACCCAAACGGGCGTGGTATACGTCACTCCGGGAGTTTCGAAAATTCTAAAATCCGGTTGTACCCGAATGCTAGGCTCAAAAAAAATCCGGATTTAACCGGATTTTACTTTTTCACGCCAGCAAGAACTGGGCGGGAAGCACCTCAACCCCCTCTGAAGTGGCCACGGCATAGCTAAATCCGGGCCTCAGGGCGAATCCGCCCACGTGCCCCTTCAGATCCATGGCAATAAATCCAATTTGGGTGTCCGCCCATGGCTTGCCGCGGCGCACGAACAACTGGTGAATTTCGCGCACCGCGTCTTCGCAGGCCTGCTGCGGGCTCTTACCGGCCTTCATCGCCGCCACCACCCGAAAGGAACCCACCGTACGAACAACTTCTTCGCCGTGGCCGGTGGCCGTGGCGGCTCCGACCTCGCCGTCGACGTACAAACCCGCACCGATGATGGGCGAATCGCCGACGCGGCCGTGCATTTTGAACGCCATTCCGCTGGTGGTGCAGCAGCCGGCGAGCCGACCCTCGGCGTCGAGCGTCAGCTGGCCAATGGTGTCGTGGTTTTCGATGTTGGGAATCGGCTTGTACTCGGCTTTTTCGAGCCACTTCTTCCATTCAGCCTCTGAATCCGGGACGAGTAAATTCTGCAGCGTGAAGCCCTGTTCGCGCGCAAACTGCGTGGCCCCGTCGCCGACGAGCATTACGTGGGGCGTGCGCTCCATCACCGCCCGAGCAAGGCTCGAAACGTGAACCACCTGCTCGCAGGCCGCGACGGCCCCGATGTTTCCGAGGTGGTCCATGATGCAGGCATCCAGGGTCACGCGGCCGTCGCGGTCGGGGCGTCCGCCCAAGCCCACGCTGCGCTCGCGGGGATCCGCTTCACAGATTTTGACTCCAAGTTCAACCGCATCAAGGGCGCTGGAACCCTTTTGCATGGCCTCAAGGGCCGCGCGGGTAGTGTGCTCGGCAAAGGGCCAGGTTCCGATGGACATGGCGCCGGAGGCGCCGTCACTCGTTACTAGTTTCTGGTTGCGGGCGCCTTCGGCGCCGCTTCTAGCTGCTGGTTGCTTGCCGGAGGCGCCTTCAGCGCCCTCGGCGCGCGGCACAATCAAGCTACCCAAGGCCCCCAGGCCGATGGTTTTGAGAAAGTCACTTCGCTTCATGGCGGCGAAAGGGTTTTGATTCCGGGAGCAAAAAATGCGGAGCCACATTGAATCCGCGCGCCTTCAAGGCCCGGGAACGTTGGGTGGCGCGAATGCGAAAGTCGGGAAGGTCCTCGCTGCGGCGCGGCCCCGTCCACAGCACCTCGGCCAGAGCCAGCTGGCGGGGCAAAATCATGTATTCGGCATGCGCCGGGGTTAGTACGTACTCGGTCCACAGATTGGCTTGCGCCCCGAGGATGTGCTTGGCTTCGTCGGCGCTGAGTTCCGCGGGAATTGGATTGTACAAAAACACTGACTCAACCGGATTGAACCCGCCGATGGCATGCGGCTCGCCCGGATCCTTGCTTTGGTAGTGGTCCCAGTAGCAGGGCTTGCCGGGCGTCATGATGGCGTCGTGCCCGGATTGAGCGGCCGCGATTCCGCCCGCCTCACCGCGCCAGCTCATCACGGTAGCGTTGGGGGCCAGTCCGCCCTCGAGGATTTCGTCCCAGCCGATGATTTGGCGCCCGCGGGCGTTCAGGTAGCCCTCGATGCGGCGGATGAAGTAGCTCTGCAGCGCGTGCTCGTCGGCCAAGCCCTCAGTGGCGATGCGCGCCTGGCACTTGGCGCATTCGTGCCAGCGCGTTTTGGGGCACTCGTCGCCCCCGATGTGGATGTACTCGCCGGGGAAGAGTGCCAAGACCTCGTCCAGCACGCCTTCCAAAAAGGTGAATACCGAGTCGTTCCCGGCGCAGTAGACGTCGTCAAACACGCCCCATCCAGTGGCTACAGGCTGCTCGATGCCGGTGCAGCTCAGCTCGGGGTAGGCCGCGAGGGCCGCACGGGCGTGGCCCGGAAGCTCAATCTCGGGAACCACCGTGATGTGCCGGGCCGCCGCGTAGGCCACGATTTCGCGCACCTCGTCTTGGGTGTAGAATCCGCCGTAGCGCGTACTGTCAAAGCGCTGGTCGCCGTAGGGGCCGACCTGAGAGGCGTTGCGCCAGGCTCCGACCTCGGTGAGGCGCGGGTAGCGCTTGATTTCGATGCGCCAGCCCTGGTCCTCGGTGAGGTGCCAGTGAAAGCGGTTCATTTTGTGCTCCGCCATCAGGTCGAGGTAGCGCTTGACGAATTCGACGTCAAAAAAGTGGCGGCAGACGTCCAGATGCATTCCGCGGTAGGCAAAGGCGGGTTGGTCGCGCACGGTCATGGCGGGCAGCGTCTTGCTGCCGTTCTCGGCCTGAATCAGGGTTTGGATTCCGTAAAAGACGGCGGCGGCGGAACCTCCGGCGACCACAATCTTGCCCTCACTGACACGCAGTGCGTAGGCCTCGGCCGGAACGCCTTTCTGAATGCGCAGTTCCGCCGACACCGCCCCAGCCTTGGCGGTGGTTTTGGTCGCGTTCCACCACGTGCGGATGAGGTCTGCCTCTCCCTCGAGGGCCGGTGTCGCCACGACGTACAGGTTGCCGGCCACCGCGATGGGTTCGCCCTTAACCTCCACCGACTGCGGCCGCGGAACCACTTGGATCACTTGGCCGCTTGCCATCCAACAAGAAACCAGAAACCAGAAACTGTAAAGATTCTTCACGGCTTGCGGCTGTACTGGGTGACTTCGACGATGCGTTCGCCCTTCCAGGCGAAGAATTCGGCGAGGTGCTCGTCAAACACGCGTCCGTCTTCGTAGCTGCGCTGCTCGTGACCCCGAACCACGACGACGTCCTTTCCGTCGGAGTGTCCGACATAGTCAATACCCTCGATTTCCCAACTGACCTTGGGGGTTTCGATTAAAAATTGGTTGAGGCCCTGGCGCGTGACCCACACGTGGCGGCCGTCGGCGGCGTGTACCAGAATCGAATCCACTACAGCCTGGCCCACGGTGGCGGTGTCGCGCTTCACATAGGCGTCGGTCCAATCTACCATGGTCATGACCAATTCATCTTCGGGCGAAGTCATTGGAACTTCGTCACGGGCGGGTTGGCTGCAGGCGCCCCACAGCATGCTTAATGCACCCAGTACAATAATGTGTTTGGTGTTCATGGGTTTAAGGTACAACGCCCGTTATTCCACCCCTAAAAATTCCGCAAAGTTTTTGGGGTGAACCACCTGAAATTGGGCATCGGGGTAGGCGTCTGCAAAGGCCTTTGGAAGCTTTGCCTTCTGAAGCGGATTCCATTTGAATTCAAAGGCGCGGAGCTGCCCGTCGGACTCCTCGACAAGGTCAATCTCGGCCTGACGGTGCGTCCGCCAAAACCAAAGATTGCCCCGCATTTGACCGTAGGCCTTCATTTTTTGGCGTTCCGCCATCAAATAATTCTCCCAAAGGGCACCTACGTCGGCGCGGTTCCCGATGGGTTGAAACTGTCGAATCACGGCATTTCGGATTCCGTTGTCGTAAAAGAAAATCTTACGCGCTTGACCGAGCTCAGAACGCAGGTTGCGGCTGAATGAACCGACGCGAAAGAGCACAAAGGCCTGCTCAAGAATGCTCAAGTACTTGTCCACCGTTTTGACATCAATGCCTGTGGTTCGGCTCAATTCGTTGAGCGAAACCTCGCTTCCGAGCTGAAAGGCAACCGCTTGCACAAGGCGCACAAGGGCTTCAGGGCGCTTGATGCTGTCCAGCCACAAAATGTCTTTGTAGAGGTAACTGTCAGCCAACTGAAGGAGGACCTCTTCAGCATCGCCTGAATTGACAACGACGTCAGGATACGAGCCGTAAACAAGGCGGTGCTCAAGCAGTCGAGACTCCTCCCACGTACCGTGGTGGCGGGAAAGTTCTGCAAACGACAGCGGAAGCATAAGGTACTCCCACTTTCTACCGGTCAGCGCCTCGCGGGTGTGGTGGGCGAGTTCGAGGCTCGAGCTCCCTGTGGCCAATACTTTGGTTTCGGGCACATGATCAGTGATCAGCTTGATCACCATTCCCACATTCGGAATACGTTGGGCTTCGTCAAGTACCAAAATCCTGCAGCCCCTTAAAAAAGCGCTTAGACGGGTTGTGGTAATTCCATCAAAGAGCGCAAGCGTGTCGGGATCGTCACCCGTGAGCCACTTAACCTCGGGTTCGTCGCGGACCAAATCTCGAAGCAACGTCGTTTTACCCACCTGGCGCGGACCCAAAATGATCACGGCCTTGCGGTCTTCGAGCCGACGTGCCACGACGTGGTTTAGTTCGCGTTCTATCATCTTCAAAGCCAAAATATGTAATTTTATGGAATCAACTCCACAAATTTACATTAATTTATGGAATCAATTCCACAAATTGTCATTTTTAACGGCCGTGCTTGGATTCCCAGAGCAGTTGATCAAGGTCGTCGGGCGGGGTTCCGCGCTCAATCATCTTCTGAAACGTAGCGTAGGCGTCGGTCGCGGCACCGTAGGTACGCAAGCTATGCTCATCGTTGATCCAAGCCAGCACAATGCTTCGGTGGGCGGAACTAAATCGAAAAAATACGCGGTATCGCTGGTACATTTTGGCACGCCGCCAATGCGCAAAGGCGGATTCAAGACTGTGCCCCACGTAAAACCGCGGATGCCCCGGGTCTGACGGAATCACCTCAAACATGAGTTGGTTGAGGCCGGCAAGCAGTTTGTGCGACCGCACGTCTCCTTTTGTGGCCCGCGCTTGCCACTCTTGAATTCGCTTGAGGACCAGCGGATGCAGCAAAATCCGCCAACCATTCACCTCAAAGCTCATAACCCCTCGTCGAGGTCGCTGTCGAGATCAACGTCAAGGTCCCACTTCTTAAGGTCGTCGTACATGAGCTCGTCGACCGCCACGAGCCGCTCGGGGTACGTGGCGAAATTGCGCTCGAGGGCTTCAAGCATCGCTCCGAGAACTTGGTCTTCGCTGGAATCCCTAATAAGTTCCACCCGCCCCTCGTCGGTGAATTGGTAGATGATTTGGTCTCCGGCATTAAGGCCCAAGCGACGTCGCACCTCGGTAGGAATCGTGGTTTGGTATCGCGCCGTAAGGGTAGATTGAAGTCGCTTCATGAACTCCAAATGTAATGCAAATGCATTAATTGTAGTGAGGTTTCGGTTCATGAAGCAAAGCTCCATTCCGCATCCCGCTGGAGCCGTCGCTAAACGCAAGTACGAGGCTAGTCCCTCCCGCCCTCTTCAGGCTCGAGCCCGTCGAGGAAGCGCTTCATGGCTCCGCCCGTGGTGGGCGAAAGCTGGTAGAAGGGCTGGCCGTCTTTGGCCGGAAGCGAACGCTTTTTGGGGTCAACTCTGAGCAGCGCGTCCATGAGGTCGCGGTTGCTCGAATAGAAGCGCATGTTGCCCTTTTTGTAGGTCAAGAAGTACTCGCTGGCAGGTGCTAAGTGCAGGGTGAATTCGTCGCCGCCGCGACGTTTGCGCAACTCAAGGGTTCCGTCAATAAACCGGTGTACGGGATCGCCCGCGAGGGCTCCGATGCCGACGCCGTCTTTGCTGCGGAAGGCGCGAATGTTGGCGCGCCACTCAAGGTCGACCTCGTCGATGAGAATGGTTTGGCGGAATTCTTTGGGCAAGCGCTCGTTAAGCCCAGATTCGTAGTAGCGCTTGAGGTCCTTGGCGTCAAGTTGGCGGCGCAGGGCCTCGGCGAGCACGTCGTTGGCGGGGTCTGAGGGGCCTCCGCCCGATGTGGATAGGGCCGTTTTAAGCGGTTTCGTCAGCTCTTCAGGAAAGAGGAAGTCCAGCGTCAGCGCCACCTTGGCGTTCATGCGCCCGCTGCGCAAGCGGTGCTCAATTTGGCCGTAGGCGGCCATTTGGACGCGGCCCATCTTGGTTCCAAGCGACATTTGACCGTAGCCCGTAACCGTGCAGTTTTGGGTATTGAGCTCGAGCCAGTTGTCGGGGGCCTCAGGGTCCGCCACCCGACGCAAGGTGCTTACGATGTAGGATTTGCTTCCCT
>CBFHNK010000077.1:0-6617 GCA_965657195.1 uncultured Schleiferiaceae bacterium
TTTCGGGCGGAACCGAAGTTTACATCGCCTTGTCTGAGGTACAGGTGGGTGATGTGCTCCGGATTCGGCACGGCGAGCTGGTTCCGGTGGATTCAGTGGTCGTGACGGGTGAAAGCGAGGTGGATTTGTCGTTCATCACTGGTGAAGCCCAGCCGCAACGCGTCGATATTGGTTCAGATGTGGCTGCCGGAGCCAAAAACGTGGGAGGCGCCCTCGACGTTCGGGTGGTGAAGCGCCTAGACCAGAGCTATTTGACGTCTCTTTGGTCATCTGAGCACGGAATTGACCGTCCCAAGGTGGCGCGCTGGATTGACCGCCTTGGTCGGATGTTCACCGGTCGAATTTTGCTGATCGCTCTGGCGGCGGCGCTATTTTGGGCATGGCACGACCCGTCCAAAGTGGTGTGGATCGTCACGTCAGTACTTATCGTGGCCTGTCCCTGTGCGCTAGCCTTGGCGATTCCGTTCAGCTTAGGCCACACGATTCGGTTGATGGGACGGCACGGAGCCTTTGTCAAGGCCACCGACACGCTCGAACGCCTCGCGAAGGTGGATTTTTGGGTGCTGGACAAGACGGGGACACTTACCGAGCCCGCCCAACAGTCGTGGACGGAGTCGACGCCCATCCCGTCAGCGCTGCGGCCGGTGCTTGCCGCGATGGTACGGCAGTCGGCCCACCCAGTGAGCCGCTCGCTGTGGGCACATTGGTCTTCGGTTCCGGCCGCAGAGGGTCTGCGGGTGCGCGAGTTCCTCGGTCAGGGTCTTGAGGCAGAATTCCAGGGTGGGCGGGTTCGACTGGGTTCGTCCTCGTTTACGGGCGTAGCGGCGGGCGAGGTTCCGCGCGGTGTATCGTGGCGCTGGGACGGCCCGCAACCAACTGAAGGTTGGCTCAAGCCAGAATCCGTGTTCAGACCCGGCCTAGCACAAGGCCTAGGAGCTCTCAAACCCGACCGAATGGCCCTATTGACGGGCGATGAGAACCGCGAACGCACACAGCTCGAGCAGATAATGCCTCCCGGAACCGAGCTTCGATTCGCCCAGCGTCCCCACGACAAGTTGCAGTTTATTAAGGACCGCCAGTCCGAGGGGCACACCGTCGCGATGGTCGGAGACGGCCTCAACGACGCCGGCGCCCTTGCCCAAAGCGATGTCGGCATCTCGATTGCCGAAGACGCCCTGCACTTTGCGCCGGCTTGCGACGTGCTGCTGCAAGGTTCTGCCCTTCATCACCTCGAGCGGATGCGCGAGATGGCCCGCCAAGGGATGCGTGCAGTGCGCTGGAACATCGGCCTAAGCTTGGTGTACAACGTGGTCGGACTGAGTTTTGCCGTGCAGGGGTTGCTGACTCCCCTGACGTCAGCCATCCTTATGCCCATTAGTAGCTTAAGTGTGGTCGGGCTGTCGTTTTGGATGACAGAACGGGCGGCTAAGCGGGTGTTTGGCAAGGTTGGCTGAGGTTGGTTGAGATTGGCAAGGTTAGCAAGATTGGCTTCTGGTTTCCAGTTACTTGTGACCGCGGTGCGGCCTGGTGTTGCTCCGTTCCGAAGTCGAGATAAAAAGTAAAATCCGGTTAGTACCGAACGCGGGGTGCTGCCATTGAGCCGCGAACAAGGAACAAGAAACTAGAAACGACTGAACTGACAATTGTCATAGTTCGGGTGACGTCGCCCTCGGAATTTTGATGCCGTACCCATATACCTGACGAATGAGCGCGTTCTACCTGATGATTCCCGTGAGCCTTTTGCTGGCAGGCCTATTTCTGCTTGGCTTTTTGCGTTCGGTGTCCGCAGGTCAGTACGACGACACCACCTCTCCGGCCGTCCGTGCCCTTGAGGACGGTACGACGGCGCCTACGGCCAGTACAGAACCAAAATCAACCCCCAATCCATGAGCCAAGAACTCGAAACGTTTAACTACGACAACCGGACGACGCGCAACTTTTTGCTCGCCACGGTTTTGTGGGGCCTGATCGGCCTCTTGGTCGGATTGACCATCGCGCTGCAGTTGGTGTTTCCGGCACTGAACGCCGACACCTCGTGGCTGACGTTTGGTCGCCTACGGGCTCTGCACACCAACGGAGCCATTTTTGCCTTCGCCGGCAACGCCATCTTTACGGGGGTGTACTACTCGCTGCAGCGCCTGCTCAAGACGCGTATGGCGAGCGACCTCTTGTCCAAAATTCACTTTTGGGGCTGGCAGTTGGTCATTGTGTCGGCGGTGGTCACGCTTCCGCTGGGGTACACGTCGACCAAAGAGTACGCGGAACTTGAATGGCCCATCGACATTTTGATCACACTCGTATGGGTCGTGTTCGGGGTGAATATGATTTGGACCATCCTCAAGCGCCGCGAACGCCACCTGTACGTGGCAATTTGGTTCTACATCGCGACGTTTGTGACAGTTGCGGTGCTGCATATTTTCAACAACTTGGCCATTCCGGTCAACTTTTTGAAGTCGTACAGCGTCTACGCAGGAGTCCAGGACGCCTTGGTGCAGTGGTGGTACGGCCACAACGCGGTCGCCTTCTTTTTGACTACGCCGTTTTTGGGCCTGATGTACTACTTCATGCCGCGCGCGGCAGAGCGTCCGGTGTATTCGTACCGCCTGTCGATTATTCACTTTTGGGCGCTGATTTTCATCTACATCTGGGCGGGTCCGCACCACCTTTTGTACACCGCCTTGCCAGATTGGGCGCAGAACCTCGGAACCGTGTTCTCGATCATGCTGATCGCTCCGTCGTGGGGCGGCATGATCAACGGCCTACTCACTTTGCGCGGAGCCTGGGACCGCGTGCGCGATTCCGCCGTCCTCAAGTTTTTTGTCGTGGGGGTTTCGGCCTACGGGATGGCCACGTTTGAGGGTCCGCTGCTGTCGACCAAGTGGTTGAACGGAATTGCCCACTACACCGACTGGATTCCGGCCCACGTGCACGTCGGAACCTTGGGATGGAACGGGTTCATGACCTTCGGAATGATTTATTGGCTGATTCCGCGCATGTGGAAGAACGGCGCCTACTCTGAAAAGATGGCCAACTGGCACTTCTGGCTAGGCACTACCGGATTGATTTTCTGGGCCTTGCCGATGTACGTGGCGGGATTCACCCAGAGCTTGATGTGGAAGGAATTTTCGCCCGAAGGCACGCTGGTGTACGGCAACTTCCTTGAGACGGTGACGCAAATAATCCCGATGTACGCGCTGCGCGCCTTTGGCGGAACCCTGTACATCTCTGGAATTGTCGTGATGATTTTCAACATCTTCAAGACCGCGATAAAGGGCGACCTGATCGCGAACGAGGAGGCTCAGGCACCGGCCCTGGTTCCGCACAGCAAGCACAGTGGCGAGCACTGGCACCGCTGGATTGAGCGCAAGCCCGTGCAATTGGTGATTTGGTCAACGGTCGTGATTGCGATTGGCGGAATCATTGAAATCGTACCCACACTGATGGTAAAGAGTAACATTCCGACCATCAGCACGGTAAAGCCCTATACCCCACTTGAGCTCGAAGGACGCGATTTGTACATGCGCGAGGCCTGCAACGCGTGCCACAGCCAGATGATCCGCCCGTTTGCCTCTGAAGTGCTGCGCTACGACCCCGTCGATAAGTTGCCGTCTCAGGGTGGCGAGTTTGTGTACGACCATCCATTCTTGTGGGGTTCAAAGCGCACCGGGCCGGACTTGCACCGCGAAGGCGGCAAGTACCCCAACAGCTGGCACTACAACCACATGTGGGATCCGACGTCGATGTCTCCGGGCTCAATTATGCCACGGTATCCGTGGATGTTTAGCGCCGACGGCAACGACGCGACCCTCGACACTGCGTACACGGCCAAAAAGATGAAGGTGCTTCAAGGTTTGGGCGTGCCCTACACCGACGACGAGATCGCCCAGGCCGACAGACTGCGCTACGCCCAGGCCGTGGCCATCGCCGCCGACCTCAATGCCGACCCCACGATCAAGGTGGATCCGAACGAAGAGATCGTCGCACTGATCGCCTACCTGCAGCGACTCGGAACCGACATCAAAAAGGCCCCCAAAGAAGAACTTGAAGCCCTAATGAAGTAAGCCATGGGACGAATGCTGAAATTCTTTGCCGACGTTCAGGGTGCCTCGTGGTACCCCATCACCGCCCTGTTCGTCTTTCTCGTCTTTTTTGTGGGCGTAACCTGGTACGCGCTGCGACTCCGCCGCAGTGATGTAGAGGGCTGGAGCGCCCTGCCTCTTGAATCTAACGACTTAAAATCTGCCGACGACCATGACCGCCAATGAACTGCTTCGCTGGGTGTTTGACCCAGTCCACATGCTCGCCATTCTGACGCTTCTCTTGGCCCTGTTCACGGCCTACTCGGTGCTTCAGACCATTAACCTCCTCAAGGTCAAACTCGGAATCAAAGAAGCCCCAAAGCCTTCTACCGCGACAACGTCGTGGTTCAATTGGAACACCGAAAACAAGGCGCTGTGGGCGTCGGTTCCGGTCGAGCAAGAGCGCGACATTATGCTCGACCACGACTACGACGGGATTAAGGAGCTCGACAACAAGCTCCCGCCATGGTGGGTTTGGGGCTTCTACTTGACCATTGCCTGGGGCATCGGGTACCTCGTGTACTTTCAAGTGATGTCGGGTCCGCGCCAGGTCGACGAGTTTAACGCCGACATGGCCGAAAAGGCCGCTATTAAAGCGGAATATTTAGCTGCCAACGCGATGTCGGTGGACGAAAATTCGGTCACGTTGCTGACCGACGAAGCGGCGCTTGGAGCCGGAAAGAAGATCTTTTTGGACAACTGTGCCTCGTGCCACGCGGCTGACGGAGGTGGTCTCGTCGGGCCCAACTTCACCGATGCCTATTGGATCCACGGGGGTGGAATCGCCGATGTCTTTGGAGTCATCAAGTACGGCGTGCTCGAAAAAGGTATGATTTCATGGCAAGAGAGCTTGAATCCAATGCAGATGCAGCAGGTGGCGAGCTATGTGCTGTCGCTTCAGGGGACAACGCCCGCTGCGCCCAAAGAGCCGCAAGGAAGTTTGTGGACTGCGCCTGAGGTCACTGATACGGTGGCAGTGGGTAGCGAGGTGGTTACCGCCACAGCGAACTAGGCCATGGCTGAAGAGTTCCGCGACGCAATTTTCACGGTGGATGCGGACGGCAAACGCCGCTACGTCCACCCCAAGCGGGTGGTCAAAGGGCGCTTTGTCACTCCCCGCCGCATCACGGCCTATGCCTTGATCGCGTGGCTCTTTATCATGCCCTGGCTTCGGGTGAACGGCCTGCCGTTCATTCAGTTGGACGTGCTGCACCGCCGGTTCATTTTGCTCGGGCAGGTGTTTTGGCCCCAGGACTTTCACCTTTTAGTGCTCACGATGATTCTCGGGGTGCTGTCGGTAGCCCTGTTTACCGTGGCCTACGGACGCCTCTTCTGCGGTTGGGTTTGCCCCCAAACCATTTTTATGGAGCACGTTTTTCGGCAAATTGAGTACTGGATTGACGGCGACCGCAACGCACAGATCCGTCTGCGCAATAGTCCATGGACGTGGGAGAAAATCGGCAAGCGCGTCGCGAAGAACGCCCTCTTTTTAGCCGTGAGTTTTGTGATTGCCAACACGTTTTTGCAGTACCTCATCGGCACGGACGCCTGGGTCGGATTGCTCACCGACGGTCCTTCAAGCCACTTGAGCGGGTTTATCGGTATTTGGATTTTTACCGGGGTATTCTTTTTTGTGTTTTCGTGGTTTCGCGAGCAAGTTTGCCTCATTGTGTGCCCCTACGGCCGCCTGCAGGGCGTACTCTTGGACAAAAATTCGCTGGTCATTGCCTACGACCGAATTCGCGGCGAAATCCGCAGCCGCTTTCGCAAAGGCGAAGACCGCGCCGCCGAAGGCAAAGGCGACTGCGTGGACTGCGGTCTCTGCGTGCAAGTCTGCCCCACGGGCATCGACATCCGCCACGGAACCCAGTTGGAGTGCATCAGCTGCACGGCGTGCATTGACGTCTGCGATTCGGTGATGGACCAAACGGGGCAGGACCGCGGGCTCATTCGCTACGCATCAGAGAACGAGATCACTTCGCGCGAACCTTGGAAGATCACACCGCGCATGAAAGCCTACGGCATCATCGTGGGCGCCGTGACACTGCTGTGGTTTACCCTGCTTCTCTTTCGAGCCCCTGTCGAAGCCACCATTCTGCGCGCCCCGGGCCTGATGTTTCAGGACCGCGGTACCGAGCTTTCCAACGTGTACACGTTTAAAGTGATTAATAAAACGCCCAAAGACGCGGTACTCGAACTCCGCCTTGCGAGCCCTGAAGGCGGAAGGCTTGAAACTGTAGGATCCACACAGTACACGATGCCCACGCAAGGACTTGCCAAGGGTTCACTGCTCGTATACCTGCCCAAAGAAGTGGTTACTGGCTCAGAAACCACCCTCAAAATTGAAGTTTGGGTGAACGGGCAGGTCGCCGACGTAGTCACCACTCAATTTTACGGTCCGCGCTAATGTGGTGGGCGGTATTGAGCGGTAGCGCCTTAGGCCTTAGCCAAGCCCCGCACTGCTTTGCGATGTGCGGTCCGCTTGCGTGGCAGGCCCAACGCCGTCGCGAACCTGTCGCCCAGCAATGGATCTACCAC
>CBFHNK010000078.1:0-6555 GCA_965657195.1 uncultured Schleiferiaceae bacterium
GCTTTGAAGCATAAAGGGTGAGAATGAAGGCAAAAGCCATCGAGCTGAGACCGTACATGCCCATGGATGAGCCCACTAACGCGGCGGCGTCATTGTACGCGGCCTTCTCGGCGAGGTAGTTGGCGGCTCCGGCAGCGGGCATTGCGGCGCCGTACACGTGTTCGGCGAGGGCGGGGCCGGCAAAGTTCCACATCGTGAAGAAGGCAAACCAGCTAAAGAACTGCACGAGCCCTAGCTTCCACATCACGCCCGGCATGTGGCGAAAGCTCGAGGTGATCTCGCGAAGGGCTCCGCCGATTCCCGCAGTGGCCCGGCGGTGTGCGTGAAAGGCTTCCATGTCGGCGGGCGGTTCTTCGGTGGTGGTGAATACGGTCCAAAGAATGGACGCCATGAAGACCACGGCGCCAATGGCAAACGCCCAATGCACCGAGGGCGGAATCTGACCCTCAGGAGCCGTTGTGGATACCCCCAGTGTGCTCATGAGCCACGGAAGGTTGCTGGCGATCCAGGTTCCGATGCCGATAATCAGCGTTTGCGCCACAAAACCGTACGAGCGCTGCTGGTCGGGAAGCTTGTCGGCGACGAGGGCCCGAAAGGGCTCCATCGAAATGTTAATGGAGGCGTCGAGGACCCACAGCAGTCCGGCGGCAACCCAGAGCGCCGGAGCGTTGGGAA
This sequence comes from uncultured Schleiferiaceae bacterium, assembly GCA_965657195.1. Taxonomy (GTDB): domain Bacteria; phylum Bacteroidota; class Bacteroidia; order Flavobacteriales; family Schleiferiaceae; genus TMED14. The sequence goes on from CBFHNK010000078.1 coordinate 676, forward strand.
TGAAAAATAGCGCCAGCGTGCTCAAGACGGCTCCGACCAAAAAGTAGGGGCGGCGGCGGCCAAAGCGCGGACTCCAGGTGCGGTCCGATAAGTACCCAATGATGGGCTGCACGATCAGTCCCGTGAGGGGGGCGGCGATCCAGAGTCCGGGAAGCTCGTCTTTGCTCGCACCCAAGTTTTGAAAGATGGACGACATGAAGCCTCCTTGAAGGGCAAAGCCGAACTGGATGCCCAAGAATCCGAAACTCATGTTCCAGATTTGCCAAAAATTGAGTGTCTTTTTGGGGCCTGTGGCGGCCGCAGAGCCGGTCGAAGAGGTTGCCATATGGTGCTAGTTTTGAGCGCGTTCGGGGTTGCGCGTGTAGAGTCGGGCGGGCTTGTGCACCACGCCGGTTTGCTTTTCGTCGAGCGGAACCACCCACTGGTCGTTCAGCGCCTTTTTGCGAAAGTTCCGCTTGTCGAAGTTCGAGTTCAGAATCGCCTCGTGAACTGCCTGCATCTGGCTGAGGGTGAACTTATTGGGTAAAAGTTCAAAGCCAACGCGCAGCTCGCTTAGTTCGCGGCGCAGCGTGGTGAGGGCTTGGTCAAAAATCGTATTGTGGTCAAAGGCCAAGCGCGGAATTTCGTTGGCGTCGTGCCAAAAGGCGCGGGCAGCAAAACTTGAGGCCAAGAGGTTAAAGTCGGTCATTTTGACCAGCGCATAGTAGGCGATTGTGATGACTCGGGCGGTCGGATCCTTGCGCACGTGGGTCAGCCACGGAAGGTCCTTGGGGTCTTTGACGCGGTTGGGGTCCCCAAAGGTCCCGCACTGCTGCAGGTAGAGGCCACTGAGGCCCGTGAGCTCGCGCAGCACGCGGGCGGCAGACTGGTCGAGGTCCTCGTCCTCTTCGAGGTGGTCACCAGGAAGGGCAAAGCGGCAAGCTTGGCCAAAGTCCTCTTGCTCAATCAATAAGACATTGAGTTTTTGGCCGTCAAAGCCAAAAACCACACAGTCAACTGAAACGTTGGGGTTCTGCATAGGTAGACAAATGTACTTCGGACACTAACATTCTCACTACTATGTGTACTTTGAACACTATCTTCGTCAAACGTATGAAACGCATAGCTGTGCTGACCTCAGGGGGCGACGCCCCTGGAATGAACGCCGCCATCCGCGCCGTGGTGCGGTCCGCTTCTTTTTATGGAATTGAATGTGTAGGCGTGTACCGCGGCTACGACGGATTGGTTGAGGCAGATTTTGTTCCGCTCGACAGCAAAAGCGTGCGCAACATCCTCGCACAGGGCGGAACCATTCTCAAGTCCGCGCGCAGCCAACGCTTTCGCACCCCAGAGGGCCGCGCTGAGGCCGCCGCCAACCTTCACGCCCAAGGCATCGACGGCCTCGTGGTGATTGGCGGAGACGGAACCTTTACCGGTGCCCACAAGCTTTTTGAAGAGCACGCGATTCCGGTAGTCGGGATTCCGGGCACCATCGACAACGACCTGTTTGGTACCGACTACACGATCGGATACGACACGGCGAGCAACACGGTGGTCGAGAGCATCGACAAGATTCGCGACACCGCCAACAGCCACAACCGCCTCTTTTTGGTTGAGGTGATGGGCCGCGACGCCGGGTTTATTGCGCTGAGTTCGGGCCTCGCCACCGGCGCAATCAGCATCGTGCTTCCCGAACGTAACACGACCATCGAAGAGCTTAAGGCCGCAATTGACCAGGGAGCCGAACGCAAAAAAACCAGCAACATCGTCGTCGTGGCCGAAGGCAACCGACTCGGTACCCCCTTTGAGCTCGCCGATGCGCTGAAAAAACACAACCCCGACCTCGACGTCAAAGTCACCATTCTCGGACACATTCAGCGGGGCGGTTCGCCCAGTATGCTCGACCGAGTAAACGCCAGCCGCCTTGGCGTGGCGGCGGTGGAGGCCTTGCTTAACGGCAAATCCGACGTCATGGTGGGCATCGTAAGCGGCCAGCTTGCGCACACCCATCTACCCATGGCCATACTCAACAAGGCTTCGCTCGACGAAGATTTGCTGCGCATCGCCCGAATACTGTCCATTTAACTCTTTTTACTCGTTTTTTTGTACTCGCTATGAATAAGATCGCCATCAACGGATTTGGCCGCATCGGCCGCCTGACCTTTCGCAACCTCATCGTGCGTCCCGACGTTGAGATTGTCGCCATCAACGACCTCACCGACACGGCGACCTTGGCCCACTTGCTGAAGTACGACTCGGCCCATGGTGGTTTTCAGGGCACAGTGTCGCACACTCCCAATAGCTTAATTGTCAACGGAAAAGAGATCCGCATCACCGCCATTAAGAATCCCGCAGAGCTTCCGTGGGGCGAGCTGGGCGTGGATCTCGTGATCGAATCTACCGGCATCTTCACCAGCAAAGAGCAGCTCGAGCTGCACCTGCAGGCCGGTGCCAAGAAGGTGGGCCTCAGCGCTCCCGCTAAGGCCGACGACGTCAAAACGGTGGTTCTGGGTGTCAACGAGGGAATCCTCGGTTCGGACGACCACGTGTTCAGCAACGCTTCGTGCACGACCAACTGCTTGGCTCCGATGATGAAGGTCCTCAACGACACCTTTGGGGTGGTCAAAGGCTACATGCTTACTGTACATGCCTACACCAACGACCAGAGTATTCAGGATGCTCCGCACCGCGACCTTCGCCGCGCACGCGCTGCTGCGGTGAGCATGATTCCGACCACCACCGGGGCCGCCAAGGCCGTGGGCCTCGTGCTTCCCGAACTCAAGGGCAAACTCGACGGCTACGCGATCCGCGTCCCAACACTTACGGGCTCAGCCACTGACGTAACGGTAGAATTGGCAAAGCCCGCTACCGCTGCCGAAATCAACGCCGCCATGAAGGCCGCCGCCGAAGGTCCGCTGAAGGGCATTCTTCAGTACACTGAAGACCCCATCGTGTCTGCCGACATCGTGGGCAACACGCACTCGTGCATTTTTGACTCTGGCATCACGTCGGCCAACGGAACCCTGGTGAAAATCATGGGTTGGTACGACAACGAGGCCGGCTACTCTGCCCGCATGGCCGACATGGCAGTGCGCATGGCAGCTCAATCTTAAGAAGTTATGGTATTTATCGTCGAAAGCGGCTCCACCAAAGCCGATTGGATTCTTTTGGACGCTTCGGCCACTGAGGTCGGACGCTGGTCGGTCAAGGGCCTCAACCCCTACTTTCACGACGCGGACGAAGTCGAGCGCACCCTGCGCGCCGAATCCAAAATCATGGCCCACGCTCCTTCGGTGGAGAAGGTCTTTTTTTACGGAGCCGGATGCTCGTCCGACGCCCTGAATGCCATCATCGCCGAAGGGCTTGAGCGCGTGTTCACGTCAGCCAACGTCCTGGTCGACCACGACTTGCTCGCCGCGGCCTACGCCACCTACTTTGGCGAGCCGCACATCGCATGCATCCTCGGAACCGGATCCAATTCATGCTACTTCGACGGTACTGCCGTGCACGAAGAGGTGCCCGCGCTTGCCTACATTTTGGGCGACGAGGGTTCTGCCAGCTACATCGGCAAGCGGTTGGTGCGCGACTTCTTGTATAAGCGCTTGCCCGCAGACCTGCACGCCGCCTTTGTCGGAGCCTACGGCGTCGACAAAGCCGAGATTTTTCAGGCCGTGTACAACGAGCCCAACGCCAACGTCTACCTCGCGAACTACGCGCGATTCGCCGGCGACCACGCCGAACATCCGTACATTCAAGAGATTGTATTCGAGGGCTTTAAAGCCTTTATCGAGTTCCACGTGCTCTGCTTCGCCGAGGCCCGTCAAGGCGCCCAAGTGAACTTTGTGGGCTCGGTGGCTAAGGCCTTTGAGCCGCTGCTCCAAAAAGCCTGCGCCGAAGCCGGCGTGCGCTACGGACGCACCCAAGCCAAGCCGGTAAACCGCTTGGTGGAGTACCACATTGACGTGCTGCGGGTTCTCGAACCCCAGGCCCTGTGATCCGCGGATTTCTTTTTGACCTCGACGGGGTGCTGGTCGACACGGCCCAGTACCACTTTTTGGCCTGGCAGCGCATGGCGGCCGAGCTCGGAATTCACTTTGGCGAAGCCGAGAACGAGCAGCTCAAGGGCGTTTCGAGGGCAGAATCGCTAAACCGCATCCTCGCGTGGGGCGGCAAGAGCCTTTCAGACGCCGAGAAGCAGCACTGGATGACCCTAAAAAACGACTGGTATCTCGAACTCGTTCGGGGTATGCCGGCCGACGACTACCTGCCCGGGGCCCACGAATTCTTACGCGCCAGCCGTGCCGCGGGAATCAAGGTGGCGCTGGGTTCCGCGTCCAAAAACGCCCCGCTCATTTTGGAGCGTTTGGGCTGGATTCCGCTGTTTGACGCCATGGTTGACGGCAACGTCGTGACCGCGTCAAAGCCCGACCCCGAAGTCTTTCTCGAAGGCGCTCGCCGACTCGGCTTGAAGCCCGAGGAGTGTGTGGTGTTCGAAGATTCCGAAGCCGGAGTCGAAGCCGCCCGCCGCGGAGGCATGAAGGTGGTCGGAATCGGCCACGGCCTGGACGCCGACCTACTTGTCAGCGGCCTGGACCAACTGACGCCCGAGCAGGCTCAGCAGCTCTAAGCAAGTACCAAGAAACGAGCAACCCAAAGCTATGAAGCCCCCCATTCACATCGATCCCTGGCGCGTCGTCGAAACGACCTGGACGCCCGAAGCCCACATCATGAGCGAGAGCCTTTTTGCGCTCGGCAACGGACGCATGGGCCACCGCGCCAACCACGAAGAGGCCTTTAGCGGCAAGCACCTCAACGGCAGCTACATCGCTGGGGTGTACTACCCCGACAAGACCAAGGTGGGCTGGTGGAAGAACGGCTACCCCGAGTACTTCGCCAAGGTCCTGAACGCCGTGAACTACGTGGGCATCGACCTGCGCGTCGACGGCGAAGTGGTCGATTTGTACACGGCCAAGGTTTCGGATTTTTACCGCGAGCTCGACATGGAGCACGGGGTGCTGACCCGCCGATTCACCGCTGCGCTCGCCAACGGAGCCACCGTGTCCGTCGAAGCCCAGCGCTTCTTGAGCATTGTGCGCGACGAGGTTTCGGCCCAGCAGTTCCGGGTGACGGTCGACCGCGCCGCCGAGGTGGTTCTCGAGCCCTACCTCGATTTTAATGTGGTGAATTCGGACGCCAACTGGGACGAGACGTTTTGGGCGCAAGAGGGCCACGGCGCAGGTTCGTGGGTCAAGGCGCGCACCAAGAAGCTCGACTTTTTTGTGGCGGCAGCCATGGAGTGCCGTGTGGATGGCGGGGGCGGAGCGGCCGTAGGCCGTGAGGGCTACGCTTCGCAGGTATTCACCATCAAGGCCACCGCAGGCCAAGCTATCGCCCTGCACAAGTACGTGGGTGTGGTGTCGTCGATGAACGCTCCGGCCGCTGAGGTCGAGGCGCGTGCGGCGGCCCAAGCCGCCGCGGCCTGTGCGTCGGGTTACGAGACCCTTCTCGCCGAGCAGCGCCAAGCCTGGCGGGCCAAGTGGGACCTCGCCGACATCGTAATCGACGGCGACGATTCCGCCCAGCAGGGAATTCGCTTCAACATCTTTCACCTGCTTCAAACGTTTACGGGCGTGGATCCGCGCCTCAACATCGGACCCAAAGGATTCACCGGCGAGAAGTACGGCGGTTCGACCTACTGGGACACCGAAGCCTACTGCCTGCCCTTTTACATGGCCTCCACCGACCAAAGCGTCGCGAAAAACCTTTTGATCTACCGATACAAGCAGCTCGGCAAAGCCATCGAAAATGCGGAGAAGCTCGGCTTCACCGACGGCGCAGCCCTCTACCCCATGGTCACGATGAATGGCGAGGAATGCCACAATGAATGGGAAATCACGTTTG
>CBFHNK010000079.1:0-6533 GCA_965657195.1 uncultured Schleiferiaceae bacterium
AGGTGGCGGCGGAGGCGGCTACCGTGGCGGAAGCAGTGACCGTGGCGGCTACCAAGGTGGCGGCGGAGGCGGCTACCAAGGTGGCGGCGGAGGCGGCTACCAAGGTGATAAAAACCGCGGTGGTTCATGGACCCAGCGCCAAGAGACTCCAGATTGGGCTCGCGGTGGAGATGACCGTGCCGACGCGTTCAACCGCGGTGCAAGTGACACGTCGTTTAGCGGGCCCGACCGCAAGCCACGTTTAGGAGGTAAGCCTGGATTTGGCGGTAAGCCCAGCTTCGGCGGTGGCGGCAAGCGATTCGGCGGTGGCCCCGGCGGTAGGCCCAGCTTCGGCGGCGGCAAGCCCGGCGGACGCAAGCGCATGTAATCCAAGCCCTATGGCATAAAAAAAAGCCGGCCCCTTGGGGTCGGCTTTTCTTTTGGTACGAACCTCGACGTGCTAGTGGAACTCGGCGAGGTAGCGTTCTGCATCGAGTGCAGCCATACAGCCGGTTCCAGCTGCAGAAATCGCCTGGCGGTAGACCTTGTCGGCCACGTCACCAGCGGCAAAAACGCCGGGCTTGCGGGTTTTGGTGCTTCCGGGTTGAATTTGAAGGTAGCCCACCTCGTCCATTTCGAGCTGGCCCTTGAAAATGTCGGTGTTGGGCTTGTGTCCGATGGCAACAAAGAATCCGGTGGCTTCAATCACGTCTTCGACACCGGTCTGAAGGTTGCGCACTTTGACGCCTTCGACGCCTTGGTCTCCGAGAAGTTCGACGGTCTCGGTGTGCCAGCGAACTTCGATGTTCGCAGTGTTCATGATGCGGTTTTGCATCGCCTTGGACGCGCGAAGCTCGCCTTTGCGGACCAGCATCGTAACCTTTGGGCAGAGCTTGGCCAAGTACGAGGCCTCTTCAGCGGCCGTGTCGCCACCGCCCACGATGACCACGTTTTGGCCCTTATAGAAGAATCCGTCGCAGACCGCGCATGCGCTCACACCGTGGCCCATGAATTTTTCTTCGCTCGGAAGCCCGAGGTACTTTGCTGTAGCACCAGTGGCAATAATCACCGACTGAGCTTGAATTTGTACACCCTCATCGACAGTTAGGGTGTGGAATCCGCCTGGAGTATCTGAAAACTGAACAGAGCTGATCATCCCCCAGCGAACGTCGGTTCCGAAGCGTTCGGCTTGGTTTTTAAGATCTTCCATCATGGCGTTGCCGTCGACACCCTGGGGGTAACCCGGGAAGTTGTCCACCTCGGTCGTGGTGGTCAGTTGGCCGCCAGGCTGCAGTCCGACGTACATAATAGGTTTGAGGTCAGCGCGTGCGGCATAAATGGCCGCAGTGTATCCGGCAGGTCCGGATCCGATAATCACGACATTGTGTTGTTCCATGGCTCAAATGTACGAGGTGACTTCGCACCGATGCGGAACCGAAGTCCCATTTTACTGCTTCAATTCGCGTATATTTGCCGCCCCAACGGGATGTAGCTCAGGTGGTAGAGTACACGTCTGGGGGGCGTGTGGTCGCAGGTTCAAGTCCTGTCATCCCGACAAAATCCTCTTAACTTAGGTTAAGGGGATTTTTTGTTGCGCTAAAACCATGGTGTAACACCGGTTTTTAATATGTTGATTTACAATGTTTTGAAAACGATATTGCGCCCGTTGTTTTACTTATCAACCGGGCTTGTGCGCCTCAGTTATTTGACTAACTTCATACAGCGCAACAGGCAAAGCCATCGCTACAGATGGTCTGAGCTGGACGGCGAGACTTAGGTTAAGTTGTTCGCGTTGAGGTAGATGGGTAGCGCTCCTGCGCATCAGTTTGGGAAGGCCTTGCTTGGTACCCCATAAAGTCTACTTCACTAGGTTGCCACTGCCCGACGACGGTCGGAACCTCAGTGTGCAGTCCAAGAGGGGTGAAGGGCCCCTTGGCCAATCTAGATCGCCTTCGGGCGAGGGAGTGAGCTCTCACTAGATTGCCCCAACAGCGTGTCCGAGGTTTCGACGTCGGTGCACGCCGCAGAACGAGCTGCGAGCTGGCACGTACGGCTTGGATGGGGAGAACAACCGCTCACGGATCCTTGGGATAGAGGGTCGGCAGCCTCTGGCGAGAGGAAGGTGCTTGGGCGAGTGGGTTCATTGCTTGGTGCGCCAGAGTCAGGCTTTTGGCGAGCACATCGAGCACAGACCGTCCTACGGGACGTGTGGGATTCACGCACCTCCACTAAGGTGCACCCGCTGGGCGCGGTACCGCAAGGTGCCGCGCTTGTCTTTTACGGGTGGTCTATGTTACTATTGTGTAACCTGGTACACTTATTGCACGACGCATTCTAACTTTGTCCCTTTGAGCATGCGAATCGATTTTGACCCTTCAGATTTTAACGTGGCATTGGCCACTTCAGTCGCCGTATTTGGCTTTGATGGTGAACAGCTCGTTACGTTGTTGGCGACCAAGGTGGGTGAGCCGTATGAAGGTGCCCACATCTTGCCGAGTGCGGTGATTCAGCCCGCGATGGCTCCTGAAAATGTCGCTAAGACGTTGCTTCGCGAGCTCACAGGTCTTGATAATTGGCCACTTGAGCAGCTCAACTCGTTCGCGAATCCGTACCGTAACCCTTCAGGTCGCGTGGTCAACATTGCGTACTACTGCTTGGTTCGCTTGTCGGACGAGCTCAAATCCGAGCTCGAGGGCAAGGGCTACGTTTGGGTGCCGGTTCAAATGGTTCCGTCGATGGCCTACGACCACGACGAAGTTTTGGCGTATGCCCGCGAACGCTTTAAGAGACGCGTGAAGCGGCGCCCGGTAGGGTTTACACTGCTTCCGCGCGAATTCACGCTCAATGAGATCCAACGCCTGTACGAATGTGCGCTGGGCAAGAAGTTTGACAAGCGCAACTTTCGCCGCAAGGTCCTCAAGAGCCAGCTGCTGATCGAGACCGGCAACAGCGTGCGGTCGAGCGCCAAAGCCAAGCGTCCTTCGCGCCTCTATATGTTTGACGAAAAGAAGTACCAGACGCTGACGCTCAAGGGCTACGACATCGTGTACTTCTAACCTCACCTCAGTCCAAAAGAAAAGGCCCCGTGTGGGGCCTTTTTTGTGCGGTGTACGCTACGGATTAGTGGATTCCGCGCATCAGCTTGCGAAGCAGCGGCGTCAGGGCAAAGAGCAGGGCAGCTCCGACCGCGGCGGTGATGGTCAAGAACACGAACAAGTTCATGTCCGGGGCAACAGAGTGCAGTAGGCTTTCCATGATTCCAGCTAGGTAGTTGGCGAGGGCCATCGAGGCAAACCACAAGCCCATCATGACACTCACGATTTTGGGCGGAGCCAGCTTAGTCACCATGGAGAGTCCAATCGGTGAGATACACAACTCACCAAACGTGTGAAGCACGTACACGCCGATCAGCCACATCGGGCTCACGAGGCCTTCGCCTTCAGCGGCGAAGCTCGCAAAGGACATCACCACAAATCCAAGGGCCAGCAGCGTGAGGCCGAGACCAAACTTGGCAGGTGTTGAAGGGTTCATGTTGCGGGTGGCAAGGTTCACCCACAAAGAGGCAAAGACGGGGGCAAAAATGAAGATGGCCAGGGCGTTCACACTTTGAAAGAGTGAGGCCGCAATCTCGTAGCCAAAGACTACGCGGTTGGTCTCTTCAGCCGCGAAGAGGTTGAAGGTTCCGCCGGCCTGCTCAAAACCGCTCCAGAAGAAGATGTTGGCGATTGAGAAGATCAGAATGGCTCCGACGCGGCTCCACTGCTCGCCACCAGAGGTTCCGTTGTAGATGATGTAGGCGATGCCCAAGACGGCGATGGCGCCAACTACCTTAAGGGCGAGCGACATAGCGTCTTCAGAAATGGCAGCCTGCAGGGCCAAGAATCCGTAGACCGTAGCTACGCCTCCGGCCACGTACGCGGCGATGGTTCCGAAGTCGGCGGCGCCGAGGCGAACGCCTTCGCGGCCGGGAGGCATTCCGCGTCCTTCGAGCTTGGGTTCCTCGACGTAGAGCCATACGGTGGCCAAAAGCATTCCGACACCGGCGCTTCCGAAGCCCCACATCCAGCCTACTTGCTCACCGAGGGTTCCGCAAATGATCGGCGACAAGAAGGCACCCAGGTTGATGCCCATGTAAAAGATAGTGAAGGCGGAATCTTTGCGCGGATCGTTGTCCGTGTAGAGCGCACCAACGATGGTTGAGATGTTCGGCTTGAAGAAACCGTTTCCGACGATGAGCAAGCCAAGACCCATGTGGAACATCCACTGGCGCAGGGCTTCGTCGGCGGCAAATGCGTGCGAACCGGCGAGGGCAAACTGGCCAAAGGCCATCAAGAATCCACCGATGTAGATGGCGCGGCGCTGTCCGAGGATGCGGTCGGCGAGGGCTCCGCCGATGATGGGGGTCAGGTACACCAGCCCGGTGAAGATGCCGTAGATCTCGAGGGCTGAGGCACGGTCCATTCCGAATCCGCCACGTGCGTATTCAGTGGTGAGGTAGAGCACCAAGAGGGCGCGCATTCCGTAGTAGCTGAAGCGTTCCCACATCTCGGTAAAGAAGAGGGTGTAGAGCCCACGGGGGTGCGACATTTTTTCAGTTGAAGCCATTGTTAGGGTGTTTATCGTTCGCGTTGGGGGTGAAAGTTAAGCGCCAGCGGCGGTTAGCCAATAGCTGCTAGAGGTTTTCAAGCAAGAAGTTGGTCATTTTGGTGAACAACTGGTAGCGCGTGGCACCGCCGTAAATACCGTGGTTCTTGTCGGGGTAGACCATGTAGTCGAACTGCTTGTTGGCCTGAATGAGCTCTTCGGCGAGGCGCATCGAATTCTGAACGTGCACGTTGTCGTCGCCGGTTCCATGGACCAGCAAGAGGTTGCCCTTGAGTTTTGCGGCGTGGGCCAGGGGCGAATTGATGTCGTAGTTCGTCGAATTCTCGGCGGGAGTGCGCATGTAGCGCTCGGTGTAGATGTTGTCGTAAAAACGCCAGTTGGTCACCGGGGCGACGGCGATGGCGGCTTTAAATACTTCGGAACCTTGCATCAAGCAGTTCGACGCCATGAATCCGCCGTAGGACCAGCCCCAGATTCCGATGCGGCCTGCGTCGACGTTGGGGTGCTTCGCAAGGGACTGCGCGGCGGCGATTTGGTCTTCGACCTCGTACTTGCCGAGCTGCAGGTAGGTGACTTTTTTGAAGTCGCGGCCTTGGGCGCCGGTTCCGCGGTTGTCCACGCACACGATCCAGTAGCCTTGTGCCGCCAAGTGCTGGTACCAGAAGTAGTCGCGGCCACCCCAGCGCTGGGTGACTTGCTGGCTTCCCGGACCGCCGTACACAAACATGAGCACGGGGTACTTTTTGCTGGCGTCAAAATTTAAAGGGCGAATCTCCCATGCCGGAAGCTTTTGGCCATTGGCCGCCTCGAGCGTGAAAAAGGTCTTAGGCGATAGGGCGAATTCGCCGAGGTTTTTGCGCAGTTCGGCGTTGTCTTCGAGCACGCGCACTTGCTTGCCGCTGCGGTCGTACAGGGTGTAGCTGGCGGGGCTGTTGCCGTCTTGCGCCGTCAGCACATAGTAGTCAAAGGTGGACGAAAACGAGGCGTCGTTGGACGGAGCCGTGGCGGCAATGGCCGTGGGCTTACCACCCTTTAGCTTGGTGCGGAACACCTCGCGCTGGCTGGCGCTGCGCGAAGCGGCTTGGTAGTAGGCTTCGCCACGGACTTCGTCCACCCCGTAGAAGGTGGTGACGTCGTAGGCTCCGCTGGTGATGGGGGTGGATTTGCTTCCGTCGGCGCTGTAGAGGTAGTAGTGGGTGAATCCGCTGCGCTCGCTGGTCCACACGAGGCGTCCGTCGGCCAAAAAGCTGAATTCGCGCTCAGATTCGACGTAGGCGGCGTCGGTTTCGAGCAAAAAGCGTCGGGCGGTGGCGCCAGCGCGGTAGGTCATCACCTGCATCGAGTCCTGGTGGCGGTTCAGCGTTGCAAAAAACAGCTCGCCTTTGGGGCTCCAGGCCATGCGCGGAATGTATTCGTACTTCAAGCCCTCACTTGCGGTCACGGTAGCAGAACCGTTCCACACGTGCAAACTGACCACGGAATTTACCTCGCCGGCCTTCGGGTACTTAAATACGTAGGGCTTGGGGTAGGTATCGCTTCCGTACATGTCCATGCTGAACGTCGGAACCGCACGCTCGTCAAAGCGCAAGTAGGCGAGGGACTTGCTGTCGGGGCTCCACGCCAGGGCGACGTGAAAGCCGAATTCCTCTTCGTAGACCCAGTCGGGAGCTCCGTTGAGGATGGCGTTGTCCTCACCGTCGGTCGTGACCTGCTTCACCGCAGCCGTAGCCAGGTTTTGCACGTAGATGTTGCGCTCAAACACAAAGGCGAGCTGGGTTCCGTCGGGCGAAAGCACGGGGTTTTGAATCGGCTTGCCGTAGACCTGCGCAAGCTTCTTGGTCTGACGATCAAATACGAAGACCTTGGCCGTGTACGAGTGGCGATAAATAGACTCGATTTCGGTCTCGAGAATCACGTAGCGCTCGCCGGGGGCGAATTCGTAGCTGCTG
>CBFHNK010000080.1:0-6348 GCA_965657195.1 uncultured Schleiferiaceae bacterium
CAAGACAAGCCCCTAGGCACCGCCCACGCGGTGCTGTGTGCCGCCGAGCACCTCGAGGGCCCGGTCGTGGTTGCCTTTGCCGACACGCTCTTTCGCGCCGACTTCAAGCTCGACGCCAGCGCCGACGGCGTCATTTGGGTCAACCGCGTCGAGGATCCGCGCGCCTTTGGCGTCGTTCAGCTGGGCGAAGACGGCCGCATCGTTGAATTTGTCGAGAAGCCCCAGGAGTTCGTCAGCGACCTCGCCATCATCGGCATTTACTACTTTAAGGACGGAGCCCGCCTGCGCCGCGAGCTTCAGTACTTGATTGACAATGACATCAAGGGGGGCGGCGAATACCAACTCACGCACGCCCTCGAGAACATGAAAAACGACGGCCTGCGCTTTGTGCCAGGAACCGTCGACGCGTGGATGGACTGCGGCAACAAAGACGTGACCGTCGAAACCAACGGGCGCATTCTGCAGTTTGTGCAGCACGAAGAACAGCTGGTTTCGCCCGAGGCGGAGCTGGTGAACGCCACGGTGGTTCCGCCCTGCTTCATCGGCCCTGGCGCAAAAATTGTAAATAGTACGGTCGGACCCCACGTCAGCATCGGGGCCCGCAGCACCGTGACCGATTCTACCCTAACCGACTGCATCGTTGGCGAAGACAGCCACCTCACGCGCATCACCCTGCGCAACTCGATGATTGGCCGCCACGCCGTGCTCGACGGGCAGTTTGTGTCGCTCAGCTTGGGCGACTATTCCCGACTCGAAGGCGAATGATCTTGCGCGCACTCCTTTTGACGTTCGCGGCCGTGTGGGCCGCAGGGAGTGCGTGGGCGCAGGCCCCAACCTACCTGCCTGAGGCCAAGGCAGAAGCGCTCTTGGTCGAGTCCCAGCAGGCCCCGCCCGCCAAGCGTGCGAAGCTTCTTGACCGGGCCCGCCGCGAGCTGGTGTTCAGTGCGCAGCAGCATCCGACCAACGTTCCGACCTGGGAGCTGCTTGCGCTAGTTACATACTACCAGCAGGATTACGAGTCGTTTGCGCAGTGCCAGCACCGCCTTCACGGCTTGGGTCACCCTGACGCGCGCGGATTCTGGACCGCTGCCGAGTGGTCGTTTGGGAATGAAGATTATGTTTCCGGCCTGGAATTTATTGATTTTGCCGTTCAAGCTGAGGGTCCGAGCTTGCGGGCGGCGGCCTCACGACGAACTATTTACCTGCGTCTCTACGAAGGCGATTCAGCCCTTAAGGTGGTTGCCGATTGGGTCGCTGCGAATCCGGGCGATGTGGAAGGAGCATTACTGTATGCCCAGACGTTGGCGGAACTTGGTGGGGAAGAGGAGGCCTACATGGCCTACCGGTACGTTCTCACGAACTTTCCGGATGTCGTTGATGCGCGCTGGCAATTCCTTCGCTGGGCGCTAGGTGCGGGCCGTTGGGATGAAGCCGTAGCTACGGCCCAAGGAATCTGGTCAGACCCTGGAATTGCCGAGCGCGCCAAGGTGGCTTATGCCGCGTGGTTTCTGCAAGAAGACCCACAAAACGCGGCAATAGCAAGCCTGGCTGTGCGCTGGACCGAGGGGCTATTGGCTCAAGATTCGACCAACCCCGCATTTTGGGCATTGCGTGGTGACATCGCCCGATGGCTCGGCGATCTCGCGACCGCTGAAGCATCGTGGCGGCAGTGCTTGGCGCTTCCTGAAGGGGGAGAATGGCCGGTTTTTGTTCAGATTCTTCAAATGGAACTTGAAGCGAACCGCAACGAAGATTTGCTTCGTGATGCCCAGGCTGCAAAAGCGATTCATCCGGATAAGCCGTTCAGCCGCATGTGGGTTGGTGTTGCCCACCTTCGGCAGAAGAATTATGAGGTGGCTTATGACGTTTTAAAAGAAGGCCTTGACCAAGCCCAAGGGAACCCCGGGGTTGTTGAACAATACGCTCTTTGCCTGGGGGAAGCGTGCTACCGGTTGGGTAAACTTGAAGAGTTTAGTTCGTACTTCGACCGGGCCCTGGCGCTTAATGGCGAAAACCCCACGACGTTAAACAACTACGCGTACTTTTTGGCCATGCAGAAGTTGAACCTTCGCCGCGCAGAGAAGATGGCTATCAAAGCGGTAGAACTCGCCGATACCGAGCCCAGTTTTTGGGATACCCTTGCCGCGGTCTACGAGGCCCAACGCAAGCTCCCTGAGGCCAAAGAGGCTATTGTGAAGGCCTTGGCTACGGGCGGACTCGAGTCCGCCACCATCGTCGAGCGCGCCGGAGACATTCACGCAGCACTTGGCGCACACAGTGAGGCCCGACGCCTGTACGAGCACGCACAGTTTTTGGGCAACGCTTCTTCAGACTTAGTTCGCAAACTCAACCAACTTCCGACCCTGTGAAGTACGTTTTTTGGCTTTTGGCCGTAGTAAGTATTGCGGGATGCCGCAGTCGGGTACCGCAGGTTCCGACCGAAACCGCCCCTAAAGTCGCCGAACGCCCCATGTACGAAACCCACCGATCTGCCCTCGAACTTCGGGCCAAGGCCCTGACGCCCAGCACCCGCTCGGTCGGAACCATCAAAGTCGAGTTCGGCGGCAAATCCTATTCGGCCAAGCTGGACCTGCGGGTGCAGAGCGCCCCTGAAGCCCTTATTTGGATGGATGTGGCTGACCCCATCATCGGCCTCAAAATTGGCCGTGCCCGCGTGTACCAGGACTCGGTGCAGGGCTACGTCAAGCTCTACCGCCAGTACATCAACGAGCCGCTGGACCGCCTGCGTTCTATGGGTATCGACCTTCGGACCGAAGACGCGCGCCGGTTGGCGCTGGGGTTGCCCTTGGCGGTTCCGACGACCTTGTCGGGCGCTCAGTGGTCCGTTGAGGACAGCGCTGTGGTGATGTCGGTGGTTGAGCAGCGCGGAACCTATTCGGTGCGCGTCGAAGTCGCCACGTCTGCCGCGAACCCCGGCCCCGTCCTATGGCAGCGCCTCACGAGCAAGGGCGAGTCCGTCACCGTCACCTACACGGGTGATGGCGGATGGGTTGCGGTGGTTCCGAGTCAGGCGGCACGCGCCGAATTCCGGGTGTCGGAACGCACGCAAAGTGCGGACGTAACGTTTCCGTTTGAACTACCTTCGAACTATGGTCGGGCGTCGTTCTAGTTGGGTGTGGGTACTGGCGTGTGCGCTGGTGCTTCCGTGGGGAATGGCCGCCCAAACGGGCGACACCAAGTCCAAGCTCGAGGCCGAAAAATCCCGACTCCAAAAAGAAATTAGCGCAGCCAACGAGCTACTATCCAAGACCCGCAAGGACCGCGACCTCACCCTCGGCGAGCTGCGCGCCCTCGAGAAAAAGCTCAAGGCGCGCGAGGCCCTGATTCGCAATGTGCAGGCCCAGGTGCGCCAAAGCGAGTCCGAAATCGCCCGACTGCAGGGTGACATTGCCGAAAAAGACCGCGAAATCGACCAAATGATGCAGGAGTATGCCGAAATGCTCCGCCAAGCCCAGCAGCGCGGCTCGACTGAGCAGGCGCTGCGCTTCATTCTCGGGGCCGAAAACCTGTCCATGGCCATTAAGCGGATGAACTACCTGAGGCAGTACACCGAGTTCCGCAAAGAGAAGGTCGAAGAAATTCGCGCCTACCAAGAGGCGCAGGCCCAACGCGTGGCCGCCGTCGAAGTTGAGCGCAACCGCCAAAAAGAGTTGCTCGGCCAAGAGCTGCGCCAAAAGCAGTTGCTCGCCGAAGAACGCGCCCAGCAGGCCAAGGCCCTGAACGCCCTCAAAAAGAAAGAGGGTCAGATTGCGACCGGAATCAAGAAAAAGAAGCAAGAACTCGCCAAGCTCGAGAAGCAAATTGCGGCCATCATTAAAGAGGAGCTACGCAAGCAGCGCGAGGCGTCCGCAGGCAAAACCGGCGCCAAGGATGTGGGCGGCGGATACTCGCTGACGCCTGAGGCAGCGGCCCTCGCCAAAGATTTTGCGGCCAACCGCGGTAAGCTCCCGTGGCCCGTGGAGCGCGGCGTGATCACCCAAACGTTTGGAGAGAATGCGGTTCCGGGTGCCGCGGGCGTCACCATCAAAAACCCAGGCGTCGACATCGGAACCCCCGCCAAGTCGACCGCCCGCGCGGTGTTCCAAGGCGAGGTAGCGTCAGTTGTCAGCGTTCCCGGTGCCGGAAAGGTCGTGTTGATTCGCCACGGTAACTACTTCACCGTATACTCCAACCTGGCCGAGGTGTTTGTCGCTAAAGGCTCCAAGGTCGACACCAAAGAGGCCCTTGGCCGCGTGATGGAAGACCCCGAAACGGGCGCCGCCACGCTCCATTTTGAGCTGTGGATGAACACGCAGAACCAGGATCCGCGGCCTTGGCTGAATTAGCGGGGTTGGCTTAATTAGCGGGGTTGGCTTAATTAGCGGGGTTGGCTGAGATTGGCAAGGTTAGCTCGTTAGCTTTTTGCGCTTCGCGCTAGGGCCCCTTCGGGGCTAGGGCTGCTTCGCAGCTAGGGCCGCTTCGCAGCTAGGGCCGCTTCGCAGCTAGGGCCGCTGTGCGGCTGGGCCCAGTTCGGGCCGTTTCTCGCTACGTGCTTCTGGCACGCGAGAGAAAAAGTAAAATCCGGTTATAACCTGATAAGGGGTTCGATTGGTTTCTTGCTTCTGCTCGCTGTTCCGCGGCAACAATGAACCAGTTACTATAAACCAAAAAGCCAACGAGCTAACCTTGCCAACCTCGCTACTCTCGCCAAAAAGCCAACGAGCCAACCTCGCCAACGAGCCAATGTGCTATATTAGTAGCCAGTACCATAACACACTCACCATGCGCAAGCACTTCGCCATTTTGGTTTCGGTTTTCTTTTTCTGGGGATTCGTCGCGGCCAGCAACGACATTTTGATTCCGGTTTTTCAGAGCAAGCTCAGTTTGGAGCAGTGGCAGAGCCAGATGATTTCGTTCATCTTTTATGTGGCCTACACGGTGGGCGCGCTCGGATACTTGCTGCTGACGCGCCTTTGGGGCAAGGATTTGGTGGCGACGGTGGGCTACGGAAAGTCGCTCGGAATCGGTCTTTGGATTAGCGCCCTCGGAACCCTTTTGTTTATTCCGGCGGCGAATCAGGCGTCGTTTCCGCTGCTGCTGGCGGGACTGCTCGTAGTGGGGTTGGGATTTAGCCTGCAGCAAACCGTGGCGAATCCGCTGGCGATCGCACTGGGCACGCCTGAGACGGGCTCGCAGCGCCTGAGCATGGCGGGCGGGGTGAACAACCTTGGCACGACGCTGGGTCCGCTCGTGGTCAGCATTGCGATTTTCGGAATCGGGGCCAACGCCACCACGTCGTTGGACATTGAGGCCGTGAAGCTTCCGTACCTGGCGCTGGGCGCGCTGTTTACGCTGTTCGGATTCATTTTTTGGAAGTCGGATTTTGGCGGACCCGCCGCCGAGGAGGCTGATGCGGTGCAGGTTGAGGCTCCGGCCGGAACCCTCGGCATGACCCAAGTGTGGATGGGCATGATTGCCATTTTTGTGTACGTCGGGGTGGAGGTTTCGACTGCCAGCAACCTTCCGGCCTACCTCGAGAAGTTTCAGGGGGTGGCGCTGCACGAAATCGCTCCGTACGTTTCGCTCTACTGGGCGTCGCTGATGATCGGTCGCTGGACGGCCGCTTCGGGTGCAATGGGCTTGAGCGGAACCGCGCGCCAAGCCATGCGCTGGGTCATGCCCCTTGCCGCGTTTGGCGTGTTCCTCGCAGTGAACACGGCTGCAGGTCACAATGCACTGGCGTTTTTGCCCTACCTCGCGGCTATTGCGCTGCTGACCCTACTTGACTGGAGCACCAAGGGCAACCCTGCCCGCCAGCTACTCTACTACTCGGTGGCGGGCGCTGCGGCACTCATCTTGGGAATGAACGCAGACGGTCCCTTGGCCATTTATGCCTTCTTGAGTGTGGGACTCTTCGCGTCGACCCTGTGGCCGTGCATTTTTACCCTCGCCATCACGGGCCTTGGCGGACGCACTCCCCAAGCGTCCAACGCGCTGATCATGATGATTATGGGTGGCGGAATCGTCAGCTTGCTTCAGGGCTACCTGGCCGACGACGATCTTCTTGGGCTTCGCCAGTCGTTCTGGGTCGGAGTCGTGTGCTTTGCCTACCTCGCCTTTTATGCGGTGACCGTTTCGCGCGTGCTGAAGTCGCGCGGTGTGGACCTCGACCAGCTCGCTGCTGAGGGGGGGCACTAAGGCGATTTCAAGCAATAGCAACACCTTTAAATGGCTTCGCCTAGTGTGTTTTGGGAGCCCTAATGCTATTCCGCCTCGCTTTCGTTCAATTTTGCGCTAAAATCGGCTAAAAATGCCCTCAAATGGGGGGGGGGGGTGACTCCATACTAC
>CBFHNK010000081.1:0-6285 GCA_965657195.1 uncultured Schleiferiaceae bacterium
CTCCGCGATTGCAAGCACGACACCACCGCGGGCGGTTCCGTCCATTTTGGTGAGCACCAATCCGGTCAACGGAGTCACTTTAGAGAACTCAATAGCCTGGTTTACCGCATTTTGACCGGTTGATGCGTCAAGCACCAACCACGTCTCGTGGGGCGCGCCCGGCACGACCTTATCCATCACCCGACGAATTTTGCCGAGCTCGTTCATGAGGTTCACCTTGTTATGAAGGCGACCTGCCGTATCGACGAGCACCACTCCTCCGCCGTTGCGCGCTCCCGCCTCAGCGGCGGCGTAGGCTACGGCAGCGGGGTCCGTATTCATTCCCTTCTGGATAAAACTTGCACCAGAGCGCTCGGCCCAGATGCGGAGCTGATCCACCGCAGCCGCACGAAACGTATCCGCAGCGCCGAGCACCACTGCTTGGCCCTCAGTACGGAACTTTTTGGCCAGCTTGCCCACTGAAGTCGTTTTGCCCACGCCATTGACGCCAACCACAAGGACCACACGAGGCTGTCCCGCAGGAACCTCAATGGGCTTCACGTCTGCCCAAGCGGCAAATTGATCTGCCAATTCCGCGCGAATAAGCGCCTTCAGGTCGTCCTCGCTCACGTACTTGTCGCGCGCGACGCGTTCCTCGACAGCCTCTACCAGGCGTACCGCCGTCTCCACGCCTACATCGGCCGAAATCAAGGCTTCTTCGAGGGAATCGAGCGTTGCGGAATCGACCGTAGCTTTTCCGCCAAACAGTTTGCTGATGCCGCCAAAAAGAGCTTCTTTGGTTTTACTTAATCCGAACAACGCCATAACTGAAAGGTATAAAAAAACCGCTCGGGGAGCGGTTAAACATTTGAAGGGCGAACCTTGACTTAAGCCTTAAAGAAATTGGCTACGTCGTCTTTCACCATTACTTTCTCTTCGAAGGCGTATCCACCGCGCTCGGTCTTCACCATCTTGATTGCCTTAGCGTAGGTTACGCCACCGGACTTTTTCAGGGTTGCAACTACTTTCTTTGCCATGTCGCTTACTTAATTTCTTTGTGAACGGTCATACGCTTGAGCACAGGATTAAACTTCTTAATCTCCATGCGGTCGGGCGTGTTCTTCTTATTCTTGGTGGTGATGTACCGTGAAGTACCTGCCATACCAGACTCTTTATGCTCTGTGCACTCGAGGATCACCTGAACGCGATTGCCTTTTTTTGCCATGATTCCTTAAAATTAAAGTGCAATTCTTCCGTTAGCACGGGCTTCGGCTAAAACAGCCTCGATACCCTTCTTGTTAATCGTCTTCAAAGCGGCGGCTGAAATACGCAGGGTAACCCACTTATCTTCAGCAGCTACGTAAAACTTTTTACGCATCAAGTTCACGTCAAACGTGCGCTTGTTTTTCTTATTCGAGAACGACACATGGTTACCTACCATGGCCTTCTTACCGGTAATCTCGCAAACTCGTGACATAATCGCGCGGTGTTAATCTTTAGCTCCGTTTCGCAACGGGAGTGCAAATGTACAGAGAATTTCTCAATGTTTCGCCGGCGCTTCGGGCAAAAAACCACGCAGCCGATTCAAAACTTCCAAAACGGATTTGCGCACGGTGCGTTCGCGGTTGTCACCCATCTGAAAACGACCGGCCCACTCCACCCCTGGGCCACTCACGGCGAGCCATACGGTGCCCACTGGTTTTTCTGCAGAACCGCCGTCGGGACCCGCTACGCCACTGCTCGCGACGCCCCAGTCGGACCCAAAGCGCTTACGGGCTCCGCGGGCCATGGCGCGCACGACTGGCTCACTCACCGCACCGTGCATCAGCAAGTCTGCCTCGTTCACGCCGAGGTTCCGCATTTTAACCTCGTTGGCGTACGCGACGATTCCGCCCAGCACATAGCGCGACGAACCCGGAACCCTAGTCAGCAACGCCGCAACAGAACCACCGGTGCAGCTTTCTGCCGTAGACACGGTCTGACCCGCCGCGGCAAGGCGCTCGCCAACGACTTCCTCAATGGTCTTCCAGTCCTCTGAATAAATGTCCGTGCCCAGCACAGCGCGCAACCCTTGTGCGGCGGGCTCCAGAAGCGCCGCAGCCTCTTCAGGAGACTCCGTCCGAGCTGTAACCCGAAGCTTGACAATTCCCGGCGACGGCAGGTAGGCCAAACTCAGCCCTTCGGGCAGAGCGGATTCCCAGTCACTGATGCGACCCGCCAGCTCCGATTCCGGAATCCCTTGAACCATAAAAAAGCGATGTTCAATGTGCGCGTCGGATTCAGCTCGCATTCTCGGCAAGACGTGGGTCTCCATTAAATGCTTCATCTCGTACGGAACCCCCGGCATACTCACGTAGCGCACGCCGTCGCGCTGAAAAAGCATTCCGGGGGCCGTTCCTTTGGCGTTGGCAAGCGGCTCGCACACATTCGGCAGCTCCGCCTGTCCGCGATTTAGCGGGCCCGGAACGCGCCCCATTCGCGCAAACATCGCCTCAATGTGTGCGTAGACGTCGGGGTAAAACTCAAGGGTTCCGCCAAAGTATTCGTTTAAAACGTTTTTGGTGAGGTCGTCCTTGGTCGGGCCGAGGCCGCCCGTAATCAGTACCCACTTGGTCTCAGGAAGCACGGCATCCAATGCCGCACGCACGTCATCCACCCGATCCGAAATCACGGTTTTGCGGCGTAGCGTCACCCCCAGTTCGGCCAGCTGCTCGCCGATCCCTGCCGAATTCGTGTCAATCGTTTGACCGAGCAACAGCTCGGTTCCGATGGCAATAACCTCTGCCTGCACGCTTTACTGAACGCGTTTAATGCTACATCCGAGGTACTTCGTCTGCGGAACCTTGACCTGCTGTCCTTTTGCCACCGCGTTCATCGCATCCAGCAACCAGTTCTTTTTGACCTTTTTTGCGGAATCGACGTTGTCGTCAATCGCCCCCGTGTACACAAGTACGCCAGTTCCATCAAACAAAAACACATGCGGAGTGGTGCGCGCACCAAATGCATCGGCCACCTGGTGCCGGTCGTCCACGAGCAGCGGAGCCTGGTACTTGTACTTCTTCCAACGGGCCCGCATGGCCTCTGCGGATTCGGTGGTTCCGCGGTTCGCCTCGTTTGAGTTCACAAAGGCCACTCCGATATCAAGCTTGCGCGCCAACGCAGCGATCGATGGGTAGCGCCCCTCCCATCCCTCGGATTTGTCGCCATTCCCGACCACAAACGGGCATGAATTGCTCGTGAAAATCACCAACAATCCGTGTGTTTTTTGCAGCGAACCCAAGGTGGCCGACGCATCGTCTTCACGGGTGGCATCTCCAAGCAAATGCTCGGCCATGGGTAGTGAGGTGCCCAATTTAATGGGGTCCGGAAGGTTTTGGCCCCCAGCAATCCCTGCCGCCAGGCCCAACAAAAGTGTCATGAAGTGTCGCATAGCTGCAAGGTAGTACGCAGTTGGCGAGGTTGGCTCGTTAGCAAGACTGGTAAAAATGGCGAGTTTGGCTCGTTAGCAAGATTGGTAAAATTGGCGAGGTTGGCTCGTTAGCAAGATTGGCAAGTTTAGCTCGTTGGCTTCTGGCTGTTGGCTTCTAGCTCGCTGGTTTATGGCTCGCGGCCGGGCTCCTTGGCGACCTTCGTGCCTCAGTAAACATTTAAAAACGTATCTGCGTTGAACTGAGGTCACGCCCGGCAGCATGAAGGTCCTACTCTCTCCCTCCAAAACGATGAACGCGGTTACGGCTCCTACCGGAACCTCTGCTGCACCCTTGCTCGAGTTAGCTGGATCGTTGGCGGATCGAGTCCGTTCCGAGGTACGAGATTGGGCCAATTGGTACGACTGCAGTGCCAAAGTAGCCGACACTGCCGCCCAACAGTGGTCGGCTTGGACGCCGGATTCGCCCGGAACCAAAGCCGCCTGGACCTTTACCGGAGAGGCATTTGGTCGCCTTCGGCCCGACTTATGGACCAACCCTGATGTGGCCGAGCAGCGCCTGCGCATCATGTCGGGCTTGTACGGAATCTTGCGCCCCAGCGACGGCGTGCTTCCCTATCGGCTTGATGTGGGTCAAAGCCTTGGTGGCGAGCGAATTATCCACAAATGGAAAGAGCCCGTCACAAATTGGCTGCACCACGACGCCCAAGGTTGCCCCATCGTCAACTGCGCCAGCGACGAGTATTCAGAGGTGCTTGACCGGTCACAATTTGAGTGGATTGACTGCGTTTTCCTTCAGACGGTCAATGGTAAAACCCGCTCCGTTTCGGCCTTGAGCAAGCAGGCGCGCGGAGCCATGGCGCGCTTTCTCGCCAACCAATCGAGCTCGGACCCCGAAGCGGCTAAAACGTTTGCCGAAGAAGGCTACCGATTTCAAAAGTCGGAATCTGAGTCCGCCCGCTGGGTCTTTCTTCGGGAGCCATGAAACTCCAAGTCGTTTGGTTCAAACGCGACCTGCGTTGGGAGGACCATGCGCCCCTAGCTGCCGCAGTCGCCACTGGCCAACCGGTCGTCGCCCTGCTCCTTCACGAGTCCTCCCTGTGGGCCCAACCAGTTTACTCCAACCGCCACGCCTGCTTTGAGTACGAATCGGCTGCGGAACTTTTTGCGACGCGTCCGCTGCTTGGACGATTGGTGGCACAAGCGAATAATGCTGCTGAACGCCGCGGAACCAGCAACGATGCGGCCGAAGGCCGCGGATCCAGCAACGATGCGGCCGCAGGCCGCAATCCTCTGCCGTTTTTTTATGTAGCGGCTGAAGCGGTTGAAGCGTTTGAAGCGCTTGAAGCGTTTGCGGGCATCCCCATTGGCGCCGTGTTCAGCCACCAAGAAATTGGTATCGAAACCTCGTTTGCTCGCGACCGCCACATGAAGAACTGGTTCAAGAAGCGCGGAATCACCTGGCACGAATCGCCCTATGGTTCGGTGCGGCGGGGACTAAAACGCCGCGACGACTGGAACGCACACTGGAACGAAGTCATGTTTAAGGAGCCCCTCGTTCAGGCGGACTGGGCCCTTGGGCAAGCGTGGAGGCCTTCGCCACCCTGGATCGATTGGACCCAAGCGCATCAGGTGGAGCGCCCCGCACGCGAAGCGGGCGTCGCCCAAACGGGCGGGGCGGCCTGGGGGCATCGCTACCTGCGGAGCTTTGTGGCGGGAGGCCGCGGGCGCGGGTATATGGCCCACATTTCAAAGCCTGAGGGCGCGCGAAACCACTGCAGTCGCCTGTCACCCTACCTCGCCTGGGGCAACTTGAGCCTCAAACAGGTAGTGCGGAACCTAGCCGAAACGCGCAGCGGCGACCTCCTTGCGATGCGGGACGCTCGAGCCTTCGCGAGCCGACTTCGTTGGCGCGAGCACTTCATTCAAAAATTCGAATCGGAACCTCGAATGGAGTTCGAGCACGTGAACAGAGGGTACAACCAGCAGACGTTTAGTGCGAGTTCCGCACATTTAAACGCTTGGAAACTGGGGCAGACCGGAGTCCCCATGGTGGACGCCTGCATGCGCAGTCTTAACGAAACCGGATACCTCAACTTTCGCATGCGGGCTATGCTCGTGAGCTTCGGGTGCCATGCACTGAACCTTAACTGGAAGGACCTGAGCGCCCACCTTGCACAGCAATTCCTTGATTTTGAACCCGGTATTCACTACCCCCAGCTTCAGATGCAGGCCGCAGTTACGGGCGTCAACACCGTCCGCATTTACAACCCCGTCAAGCAGGCCGAGGAGCAGGATCCCCACGGCGCGTTCATTGAACGCTGGGTTCCTGAACTCGCTCCGCTGCCCATGCCCTTTCGCGCTGCCCCTTGGATGCTGACCGAAATCGACTGTGTGGGCTATGGGTTTCAATTCGGAACCGACTACCCCGCACCCCTCGTGGACCTCACTACGGCCCTTCGTGACGCTCGAATTCGCTTGTACGGAGCCAAAAAACGCCCCGAAGTCCGCGCTGAAAAAAACCGAATTCTCGAAATGCACGTGGCGCCCCAGCGCAAAAAACGAGGCTAACTAAAGCGTTGGTTGCTGCTCTTAAAGCGACCTTTTTCAAAGTCTCTTAGCATCAGGTGCTTGGTCTTGCGACCCGTGACTCGTTCGCGCCACATTCGAAAGGACGATGCCTTCATATGCTTGCGCATCAGGGCTCTAACGTCGTTTTCGCGCAATCCGAACTGCGCGTAAATCGCTTCAAACGGAGTCCGATCTTCCCAGGCCATGGCAATAACCCGGTCAATTTCAGCTTCTGATAGTTCGTTTCTAAGCATTTAGATTACGGTATTCCCGTTTCAACGCGGTTGGCGGTTGAAAAGTTCCGCAGC
>CBFHNK010000082.1:0-6236 GCA_965657195.1 uncultured Schleiferiaceae bacterium
TGTGGTTCCGTTTTTGACTGACTTGCAGTCACGTGTTCGCCGTATGGAAGCCAAGACGGTAGAGCACCTCTACGGCCAAATCGACGCTAATACCCTGAAGTTTGACAACGTTCGCGCTGTAGTAATGCCGCGCAGTACCTACGTCACTCAAGGCGACTTCCTCGAGGCCGATGTGTTCTTGGCGGCGTACGACAAGGGGCGCAATCCTGAATTCTCAGGGGTTACTCCACAATCTATTGAAGATGGCGTGGGTAAAATCCGTATTCAAGGTTCAGGCAACGGTCAAAAAACACTTAAGGGAAGCATGCGCGTTCCTGGCGGTGATACCGACTACCCATTCGAATTAACGTACACGGTAGCTCCATCGAGCGTTGTCATCGCTGCCACCAAGATGAATGTACTCTACCGCAACGTAGACAACCCCATCGAAGTATCGGTACCAGGTGTAGCCCCTGAAAACCTGATGGTTTCTGGTCCAGGCATTTCAGGTAAGGCAGGTAACTACGTAGCAAACGTTACGAAAGTCGAAGGCAAGGAATTAACCATCACGGTGAATGTAAAAGAAGCTGACGGCAAAACCCGCAAAGCTGGTTCTAAGGTGTACCGGATCAAGGGTCTTCCCCAAGCGGTCGGTATGATCTACAAAAAGAAAGATGGTTTGATTTCATCAAGCTTGCTTTCTAAGGGTGTGATCGAGGCCGAATACCAAGACTTCCCGTTTGACCTGCCGTTGACGGTCACCGCTTTTGACATCAAATTTGAAGGAAAGCCAGCCGTTGAGGTTCGCGGCAATAAGATCCCGAACGACATGCGTGACCAAATCCAGCGCTTGAAGCCTGGTTCATCGGTAACCATTCGCAAAATCAAGGCGAACACCCCTGCCGGTGCGCGCATTGACAACATTTCTAACATCGTCCTCGACGTTCAGTAAGCATGAAAAAAATCGCATTCCTATTGGCGGTCCTCTTCGCGGGTGCAACCCTCGAAGCTCAGGTACTATCGCCGCAGGATGATGGCTTGATTCCCAAGTCCGACATCCACTACTCACAAACCCGTGTAGTTCCCTACCCGCACTTGCGCCAGGACGATATGCTCTGGTCAAAGCGCCACTGGGAGCGAATTTTCACCCTTGAAAAGCTCAACCACCCTTTGTACTACCCCATTCAGGCCTTGCCCGACCGCAAGTCTTTGTTTGACGTGATGAAGGATGCCATCTTGAGCGAAGGCAGCATCACTGAGGTCTACGACGACGATTTGTTTCTTCGTCCGTTGACGATGAATGAAGTAGGCGGTCGCCTGTTTCGCATCGATACCATTCGCGACAACGACGACGGCACCATCTTGGCGATCGACTCAATTGAAATCAAGTCGAACAACATCGTGGCATGGGACATCAAGAGCGATTGGTACTTTGACAAGCAGCGCGGCGAACTCAAGAGCCGCATCATCGGAATTTCGCCGGTGATCAAGGATCCGCAAGAGGGCGACATCGTGAACTTGTTCTGGGTATGGTTCCCCGATGCACGTCAGGCTTTTGCCACGAACATCGCGTACAACCCCAACAACAACACGCGCCGTTTGACGTTTGACCAGATCTTTCAGATGCGCTACTTCAATGCAGTAGTGACCAAAGAAGACAACGTCTACGATCGCGAGATCAAGGACTACAAGATCAACAATCCGATGGAGCAGTTGCTGGAGTCCAAGCGCATTCGCGAAGACCTGCGCAACCGCGAGCACGACTACTGGCAGTTCTAATCGAATGCCATTCTAAAGAGCCACCTTCGGGTGGCTTTTTTTTTGCTCCTAACTTGCGCCCGAAATGGAACGCGTGGCCCTCGTTGGCTTTGGAATTGCGGGGGCGAGTCTAGCCGCCAAAGCACCACAGGGAGTGGACCTCGTGGCGTTTGATGTGGGCGGGCGGCGGTGCTCGTCGCGCGTGGCCACAGGGCTTGTCAATCCGATTGTGCTCAAGCGGCGCCGAGTCGTCTGGCGCGCTGCAGAGGCCCTAGAGGTCGCGCTGCACACCTACCCCATCGAACTGCGATCCTCGGGGTCCATTTATGAAGTGCTGCGCACGGTTCAGGAACTCAACGACTGGCAGGCGCTGAGCGACCACCCTGCGTTGGGTGCGTACTTGGGGGCGATTCACCCCGTTCCAGAAGGCGTCCACGGGGTCGGCCTTGGCGAAGTCAGGGGTAGCTTTCGACTGAATGTGGTCGGTTTTCTCGAGCACATGCGTGCCCAAGTTGAGGTTCGCAACGAGTCCGTCGAGCGCCTTGAACCCCAGGGGGACGGATCGTGGACGATCAACGGGACCGAGGGCTTTGACCGCGTACTGCTCGCCGAGGGCTACCAAGCGCGCTGGACAGAGCACTTTTGGGGTCCGCTGGGTTTTGCCCGTACGTGGGGGCAGGGACTTAATGTGGGGCTATCCGCAGATCCGGGCGTGATGCTGCACCGAAGCCATTTTTTGCTTCCGGACGGCAACGGGCTTTACCAGCTGGGGGCGTCATTTGGTTGGGGCATCGAGCACGGCGACCAGGATCCGCCCGAGGCCAACGCAAGCCAGGCCCACGAGCTGCTGAATTCCGCCCGTGAGTGGGTTGACGGTGGTATTGAGGTGAAAGGGCAGTGGACCGGAATCCGACCCAACACGCAGGACCGACGGCCGCGCTGGGGATGGCACCCCGAACACCCCAAATTGGGAATGCTCAACGGGCTCGGATCACGCGGCACGCTGCACGCTCCCCTACTCGCCCAGGAACTCTGGAGTTAGCGCTTGGGCACCGCGTCTGCGTCGTAGTGGACGAAAAAGTTGAGGTAGGTGACTCGGGCGATGCGAAAGATGTAGGGTCCCAGCACCACAAGGGTACCGGCGAGGGCTCCGACGGTAGGCCACATGGACCAACCGATCCACACCCCGAAGATGACGTACACGGCCACAAACAGGGCCACGGTGTAGGCGTAGGACACGTACATGGCTCCGTAGTAAAAGTTGGGTTCGGGCTCGTAGTCCTGGCCGCAGACGCTGCACGAGGCGTGCATTTTGTCCATGTTGCGAAGGTGGTACGGATTGGGGTCCACAAACATTTCACCCTCGTGGCACTTAGGGCATTTGGCGGTCGCGATGCTGTAGGGCTTGCTGCCTTTTCCGATCAATTTCATGGGGTACAGGGTGAATGGGGTTCTAAGTGCAAATTTACCCCTCGCGCCACGGGGAATCGTGGTACTTTTGTCACCCTTATGCTGAGTGTACACCAAGTTAGTTTGAGTTTTGGCGGATCGGACCTTTTTAAAGGGATTTCGTTCCAAGTAAACCCCGGAGACCGCATCGGTCTCGTGGGGCGCAACGGAGCCGGTAAATCCACCCTTCTCAAGCTGATCGCGGGGCGATACAAGCCCGACACGGGCAAAATCAGCTTCCCGAGCGACTTCAGCATCGGGTTTCTGACGCAGGACATGCCCCCCGCCCCCAACGCCAGCGTGTGGGAAGAGGCCGCATCGAGCTTTGTCGAAATCAAGCGCCTTGAGGCCGACATCGAGTCCATGACCGGTGAGATGGGCACGCGTACCGACTACGAGAGCGACGCGTACATGGACTTGCTCGAGCGCTTTCACCATGCTCAGGAGCGCTACCAACACATCGGCGGCTACACCTACCAGGCAGATCTTGAGCGCGTGCTCTTGGGCCTCGGATTCAAGGCGACCGACTTTCACCAGCCGCTGAATTCGTTTTCGGGCGGATGGCAAATGCGCGTGGAACTCGCCAAAATCCTGCTGCAGCACCACGACGTTCTGCTCTTGGACGAACCGACGAACCACCTCGACATCGAATCGATTTTGTGGCTCGAAGAGTTCTTGGCAGAGAGCAACCAGGCCATCATTTTGGTTTCGCACGACCGGACCTTTTTGAACAACGCGACCAACCGCACCCTTGAGATTGTGCTCGGTAAGGGCTACGACTACAACGTTCCGTACTTCAGGTACCTGACGCTTCGCGACGAAATCCGCGAGAAGCAGCGCCAAGCCAAGGCCAACCAGGACAAAGAAATCAAGCACACGCAAGAGCTGGTGGAACGGTTCCGGGCCAAGGCCAGCAAGGCTTCGTTCGCCCAATCGCTCATCAAAAAGCTCGACAAAATCGAGGTCATCGAGGTCGACGACGAGGACACTCGGCAGATGCGGTTTAAGTTTCCGCCCGCACCGCATTCAGGCAAGATTATGGCCCGCCTTCAGGGAATCCACAAGCACTACGGGCCTAAGCATGTGCTGCGTGGCCTTGATTTGGAATTTGTGCGCGGCCAAAAGATTGCCTTTGTGGGCCAAAACGGCCAAGGCAAGTCGACGTTGGTCAAGATTTTGACTGAGGGACTCGCCTACGACGGAAGCATTGAGTGGGGCCACCAGGTGCAGCTCGGGTACTACGCGCAAAACCAGGCTGAGGTACTCGACGGCACGAAAACCGTACTCGAGACGATTGAAGATGCGGCTCCAGACGAAATTCGCAAGAACGCGCGCAAGCTTTTGGGCAACTTTATGTTTGCCGGCGACGACGTCGAAAAGAAGGTGCGCGTGCTTTCGGGCGGCGAACGCGGACGCCTCGCGCTCTGCCAGCTGATGCTAAACCCCATCAACCTTTTGGTACTCGACGAACCGACCAACCACCTCGACATGGCGGCCAAGGACGTGCTCAAGCAGGCACTGATGCAGTACGACGGAACCCTCATCGTAGTGTCGCACGACCGCGAATTCATGGAGGGTTTGTGCAATCTGACCTACGAGTTTCGCGACGGCAAGATCAAGCCGTACTTGGGCGGAATCGAGTACTTCCTCGAGCAGCGCAAGGTGGAATCGCTCCGGGCTATGGAAGTGGCCGGAGCCCAGAAGGCGGCGGCCGCGGCCAGCGCAGCTGCCGCGGCACCCAAGGCCGAAGCCAAGCGAAGCCGCGAGGACCAGAAACGCTTGGATTCCGAACTAAAGAGCGCCCAAAAGGCCATGGAAACCGCCGAAAAGGCCTACGAAGCCGCGCAAGCGGCGCTGGACGCCATGGATGCCGAAGTGGCCAACCCTGAGGTATTTAAGGAGCGCAGCATGGATCCGACGTTTTTTAAGAACTACGAAGAGCTGCAGCACGCCGTGCACGCCCAATTCGAAGTCTGGGCAGAGGCCCAGGACCGATTTAACGCGGCGAAAACAGCCGCCGAAGAAGCCTGAACTAACTTTGGGGTATGATGCGTACCCTTCTCACTGCGTGGGCGATGCTGCTGGTTACGGCCACGGCGACGGCCCAGTCCAAAAAGCCCGTCACTTCTGCGACACCCAAGCTCGCCGTCTCGATCGTCGTCGACCAAATGCGCGCCGACTACTTGACGCGCTTTGCGCCGCTGTACACGGGCGGTTTTAAGCGACTCGTTACCGAGGGCCACGTGTTTCGCAACGCGCACTACACCCATACCCCCACCTACACCGGTCCCGGCCACGCCACGGTGTACACCGGCACAGATCCGTCGAACCACGGGTTAATCGCGAACGACTGGTACGATCCCGCCTTGGGTCGCGAAGTCTACTGCGTCGAAGACCTCGAGGTGCAGCCCGTGGGCAGCACCCTTGAGGCCGACAAGCGCAGCCCTAAAAACATTCGCTCGACCACCTGGACCGACGAGCTGGAGTGGGCCACAGTAGGCGCCTCACGCGTGTATGGATTTTCGCTCAAAGACCGCGGAGCCATTACCGCCGCCGGCCACTACGGCGACGCCGCCTTTTGGATGGACGACAAGGTGGGTTTTGTGACGTCGTCCCACTATGCCTCGGAGCTTCCCGCTTGGATTCAGGCGTTTAATGCCGCGCACAGTCCCGCCAGCTACCTCAAAGGGTCGTGGGAGCGCCTGATGGCTCCTTCGGTCTATGAGTCCTTCACAGGGCCCGACGAGCGTCCCTTTGAGGGCAAACTACGTGGAGCGTCTAGCGGCTCGTTCCCCTACGACCTGGCGGCGCTCGGCGCGGGCAATCCCGGGCTGATTCGCTACACGCCCATGGGCAACCAAATCCTCATTGACGTCGCGTTGGCCGCCGTCGACGCCGAAAATTTGGGTCGCGGAACCCACACCGACGTGCTCGCCATTTCATTCTCGACGCCCGACCATTTGGGCCACCTAATGGGTCCGCGTGCGCAAGAGTTGATGGATGTGTACCTGCGCCTCGACCTGCAGCTAGGTCAACTTTTTGATGCACTT
>CBFHNK010000083.1:0-6200 GCA_965657195.1 uncultured Schleiferiaceae bacterium
AAGGCGACGTGAAAGCCAAATTCCTCTTCGTAGACCCAGTCGGGGGCTCCGTTGAGGATGGCGTTGTCTTCGCCGTCGGTGGTAACCTGCTTCACTGCAGCCGTAGCTAGATTTTGCACGTAAATGTTGCGCTCAAACACAAAGGCGAGTTGGGTTCCGTCGGGCGAAAGCACCGGATTTTGAATGGGCTTGCCGTAGACTTGAGTGAGCTTCTTGGCCTGGCGGTCCCACACGTACACCTTGGCCGTGTAGGAGTGGCGGTAAATGGGCTCGATGTCGGACTCGAGAATGACGTAGCGCTCACCGGGAGCGAATTCGTAGCTGCTGAAGCTCAACGGGGCCCCATTGACTACCAATTCCGACTTGGCTACGAGGACGTCCACGGCGGCGCCGGTGGCAAAGCTGTAGCGCTCAATTCCTTGGGCGGTTTGGCGGCTGAAGTGCTTGCCGTCTTCGAGCGAGCGGAACCCTTGGATTCCGCGGGCATTGAATACACGGGACTCGTAGAGGTCAGACATCGCCACGGGGCGTTGGGCGAAAAGGGCAGCGGAACTCAGCACGAGTGCGGCCACCAAGCGGATACTGCGGTACATTTGGTGCAAATCGTTAGGGATCAAGATGGCCGAAGTTACGCGAAAATCACTCGAAGAATTAACTGCCCTGCTCGGGGCCGAACACGTTTCAATTGACGCAGAACGCCGTTCTGAATTTTCGCACGACGAAACCGAAGACCTGCGCGTGCTCCCTGATGTGGTGCTGCGCCCCGGTACGCCCGATGACGTGGCCGCGGTGCTGCGCTGGGCTAACGAGCACGAGGTTCCCGTCACTCCGGCCGCGGCGCGTACGGGCTTGAGCGGCGGCGCCATTCCTGCCCACGGCGGAATCTCGCTGAGCATGGAGCGCTTCAACCGCATTCTTGAAATCGATCCCGCCAACTTTCAGGCGGTTGTCGAACCTGGCGTGGTCAACCAAGTCTTTCACGAGGCCTGCCGCGAGCAGGGCCTGTTTTATCCGCCTGACCCTTCGTCGTGGGGCAGCAGCACGATGGGCGGCAACGTCGCCTACAACGCAGGCGGCCCGAAGGCGGTGAAGTACGGCGTCACCTCGGCCTACATCCTCAATCTTGAGGTGGTGCTCCCCACTGGTGAAGTGATTTGGACCGGAGCCAACACCCTCAAAAACAGCACCGGCTACAACCTGACCCAGCTCATGGTGGGTTCTGAAGGCACGTTGGGCGTCATCACGAAGATTGTAGTGCGCTTGATTCCGTACCCGCGCCACCATTTTACGATGCTGGCTCCATTTGCCTCCGCCGAGGTGGCCTGTGCGGCCGTAGCGCGCGTTTTTCAGGCCGGAATCACCCCCAGCGGACTCGAATTCATGGAACGCGACGCGATCGACTGGACGCTGCGGTTTGTGGACGGCGTGTCGATTCCGACCGGACCGGGTATTGAGGCCCACCTGCTGATGGAGGTCGACGGAACCGACGAAGAAGCCGTTTTGCGCGAGGCCGAACAGTTGGCCGCCGTGGCCGAAGAGGCCGGTGCCCTCGAAGTGCTGTTTGCCCAGACCCAAGCGGAACGGGACGCGCTGTGGAAGCTCCGCCGCCGTGTGGGCGAGGCCGTTAAAAAGCACAGCATTTACAAAGAAGAAGACACGGTGGTTCCGCGGGCTAAGCTGCCCGACCTGCTGCGCGCGGTCAAGCGCATCGGCAGCGAATACGGTTTTGAGTCCGTGTGCTACGGCCACGCGGGCGACGGAAACCTGCACGTCAACATCGTCAAAGGCGGCATGAGCGACGCGGACTGGCACGGCGACCGCCTGCAGCAGGGCATTCGCCAGCTCTTCACCGAGGTGCGCGCCATGGGCGGAACCATTTCGGGCGAGCACGGCATCGGTCTGGTGCAAAAGGGCTTCATGGACTTGGCCTTCGCGCCCGCGGCACTCGACCTTCAGCGCGGAATCAAAACCTTGCTCGACCCCAAGAATATTCTGAATCCGGGCAAGATTTTTGCTTAATTTAGTACAGAATTTTGTACGAAAATGATTTCAACCACCCTTACCGACCTTCGCCGAGAACTCAAGGCCTACGTAGACCAAGTGGTCGACGAGGGTGAAATCATTGTGGTCAACCGCGGACGCCGCAAAGGCGTAGTGGTCATGTCGCTTGACCAATTCAATATGCTTGACGCCACGCAGTGGCTCACCTCGAGTGCTGCAAATGCGTCGCGTCTTCGCGACGCCGTTCGCCAAGCAAACTACCAAGATTACCAAAGCCACGATTTAATCGAGCCGTGAGGTTGGTCTTTGTCTCGCGCGCCTGGGAAGATTATCAATACTGGGTCGCGTCGGACAAAGCCGTTTTAAAGCGATTGAATTATTTACTGAACGAAGTTCAGCGAACGCCATTTCACGGATCCGGGAAGCCGGAAGCGCTTAAGCACGATTTTAAGGGATGCTGGTCGCGACGCATAAATGCAGAACATCGTTTGGTGTACCGCGTTGACGGCGACCAAGTGGTCATCCTATAAGCCCGCTACCACTACTGAAGACCAATGAACCTCGGCGCAGCCATCCCTGGCCGCGCCTCGTTCAGCGCGTAGCGCATCCAGTGCACGTCGCACCACCGACCAAACTTTTGACCGGCCGCGGTGTAGGTGGCAAAGGACTCGTACCCGCAGACAGAGTGCAGCGCGACGCTCGAGTCGTTGGGGAGCGTGATGACACCATAGGCCCAGACGAACCCACGTTCCGCCAGCGATGGCAAGAGGGCCGCGTAGAGTGCGCGACCAACGCCTTGACGGTGGGCATGAGGGGCTACGTAGACGCTCGTTTCGACGGCCCACTGGTAGGCGATGCGCTCGCGGTGGGTGGTTCCGTAGGCATAGCCCAAAATTGCCCCGCCGGCATCCACAGCCACCCAAAACGGGAAACGCCCGGCGATGCGCGCCAGGCGTTCCGAAAAGTCGTGAAGCGACGGGACTTCGGTCTCGAAGGTCGCTGCGGACTGCGCCACTACGGGCCCGTAAATCGCCAAAATGGACTCGGCGTCTGAGGGGCGGTAGGGGCGAAGCGTCATGTTAGTCGCGGCGGCCCATGTACAGCATGATGTAGTACAGCAGCTGGGTTACGGCAGCGGCGGCAGCTACCAAGTAAGTGCGGGCAGCCCACTTGAGGGCGTCTTCGGCTTGGTGGTGGTTGCTGGCGTCGGTAATTCCGGCACCCTGAAGCCACACCAGCGCACGGCGTGAGGCGTCGTACTCGACGGGAAGGGTCACTACGGCAAACGCGGCGAGCACCGACTGGGCAGCGATGAGTACGATGAGGGCCTGATCCCAGCCGAGACCTAGAATACTCATTCCGAAGATCGAGAACAAGAACACCATGTTCATGATTTGGCCGCTCATATTGACAACGGGAACCATCTTGCTTCGCATCGTCAACCACGTGTAGGCGGTGGCGTGCTGCACTGCGTGTCCGCACTCGTGGGCGGCGACGGCGGCGGCCGAAACGTTGCGGCCTTCGTAGACCTCAGGTGACAAGTTGACCGTTTTGTTGGCCGGATTGTAGTGGTCAGACAGTTTGCCAGGTACGCTGACGATCTGAACACTGTGCAGCCCGTAAAAGTCGAGCATTCGGCGGGCCACTTCGGCACCCGACAAGCCACTCGAGAGGTAGCTCTCTGAGTACTTTTTGAAGCGGTTCTTCAAGCGGGCCTGCACGGCGAAGCCCAAAACCATAAAGAGGAGGAGGATAATAATCATAACGGTTTGGTCGATAAGTGGGTGGAAAAGTACAAATCTTGTGCCTGCCGGCGCAAGGCCTGACACCCCTAATTTGCACCTATGGCAGCACCCCTCATTTTAGTGACCAACGACGACGGCATCACGGCGCCCGGAATCCGAACTTTGATCCACGCAATGAACCAGTTAGGTGACGTGGTGGTCGTGGCACCAGACAGTCCGCAAAGCGGAAT
This sequence comes from uncultured Schleiferiaceae bacterium, assembly GCA_965657195.1. Lineage (GTDB taxonomy): Bacteria > Bacteroidota > Bacteroidia > Flavobacteriales > Schleiferiaceae > TMED14. The sequence continues at coordinate 3,977 of CBFHNK010000083.1, forward strand.
GGGTCATGCGATCACCCTGCACGATTCGCTCCGGCTGAAGCCGATGAGCATCGATGCCGGTCCGCAAACCGAGTACGCCTGCAGCGGAACTCCCGTGGACTGCGTCAAACTCGCCGTGCACGAGGTGCTCAAAGACCGCAAGCCCGACCTCATCGTGAGCGGCATCAACCACGGTAGCAACGCCAGCGTCAACGTGATTTACAGCGGAACCATGTCTGCTGCTGTCGAAGGCGCCATGCAGGGTGTTCCCAGTATCGGGTTTAGCTTGCTCGACTACTCGTGGGATGCCGACTTTCGCCCCGTAGAGCCCTACCTCAAGCAAATTGCCCAGGATGCGCTGACCCACGGGCTTCCCGAGGGAGTCTGCCTCAACGTCAATTTTCCCAACGCCGATAAGGCTCCGTACGCTGGGGTGCGCGTGGCGCGCCAGGCGCTCGGGTTCTGGAAGGAGGCCTTTGAAGAGCGCATCGACCCCTACGGCAAGCCCTACTACTGGATGCGCGGCGACTACCACAACCCCGACGGAGCCGAGGATACCGACATCTGGGCGCTGGACCATGGCTTTGTGAGTGTGGTTCCGACCCAGTTTGACCTTACGGCACACCACGCTCTGTCGAACCTGCACCGCCGCCTCGACCAGCGATGAGTCCGGGTCCGCGTCGCGAACGCCTCGAAGCCTACATGGGCCTGCTCGTGGCCGCGGGAACTCCGTGGTTTGCGTGGTCCTACCTGCTGGCGACTTATCCCGGATTGCCGCCTTTTGCCGAGCTCGACAGCGACCTCTGGGCCTATCTGCTCAACCGTGTGCTGGCCATTTCGGTGATTCTCGAGGGCGTGTACCTCACCTTGGCCTTGAGTTTGAAGCGCTACCGCATGGCATTGAACATCGTGCTCATTAGCCTTTTCTACATCATAACTGCCATCTACTGGCGTTGGGAATGGTTGTGAAGCGCATTTTTATTCTGGCGGGTGAGGCCTCGGGCGACGTTCTCGGTGCGGAACTCGTTCGGTCCCTTCGCCGCATTCAGCCCCAGCTGCACCTTGATGCGTGGGGCGGAACCGAGCTCAGCCGGGCACTCAACAAACCGGTACTTCGCAGTCTCGACCAGCTTGCTTTTATGGGGTTTTGGGATGTGCTTCGCAACGCCAGAGCGGTTCGGGCCAACTTTGCGGCGGCTCGGGCCGTGCTTTCGGAGCCTTGGGACCTCGTCGTACTCATTGACTATCCGGGGTTCAACCTGCGTCTGGCGAAGTGGATGGCCACGCGGCCCTGGCGGAGCCAGCGGCGCGTGGTCCAGTTGGTCGCCCCCAGCGTGTGGGCCTGGAAGGAGGGTCGGGTGGAAGTCCTCAAAGCGGCTTACGACGCGGTCGTTCCGCTGCTGCCCTTTGAGCCTGAATTTTTGACAAAAAGGGGCGTGAATGCGCCCTACTTCGGGCATCCGGCCCTTGATCGCTTTGCGCCCGGGTCGGCAACGGAATCGGGCGTGCTGGTGCTGGCTCCGGGATCGCGCAAGGCTGAGCTTCAGCGGTTGGCGCCGGTATTTGCCGCTACAGCGGACCGTTTAGGCATGAAGCCGCGGTGGATTCGGCCCTCGTCGTGGACCGAGGGCGCGTACCGGGCAATGCTGCGCGAGGCCCTTCAGGCCGAGCCGCACGGCGAATTGGCCGAAGGAATGGCCAGTGCCAGAGGGGCGCGAGCCGCCTTGGTGGCGAGCGGGACGGCGACCTTGGAGCTGGCGCTGCTCAAGGTTCCGATGGTTGTGGCGTACCGGGTGGACGCACTCAGTTTTGCGCTCGCAAAGCGCTTGGTTAAGGTGAAGTACGTGTCGCTGGTGAATTTGGTTTTGGGCCGCGAAGCGGTCAGCGAACGACTCCAAGGCCAGTGCGAACCCGAGGTGTTGGCCAACGACCTGCGTGCGTTGATGGCTGACGGTCCGCGCCGGACCGCGATGCTCGAGGACTTTGACGTTTTTGCACAGGCATTGGGCGAGCCCGGAGCTATGGACCGCACTGCCGCATATTTGCTCCAGGAATGAAGAAGTTGATGCTTGCGATGGCCATGGCTGTGGGCCTTGGGGTGCATGCGCAGCGGGCCATGGGACCGCAGCCCAAGGCGGCCGAATTGGTGCGGGTACGGGTGTTTGCCACCAAAGACGTGTACGAGTTCAAGTTTGGCGGCGGAACGCTGCGCAGCATTTGGTTCCGCGGGGACGAGGCGCCCGAT
>CBFHNK010000084.1:0-6112 GCA_965657195.1 uncultured Schleiferiaceae bacterium
CTCGTGTCCAATGGCAACGGAATGACCGTGGAATTTGATGCCTCGGCCTCTGTCGATGCCGCCAGCTACCAGTGGACCTGGGGTGACGGCAACGCCGGAATCGGTGGTCCCATTCGCAACTACACCTACGGGGTGGCTCAGTTGGGCTACTCGGTTCGACTCATTGTAAATAGCGCCTGCGGAACGAGCGACACCATTATTCGAAGTCTTCGCGAACTAGGCGAAGTGGAATTTGAGCAGGGTGGAGTTTGGGTTCCGAACCCAGCTTTGCCAGGAGCCCAGCTTGAGTGGCTTGGTGCCTCAGGGCTTCCTGCCGGTACGGTCCATTGGTATGCCGCAGACGGCCGTCGTGTCGGCCAGGGTCGCATTCACGAGGGGCGCACCGATGTTCCGCTACTTTCTGAAGGCATGTACTGGATCGAGTGGGAGGGTGCGAATGGTGTGCAGCGCATGCCTGTCGTGATCCACCACTAACTACCTTTGGTGCGTGGAACTCGCCCTTGCCTTTTTGACGCTCGCATTCCTTGAGGTAGTCCTCGGAATCGACAACATCATTTTCATCAGCATTCTCACCAATAAGCTGCCCGAAGAAATTCGCAAAAGGGCACGCACGTTGGGGATTGCATTGGCACTCGTATTTCGAATTATCATGCTGCTGTCGATTACGTGGATCATGGGATTTCAGCAGGAGCTCTTCCGTGTTTCGGACCATCCTGTAAGCGGTCGCGATCTCGTGCTGCTCGCGGGCGGAATCTTCCTGCTTTGGAAGTCCACCAAGGAAATCTTCGAAATCACCGAGGCGGGTGGAGCCCAGCACGGTCAAGATTCAAGTGTTGCAAAGAGTTTTGCAGGAATTATTGTGCAAATTGCCTTATTGGACATCGTGTTCAGCTTTGACTCAATCCTGACAGCGATCGGAATGACCGACAACATTCAAATCATGATTGCTGCCATCATTGTGGCAATGATCGTGATGCTCAAGTTCAGCGGTCCCGTGTCCAAGGTCATCGAAAAGCACCCTTCGCTTCAGATTCTCGCGCTCGCATTTTTGATTCTGATCGGCTTTATGCTGGTCGCTGAAGCAGCGGGCTACCACGTTCCGAAAGCCTACATCTACATGGCGGTGGGCTTCTCGCTTGGAGTGGAGCTCATCAACATCCGCAGCAAAGTGCGCGGTGGAGGCCCAAAGGCCGACTAAACCTCGTGCACAAAAAGGTCGCGGTCAAAGCGCACGCGTGGCCCGTAGACTCCCTCGGGAGCGCGCTTTCCTGCAGAGATTACCATGCAGACTTGGGCTCCACGTGGCAGCTCCAGTAAACGTTTGATCCGTGCGCCATCCATGCCTTCCATGGGGCAGCTGTCAAATCCGTGCGCTCGAAATGCGAGCATCAAATTCTCACATGCCAATGCGGTGGATTTGTGGGCCCAAATGGCCATTCCGCTCAGCGAAAAAGGTCCGCGCGGAATTGGCTTGACCAAGCCCACGAGTGCGACCCAAAGCGTTTTAAACGGGCCATACAGACCCAACGGCCCCATGTTGTAGGCCAACGGAACGATTTTGCGGTAGTACTGGTACGCGGCCTTGAGGCGAACCTTTCGGTTCTCGTCAAACTTCACAAGCATCAGGTCATTTGTTTCGCGCCAGCGGTCGGGTCGGGCCACGGCCACCACGAGCTCTTGCGCCGTGCGCGCAGCAGGCTGATTCAGGCAGTAGGTGACAAGTTTGGCTTTTTTTTCAGGAGTGCGCACCCAGTAAAAATCCCAAGTTTGAAGGTTGCTTGAATTGGGCGCAAGCAGTGCCAGCCGCAAGCATTCGCGCATGACTTCTTCGGGGATGGGGTCGTCGGTAAACACGCGTACGCTCCGACGGCTCTCGACCACATCTGTGAAAGCCTTTGCGTCCACTTCGGCGGCGGGTTCGTGGTATCCGTGCTTTGGCGCATTGTTAAAAATGTCCACACTGCTGGCGGGCTTTGCGTCGCTCATTTCGGAATTATTTTTTGAGTAGGTCGCGGATTTCGCGCAAAAGTTCAACGTTGGGGTCTGGCTTTGATTCGGGCTGCTCGCTGGCCTCGCGAACGTGAAGGCGGTTCAACGCTTGTACCAAAAGAAAAACCGCAAGCGAAATGAGACCAAATTGCAGCACGGCATTCACGAGCGCGCCGATTCCGATCGGAACCGCACCCAAATTCAGCGTCCACGACGCCGTATCGACGTTGCCCGAAAGCCAATTGAGCGGCGGCATCAGCACTTGCTGCACCAGCGCATCGACGATTTTTTGAAACGCTGAACCGATCACCACGCCGATCGCCAGATCCATCGCGTTGCGCTTCAGGGCAAACGCCCGAAATTCCTTCCACATCTTCATGGCCTTAAGTTACGTGCTACCTTCGGAACCATGCGCCGTGAAGAATCCGATATCCTAGAATTTAAGCTTCGCGTCGACAGCCAGCGCAAGATTGCTAAGACTCTAGTGGCCTTTGCCAATGGCCTTGGCGGGCAAATCGTGGTGGGGGTTCGCGATTCCGGTTCGGTGGCCGGATGCCGCGTCGACGAAGAGTTCTATATGATTCAAGGTGCCGCACAACTGCACACCCGACCAGAAGTTCCAATTTCTGCGCGAGAAGAACGCTGGGACCATAAGTCGGTGCTTGTGGTGGAGGTTCCGTCATCAATCTTAGCTCCCCACTTGGCCCACGATGAGGATCAAGATATCTGGCGGGCCTACGTTCGGCGCGGAGCCGCGAACTACAAAGCCAACAGGGTTTTGCTTGAGTCCATCAACTTGAAGTTTGCGGGCGAGGTAAAAGCAACTTCAGACCAGCTTCGGATCCTGCACCTCATGGACGCAGGTGAGCTCAGCAGTGCCTCGATGCTTGCCCGCACGTCGGGGTTGCCCATTCGAGAGGTTGAAGATGGACTCGCCGTCTTGGTCCGGTGGGGGCACGTAGATGCTGTCCCTGTCGATCAAGGGTGGCGCTACCTTCCGAGTGAATCGTAATATGTACCCAATTCGTACCCATGTCGGTACAGAAGCTGTACCATATTTGTAAAGGCCTTCGGGCTTCACACCAAACCAACGAGAAGCCCTTCGGGGCTTTTTTTATGCGTTGACGATCCGAAGGGCCACTGCCTTTTGGATTCCAGGAAATAAGGCATAGCTCTCAGAGAATTCGGTCGTGGGAATTCCGACCAAAAGGGCAGCCGCGTGGCAAAGTGCCTGCAGGTAGCGCCGGTAGGCCTTGTACCAAAAGTCGGTTTGGAGTTGCGACCGAAGTCCGAGGTACGCCTGAACATTACCCTGCTGGGCTTCCGCGAGCATCAAAGCGAGTCGAGAGAGGTCAGCGTCCACGGCTGCCGACCACGTACTTCGAAGGTCGAATTCAAAGAGGCTAGATTTCATAATCTGAAGCACCGGGGCGTTAAAGCCCATAATGCTTGCGATGGGTAAAAATTCCATTCCAAGTAGGTAGTGGAAGTGTGGGTCCAAGCCTTTCGCGGAATCGAGGTAGTCCCGAGTAAGTTGTGGATCCCAGGTTCCGAAATCCAAATAGTGAACCCAAAATCGCGCGCAGAAGTAGCGACTAATCAAAATCGGGTAGTCGCCATCGCGAGGTCCATGCTGTGTTGCCGCCAGGGCGTGCGGCTTAATCGAATCCCAGTTACCCGACAAGAAGTTTTGCGTGACGCGCAGTCCGTGGTAGTACAAAGGCACATCGATTCGCTGGGCCATCACATCAATGGCGTTGGCCATGTACCCCTTTTGAATGGTTTCGTAGTCGGCAAAAAAGTGACAAATAAACCGAAACGCCCGTGGATTGGAGAATAGAACCTCCATGTCTTCTTTGTGGGCAAGCCGCATGCGGAATTCGTCGGCAAGGCTATTTGAGAAGAAGACTAACTGCGCCTTGGTGAGTTCGCCATCATCCCACACAGGGTGGTCGAGCCAGTAGAACCAGTCGGTTACAGGTGCCTGCGTGGTTAGTTTAAAGAGGATCCACAAAAAAATGGTCTGGGCATTGAAGTCTTCTTCGGCGATGCGTGCGAGTAGGGCGTCCCGTTCATCTTCAGTCCATCGCTCGCGGTCAATGGTTTGTGTCCAGTCGTAGTAAAACTGAAACCTTCGGACGTCGAGCGAAAACTCCTTGAAGGTCGCAAATCCGCAGTACGTGCTTAAAATGTCGAGCACGGCCCCCCTAGGGGTTCCACCCGGAACCAGCCCAAAAAACCGACGCAACGTATTGTAGGATACCATGCTGCCGAGCTCCTCGTACAGTCGTTCTTCAAGGTGCTGGCAGTCGGTTTTGGTGCGAATGGGTCGGCCAAATCGCCGCTGGATTTCAATACGCAGTGCGTCGAGGTGAACCTCAGTACCTTTGACAAGCATTCTACAAACTTAAGTGCGGTACACGTTATGTACCCAATCGAATCACCCACGCTTTTACTCACCCTCGCCGTGCTCGCCGAAACGCTGAGTTTGGTGCTGTTCGGTCGTGCCAATACGCTTTGGCGCAGTCCTGGAATGGCAGCCTACCCCCAGCGATTTGTGCTCCTTCGCTCCGTAATGGTGATCGTGTGGGTGCACCTCGGAACCGCCTTCTTGGCGCCCAATGGCCTCGGCGCGGCATACGATCAGTTGGACTTCAGCACATTAATCCTTCTGGGGCTCGGAATGTTTGGTGGCCTTGGCCTTGCCCTGTTCACGCTGAGCATTCGCTCCATGCCGGCACAGCTCGTATTTTTTGGCGGAAGCCTTCACCTCATGGTCGCCGTGGCTGTTGGATGGATGCTCGGAGAACTCATTTCACCCATTCGCTTGGTAGTGATCGCGGTACTGCTCGCCGCGCAAATCGCAGTGCTTTGGAGGGACCGCAGGCTTTGGGTTCGCCAGCAGGGCGCGTTGCGCGTTTTGCCGTTCCTCGTGGGCATCATTTGGGGCACTTATTTTCCACTGTACGGAATCGCAATTCATGAATTCGGATTCTGGAGAACCCTCGTATCTGCGGAATGGGGCGTCTTGATCTTGGCCATTGGATGGGCACTGCTGCGGCAAAATGGTCGGTGGGACGATCGATCCATGTGGCGGAATATGACCGAACAGTCCGTCCTAAGCTCCGTGGGGCAAGCCCTTTCGGGCGCCGCACTGTGGTGGGGAGGGGTCATCGTGCACAGCATCCTCACCAACTTCAACGTGCTCGTTAATATCTCGGCATTTCGCATTCGGTTTGGAGAGGCACTACACGCAAAGTATGTGCTGTACTTTTTGCTTTATGTCATCTTGGCCATCACGTTGGTGTGGAGTTCGTAAAAAAGCGTATCTTTAAATACCCTATACATTAATCTATGACCTTGGACATAGCTGTTCAGCGTATGGCCGATGAGCTGCAGCGAGTCGAGCCTTTTGACACTCTGTCGGCAGAGCAGCGTACTGCCCTTGCCCTCCATATTCGTTTGGGTGTGTACGAAGCACTAGACATTTTGCCGCACGAAGGTGAGCGAGAGGTGGTTTACGTACTTACCCGCGGCGGAGTTTTGCTCCGCACGGAACCCCGCCATGAAGAACACTTCAGTGCGCCTTCCATTCTATCGCTGCGCGGAGCACGCATGAACGAGGGCCGTCACTGGGAGGTCGTCTTCACCGAGGATTCGGTGGTTTTGGAACTTCCCATCGCCGAATTGACCTACTTGGGTAGCAAAGCGCCCCCGTTTGCCGAGGCAATCAGCTCGGTGATTGGCCTTTAGATAGCCACTTCCATTTGAGGGGGTAGCACTGATTCCAGTGGGCCGACCATTCCTGCTGGGCTTCAGCCCATACTGCGACGTTTAAGGTGACCACTTCGCCAAAATCACGTGCGATCCAGCGAATTCGAGGGTCGGTCGCGTCGGCCTCCATGCGTCCCAGCAGTTCGTACGGAAGCTCAAGTTCGGCATGCGCCTCCGGGTGGCGAAGTACCCGTTCAGATTGACGAAGGGCGTCCTCTGCAGCGCCTCGGTATGCGGTGATGAGCCCTCCGACACCCAACTTAACGCCCCCGAAGTAGCGGGTTACCACCGCGCCGACATCCTGTACTTCAAACGACTGCAGGGCGTGCAGAATAGGTGTCCCTGCGCT
>CBFHNK010000085.1:0-5856 GCA_965657195.1 uncultured Schleiferiaceae bacterium
CAGCAGTGCGCCCGCCAACCCTGGGTCATCAACACGAGCCGCGGAAACATTCTTCCCCTCGAAGACGCATGGCGCGCCCTCAACGACGGCCTCATTCGCGGACTCGGACTCGACGTGGTCGACCTCGAAAAGGCCAACCTCGAAGGTTTGACCGAAGCGTCTCCCTTTTGGGACGACCTTCTGAATCATCCTAACGTGCTGATTACGCCACATATAGCCGGATGGAGCGCCCAATCATTTGCCCGAATGGCACAAATTTTAGTCGATCGCGTTGCAGGTGTTGCGTAATGTTAATTTTGTGTTAACTTTGAATAACGTTAACTTAACATACGGACGCCATGAAAAAGACCTTTCTACTAGTGGCGCTGTTGACATCCGGCTTGATCGCTCAAGCTCAGGACCTGCGCCCCGACCCCACCCCCAATGCGAATGAACGCATAACGATTGCCGAATTGGGCGATCGCACCGAGTACACCAAGTACTTCGAAAGCGGGCAAATCAAAGAACGCGGATACTACCGCAACGGCGAGCGCCACGGAACCTTCGCCCTCTACAGCGAGTCTGGCGACGTACTGATCCACGGTCAGTACTTCCACGGCAAAAAAGTTGGTACGTGGTTAACCACGTCAGCGGACCAAAGCCAGCACTACGTGCTGGTCTATGGGCCTAATGGTCGCGTTAGCGCGAAGCATTGGGCGGCTCAGTAACCTGAGTCATGTTGTTTGTTTGGCAAAGCCCGGCCTTTTGGTCGGGTTTTGTTTTTTTTGGCTCGTTGGCAAGGTTAGCTCGTTGGCAAGGTTGGCAAGGTTTGCTCGTTAGCTGTAGTCTGTGGCTGGTTTCTAGTTAATTGTGCCGAGTAGTCGCGATTCCCAAGCACCAAAAGCAAGAACCAACGCACCTTCGGCGCGAAGCGCAGCAAACCGTTCGGTTTTAACCGGATTTTACTTTTTCTCAAAAATCTCGAAACGGCTATATTTCACTTAATCAGATCGTTACGCGATAAAACCATTTAAGGGAATCCCCCTGCCCAGCATCACCAGAAACAAGAAACAAGAAACCGCCGAGCCGCGCAGCGGCCCTAGCGCGCAGCGCAAAAAGCCAACAAGCCAACCTCGCTAAAGAGCCAACAAACTATTGATTATCTTCGCCCCCATGCGTACTCTCTACCTCATTGCCGCCCTGGCCCTTGGTGCCTCTGCCTTTGCACAGCGATCGTTTCACGCCGTCAACCTTCGTGGGGGATTCGGAAGCTCGACCTACGCCGGAGACTTCAACGGGGGGTCATTTGCAGCCGCAGCCAGTGAGGCGCGCGGACATGGAGCCGCGAGCATCGGATTTCAATTCACCTCGAAGTGGGAATGGAATGTGGGGCTCGCCTACGGAAGCATTTACGCGCTTTCGACCGAAGGCGTCAACGGATTTACCGGAATTGATGTGCGGTCCACCTACCTGCAGCCGAGCATTCGAATCCAAAACTACTCAGTGCCCTTTGGCCGGTACTGGAAGAAAAACGCGACGGCTCCGTACTGGTTTGCGCAGCTGTCAAGCGTGGTTAGCCAGTCGAAGTACAACACGAGTGTTCCGTACCCCGGCGACACCGAGTTTCACGAGGGCAGCAACTACAGCCCTGGCTTTGGTGGCGGAATCGGCGTCGTACACCGCATGAGCGAGCACTGGTCGTGGTTTGTTGAGGCAAGTGCCAACGCCGTAACGGGAGACCAACTCGAAGGATTTACGCGCCCCAACCAAGAGGGTGCCGATGCGCTGGTGCAGCTCCGCGTTGGGGCCCACTACTCCATCTACACCTGGGACTGAGCCGCCTCGAGCTCTTCGAGCACCGGCTTCAGGGTGTCCTGAGGTAAGTCACTGACATCCATGTACATGAGGGCGTCGACGGTGTTGAATTCCGGATCGCGGTTAAAGGCAATGACCTTGGCGTTCTGACCCACATACTTTTTGATCAGCACCGGAAAGCGCAGATTGTGCGGCTCAATGTCGGCAATCAAGCGATCGAAGCGCTGCATGTCGGCGGGCTCGCTGTGGGCAATCAGCTCGCGGTCGCGCGGCCGCAACCTTAGGCGGAACCGCTTTCGCGGCAAGATGTAGCGCGCCCAATGGGCATCCCTGAAGTGGTGGTTTAAGAATCCGAGCATCACCGCCTGGCTGTGGCGCGAATAACTGTTAGAGACGGAGACGGAACCCACCACGTAGCGAAGCTTGCCCGGGTGGCGCAAAAGAACGTGCACGATCCCCTTCCACAGGAGGTAGAGCGGCATGGGCTTGAGTTGGGCTTCGGGCACGATGAAGGCGCGGCCCATTTCAAGCGATTGGGCAAAAAACGAGTGGGCTTCGCGGCGAATCCTAAAAAATCCGCTTAGGTAGAAGGAGCGGATTCCACCCTGGGGGTAGAGTTCAAAACCAAGACCCAGGCGGTAGGCGCCCCAGATCGCCTGCTCGGACTCATTCCAAAGCACCAGGTGGTGGTAGGCGGCGTCAAATTCGTCGAGGTCGCGCGCCTTGCCGCTGCCTTCGCCTACGCCCCGAAAGGTGATTTCGCGTAGCCGACCCAGCTCCTGAACCACCGCGGGAACCGCGTCTCCCTTGGCAAGGTAGACCGCGAGGTCGCGGTGCCTTGTGAGCAGCGCGTCGGTGGGAAGCACAGCGAGCTCCGCAGCAATTGCAGGGGCAGATCCTGCGGGCGCGATGGGCTCGAGGCGGCGCAGGGTGAACAGCTTGAACTTCCAACGGCTGGACTTGGTGGGCTTTACCGTGCGCAGCTGCCTGCGGCGCTGGCGCACCGCATCGGCAAACTCCTTGGCAGACTGAGCGGACTCGGGCTTAAGTGGCTTGCCCCAGCGCAAGTCAATGCTGAAGAACCAGCGCGGGCGCACCGCCTCAGAGGGCAAAAGGACGGTGCGCACCCACGACCCCAGGAGTCCAAGGACATAGAAGTACCACGAGAGCGAGGCCCTCACGTCGACCGGCATTACGGGAGCCTTTACTTCGCGCAAAAAGCGCTGGCTGGCCCGCGGCCACGGGCGATCGTACACGCCCCAGCGACCAAGAGACCACGACGAAACCTCGCCGGCGGGAAAAATAATAAGGGCTCCGCCCTCTTCAACCCACTGCTTGGCCTCGAGGAGTCCGCGCCCCGAGGCCACAGGGTTGCGGTGCGCACCCTCAAACGGAACCACGCCAATCAAGTAGGGCTTAAGGGGTTCGATGCGCTCGAGCAGGGCGTTGCCCACCAGGCGAACGTCGGGACGCACGACGGCAATCGTGTGCAGCAGGGCGAGGCCGTCCATGGCTCCGAGGGGGTGGTTGGCGGCGAACACGACTCCGCCCGAACGCGGAATGCGGTCCAAATCGCTGGGGAAGTAGCGGAGTTTGATTCCGCGCGAAGCCAGCAAGGCCCGCGCAAATTCAGGGCCCTGGCGGTCGGCGTAGCGGGCATAGACGCGGTTGAGGCGGTGCCAGCCCAGCACGGCGAACAGCAACCACAGCAGCGGGCGCGCCGCAGTCGGCCAGCCCAAAAAGCCGCGCACTTCGTCGATGGAAATCAGCGGCTTCGTATTCATGCGGCAAAGTTAGTTCGGTGCCGTGAGCACCTGGGCGACTTCATGATTTCGTAACACCATGCGCAGCGGTCCCCCGGCGAGCAAGGTGGCCAGGGACGCTGCGTCGGGACGGCGTACCGTGGTCAGCCTCAGCCCGTATTCGGCAGTGGCACGGTAGGGGCTGTTGAGGCGTTCGAGGGCGCGCGGAACCGCTACGCGGTCGTCGTTCACCGCAAACCGGGTCGACAAGGCGGTGTGCTGGGCGGCCCGAACGAGCAAGCCCTCTTCGGCAAAAATGCGGTAAACTTCGCTGAGGTGGCCCTCAGACAAAAAGCTGAGGTCGCGGCTCGAAACCTCAATCAGCACCTGGTTTTCGTGGCGAATCCAGCACGGAACCTCGGGCGTCAGCGCGGCGAAGGGGCCCACTTCGGTTCCGGGGGCCTCGGGGTCGACGAAGGACCGGATGCGCAGGGTGGTTCCGCCCTGTTCAAGGGGCTGAATCGTCTTGGGGTGGATGATGCTGGCGCCGTAAAAGGCCAGTTCGATGGCTTCGCGGTACGGAACCTGTTCGAGGCGAACCACCGACGGAAACACCTTGGGGTCGCCGCTCAGCATGCCGGGAACGTCCTTCCAAATACTCAAGCTGTTCGCCTTGAGGACGTTGGCAAAAATGGCCGCGCTGTAGTCGGAACCCTCGCGCCCTAAGGTCGTGGTGCTTCTGTCGGGGGCGGAACCGATGAAGCCTTGGGTGACGGTCACCGCGGCGGGCTGGGCCAGAGCGGCCGTCGTGCGGGCGGCGGTTTGATTCCAATCGACCGTGGCTCGGCGATAGACGTCGTCGGTCGCCAAGACCTCGCGGGCATCGAGCCATGCCGCGTCTTGGCCGTCGGCCTTCAGTGCGGCAGCAAGGATGCGCGACGAAGCCAATTCACCCAGCGAAACGACCGCGTCGTAGCGCGGGTTGTAGGCCTGAAAAGAATCCACGCGCTCGGCTGCGGCCCACAGTGCGTCGAGCTGGGCCTGCAGCTCGGTATCGAGCAGCCCCAGGTCGCGCGCCATCTGGTTGTGAAAGGCTTGAATGCCGTCGAGCTCCGCAGAGGCAGCGGCGGTATCTCCCAACTCGCGGGCCTGGATGTAGCGCTCGAGGGCGTTGGTGGTTTTGCCCATGGCCGAAACCACGACGAGCAGCGGATGGGTTCCGTAAGCGCGCACCAGGCGCACGGCGTTGCGCAGGGCTTCGGGATCCTTGACTGAGGCTCCGCCAAACTTAAAAATGGACCAGGTACTCAAAGCAATCGGGGGTAGCGAAAGGTGAATTGGGCGAGCGAGTCCCCAGCCAAACGGCACGGAATCCAGTCGCGGTTGAGGTCTGCCCCGAGGCCCTCGTAAAAGTCGATGGCGGGCTGGTTCCAGTCGAGGACCTCCCAGTGAAGGCGCTGGGCACCAATGGATTGCGCCCAAGCCACGGCAACCTCGAGCAGGCGTCGGCCGAGGCCGCGACCGCGGTAGGACTCGAGCACCACCAGGTCTTCGAGGTGGGCCGTCAGCCCCTTCCAGGTCGAGTAACGGCGGTGGCAGAGCACCAGCCCAACGGACTCGCCGCGGGGGTTCCAGGCCATCCAGGCGTCAAAATGGCCGGACTCAAGGTCGGCAACCATCTGGGCTTCGGTCAAGTTGACTTCGTGCGGGGCGCGTTCGAATTCCGCCAAAATGCGCACGAGTCCAAGCACCGCAGGCACGTCGGCCGCAGTGGCTTTGCGAATCATTATTTCCACGGAATGGGCCTCCACACGGCGAAAGTACAGCGATTCCGCTATCTTTACCGCAACCCTTGATAACCACGCTATGAGTGCAGCACGCGCTATTACGCTGGGCGAGTACTTGGTCGAAAACCAAGAAATGTTTCCCTACGCCAAAGGGGAGCTAACCGCCCTTCTTTCGGCCATTCGCCTGGCCGCCAAAGTCGTCAACCGCGAAATCAACAAAGCCGGAATCGCCGATATTCTGGGCGCCACCGACGCCGACAACGTGCAGGGCGAGCGCCAAATGAAGCTCGACGTGTACGCCAACGACGTGTTTATCAAGGCGTTGCGCCAACGCGGCGAAGTGGCAGGCGTAGCCTCTGAAGAGCTTGAAGACTTCATCGCCTTTACCGACCCCATTCACGCCAACGCCAAGTACATCGTGGCCATGGACCCCTTGGACGGCTCGAGCAACGTCGACGTCAACGTCTCGATCGGAACCATTTTTAGCATTTACCGCCGGGTCACGCCGGTCGGAACGCCCGTGCAGCTCGAGG
>CBFHNK010000086.1:0-5837 GCA_965657195.1 uncultured Schleiferiaceae bacterium
GCTGCCTCGGCGTACATCAGGTAAAAGTCGGCCAAGCGGAACATGGGGAAGTCGATGTCCACAAAGGTTCCGGGCTCCACACCGGCCGTGCTGTCGCGGTTGAGGTTGCGCCACTTCGTGATGCCTATGCCCTGCGTAAAGGCGCCGACGTCGGTAATGGTGTCCTCTTGGCCGTCCATATAGAGGTAGTTGGCGCGCACGTCTCCCGGAATCGTAAACGTGTTGGCCCAGTTGAAGGTTCCGCGGTTGCCCTGCCAGCCCGACGTCGTACCAAAGTCCGCCTGCACCATTGAACCGCCCATGTGCGAGTGCACCAAGAAGGTGGTCCCCCCGTACGTGCGGGTGCGGTTGCCGTCGAACGTCGCAACAAAAATCATCTCGGGCGACAGGTGGTTGTCGGCATTGAAGTTAAATCCGTAGGTAGGCTCAAGGCTGTATCCTGCGTCAATAATGCGCTGGCAGTCCGTCATGGTCTCGGCCCATTTTGCTGTGCCCGTGTACACTTCGGCATTCAGGTTGAGCTTGGCACGCAGGGCCCAAAGGGCACCCTTGTCTGCTCGGCCGTACTCGGCGGTGCGCGCATCAGCCAAGAGTGGCTCAATCGCATTGAGTTCAGTCAGTACCCAGTTGAAGAGGTCCCGGCGCATAATTTGTGCGGGCGGCTCAGAACCCGGGCGCACGGTTTCGTCGGCGAACGGAACGTTGCCAAACAAATCCAACGCGTGGTAGTAGCTCAAAGCGCGCAGGTAGCGCGCCTCGGCGTTCATTTGGCGGATGGCGGCCTTGTCGGATTCACTGAAGTCAGTGCCCGCGAGGTAGTCATCGCTCGAGTAGCGAATGAACTCGTTCGCCAGGCTGATTTGGTAGTAAATGCGGTAGTACATCGCGCTCACGAAGGGCGAATTGTCGTTCCAGTCCATGGTGTTGAGCTCTGGGATGCCCGGGTCGGCCCATCCACAAATCGACTCGTCGGTCGGTAGCTGCTGAAGGTTCCACATGACCCGCACATACTGCGAGAACCCTTCGTCGATTCCGCCGATGTCGGGCATGCCCGCAGGGCCGTTGTTGCCGAAATGGACAGACCTGCGTAGATCTTAGCCAAAACATTGATGTAGTTGCTGGGGTCGGCGTAGACCTGCTCGGCCGTCAAGCCGTACTTGGGCTTGAGGTTGAGGTCGTCCGCGCACGAAGCGGCCAGCAGCGATACACCTGCGGCCAGGGCCAGTGATTTTGCAAACTTCATGGTCATCGTGGGCTTAAAGGGTTACGTTCAGTTGGAGGTTGAACACGCGGGGTCGAGGGAAGATCATGTTGTCGATTCCGCCTGCGAGCTCTGGATCAAGACCTGAGTAGTTCGTGAACACTAGCGCATTTTGCACCGAGAAATTCACCGTGGCGGGGTACTTGTCTTTGTACAAGTTGCCCAAGTCGTAGGCCACATAGAAGTTGTCGAGGCGAACGTAATCCGCGCGCTCGATAAAGTAGTTCGACATCAGCTGCTCGCTCGTATTGAACATGAAGTTCGTGTTCAAGAAGTCGCGCGACATGTTGTTGAGGTGCGGGAACGAACCTCCCACCGAGAAGAAGTTTCCGTGCAGTGAGTTGTTGTTGTTGTACATGTACTGGCCGAATTCACCGCGCCAGGTCATGCCGCCGCTCCACTTTTTGTAGCGCCATGTGGTCGTAAAGCCGAGTGTGTGCACCGGCTCGGGCTGGGCGTCCATGATGACGAGGTCGTCCGAGTTGATGATTCCGTCGCCGTTTTGGTCCACGAAGGCCTCGATGTCGTCGATGCGGCCGTTGCCGTTCTCGTCGGCACTGGCGTCGAAGCGATCAAGCTTGCCGTTGCGCTCGATGATCACTCCGTTCACGTCGTAGCGGTGCTCATACGTATAGAACGAGAACATCGGGTGGCCCACCTGGTGGATCTGAATGGTGTTGCCCACTCCACCGGCGATTCCGCCAATGCGAATACCCTTAGAGGTCGAGTCGGCGTCGCGCGTCAACTTGGTGATTTGGTTGCGGTTGATGGCTCCGTTAATGCCAAACTCGAGGCTCGCGTTGTCGTTGTCCACGGCTACGATGTTGAGGTTGGCCTCCAAACCGCGGTTCGACATTGATCCGACGTTCGTCAGCACGAGGTTTGAGAAGTTGGTACCTGCGGCGACCGGAATCACGCCCAGCAGGTCGTAGGTGAACTTCTCGTAGACGTCCACGCTGGCGTTCACGCGGTTCTTCCAAATTCCGAAGTCGAGACCAAAGTTGGTCGTGCGCGTCTTCTCCCACTCCAAGAAGTAGTCGTAGGCATCAGGGCGCAGTACGTCGACGAAGTTGCTGCCGAACTGGTACTGGGCGGTGCCGGTTCCGTAGGCGTAGTTCGCGATGTATCCGTAGTCGTTAAAAATGTCCTGCTGTCCAGTCACACCGATACTCGCGCGGAACTTCATCGACGAAATCTTGCCCTTGAGCGAAGAGAACATCTTCTCTTCGAGCATGTTCCAGCCCACGGCAACCGAAGGGAAAAGACCCCAACGACTCTCTGGCGAGAAGCGGCTTGAACCGTCTGAACGCAATGTGGCTGTGATCAAGTACTTACCTAAGATGTTGACGTTGCTACGTCCATAGAACGACATCAGCGCGTTATCAATATCAAATGGGAAGGGGTTTGCGGGCGAAAGCGTGTCGCCGTTGAAGCGAAGGCTGGGCAGGTTCTCTGCGTACGAGCGCCACTTTTGGAACGAGTAACCACCCGTCCAATCCGTCTTCACTTTGCCGCCCGCGAGGTCCTTCTTGTAGTTGGCGTAGGCCTCCAGAAGTTGGTTCGTGCGGAAGTTGTAGTAGCGGTTGTTTTCTCCGCCGTTTACGAAGCTCATCGCAGCGTAGTCGGGGACCACCACGGTTCCACGGTTCTGCCCGAAGTCGCCACCTACGTTGAGGTACATGTGCAGGTCGGTCTCGCTGAATGGCTTGTAGTCAAACAGCACGTTGGCGATCAAGCGGTCGTTGGTGCCAATGTCTTCGCGCAGGTTGAGCAAACCGACGGGGTTGCGTGGCGAAAGGTTGCTGAGGTCGCCCGTCGAAAGCAGCCACTCGTGGTATCCACCAAAGGGTGAATTTTCCTGAAGCACCGGGCGGGTTGGGTCGTACCACACGGCCGAACCGATTGCGCCTTGGTTGGCAAAGACATTGTTGGCGCGGTAGGCCTTTGCACTGAGGTTGGCGGTCAGGTTGCGCGTAATTTTTGGTGAGGCATTCAAGGTCAAGCTGAATCGCTCGAGGTTCGAAGTGCGAAGCACACCCGACTCGGTGTAGTACCCGATACCCAGGCGGTACGGAAGGTTTTTAACACCACCGCTCAGCGCCAAGTTGATGTCGTTGGCCATACCCCGTTGGTAGATCTCATCTTGCCAGTTGGTTACCGTCGCTGCGGAATCCGTTGCAATCAACACGTTACCCGTACCACCCACTTGGTAGTAGCCCTTGGCCGCAGCGAGGCGCTTGCGCTGTGCGTTGGTTCCGAAGGTGTTGATCGCGTCCACAAATTCTTCGGTGGTCAGCACCTCCATGCGGTTGCGGGTCGTGCGGAGCGAAGTCACTGCACTGAGCTCAACCTTCAAAGGAGTGTCTTTGGCACCCTTCTTAGTAGTGATCAAAATAACCCCGTTGGCGGCACGCGATCCGTAGATGGCGGTGGCCGAGGCATCCTTGAGCACGGTGAAGCTCTCAATGTCATTGGGGTTGATCAACCCCATGCCCTCAGAGGGCAGGCCGTCGATGACAATCAGCGGATCGTTGCTGGCGTTAATCGAGGATCCGCCGCGAATGCGAATGCGCGCTCCCTCACCAGGGCGGCCGGAACCTGCGGTAATCCGCACCCCTGGAGTCTTACCTACAATCAGTTGGGTCGGACTGGCAAAGGCTCCCTTCTGAAAGGACTTTGACTTAACGCTCACGAGCGAACCGGTGAGGTCCTTGACGTTCGAGGTTCCGTAGCCTACAATCACGACTTCATCGAGCTGCTCTTCGGACTCGCCAAGCACAAAGTTTACGGTCGCATTGCCGACCACTTGAACGGATTTCGTCTGGCTGACGTAGCCCATTAGGCTCGCCGTAACGCTGGCACTCTTTGATGCAACCTGCAGGCGGTACTGGCCATTTCCGTCGGCCACGGTAGTGGCTCCGGTTGAAGATTCTTTAATAACTGCAGAGGGCAGCGGGCTGCCGTCTTCGCCCTTTACCGAGCCGGTAATCAGGCCCTGGGCCCAGGCTGGGGCGACGCTGAGTGCGAGCGCAAGCACCATCCAAATCGAACGCGTTTTCATCATGAGTGTTAACGTTAGGTTGCCGCAATGTACAAAACAAACCTATATAGTGTACCAAGTACACCGTGTGCCCTTGGTCACTAAAAAAGCCCGGACAAGCCGGGCTTTTACACATTTTCAGACTGCGGTTTAGGCGCAGTATTCTTCGAACGCTGCGGTCAAGTTCGTCGCAAGCGCTTCGGCAGTGCGGCCCTCAATATGATGGCGCTCGACCATGTGCACGAGCTCGCCATCTTTAAAGAGCGCCACTGAAGGTGACGACGGAGGAAACGGCAGCATCAAGCCGCGCGCCATGTCCACGGCTGCCTTGTCGTTGCCCGCAAATGCCGTGACTGCGCGGGTAGGTTTGGTTCCGGGGCTGGACAGCGCCATGCGGACGCCGGGACGGCACGAACCGGCGGCACATCCGCAGACCGAATTAATCACGACCAGGGTGGTGCCCTCACCGTGAATCGCGGCCTTCATCGCTTCGGCGTCGCGGAGTTCATCAAATCCAGCTTGGGTGAGTTCGGCGCGCATCGGCGCAATGAGATCTTCGGGGTACATAAGCGTGCTCTATTTAAGTTGGGTGGCTTCCGTGCAGGGGCACAAACAACCACTATGCAAATTTACAACCGTTTGGACGGAAGACGGTTCACTTCCTATATTTGACCGACCGGTCAGTCAATACCGTCGCCCACCACTTTGAACACCTTGATCGCATCCTCGAACAGCAAATCCGACCGCATCCTCAGTGCGGCGCTCGACCTGTTTAGCGCGCAGGGCTTCCACGGAACCAGCATGCAGCAAATCGCCACCGCCGCGGGGGTGTCTAAAGGACTTCTCTTTCACCACTTTGCCGACAAAGCGCGGCTTCTCGACGCCCTGATCGACGCCCTACAGCAGCAACTTGCACCCCAGGCCACAGCGGTCCCAAATGCATCTCCCGCCGAGGCCTTTCGCAGCATCATTAATCAAATATTCAACCACTTACAGCAGGCACAGCCGCTCGTGAAGCTGCTGGTTCCGCTCGCCATTCACATTGGCGGAACCGAGACCTTTCACCAACTGATGACCCAAAAAATGCTGGGAGTGCAATCCTACCTCACCGAACTGATGCGCCAAATGGGCGTGGCACAGCCCGAGCTCGAAGCCCAGCAACTCGCCCTGATGCTCGACGGGCTTCAGCTCCGCATCGCTATCGATCCGCAGTATGCGCCCGTGAACGAAATCAAATCCGCCGTGTTGGCTAAGTACCTATGAAACGCTTTCTGCTCTTGGGGCTCGTCGCCCTTATGCCGCTGACCTCGGTCATGGCCCAAAATCCGACCGAAATCCTGACCAAAGCTGAAAAAACGGCCATCGGAACCTCGAGCTACAGCGAGCTCTCGATGTCGGCAAAGCGCGCCCGCTATACCCGCGAGCTCGACATCAAGTCGTGGACCCACACCAACAAGTATGCACTGATCGTAGTCACCGGCCCCGAACGCGACCGCGGCACCCGCTACCTGCGGGCCGACAAGCAGATGTACAGCT
>CBFHNK010000087.1:0-5580 GCA_965657195.1 uncultured Schleiferiaceae bacterium
GATGTCTGAAACCAACGGCCTACCAGCAAAAAAAACACGAGCCCGGCGAGAGAATCGAAGTAGCCGGCTCCGTGGCCACTGAGCATTTCGAACCACGACTGCCCGGTCAGGGCGACGATTCCGAGCGAAATCGGCACGTCCATATTGGTCGTACGTGATTTGAGTGCCGCCCAAGCTGACTTGAAGTAGGTCTGCGCGCTGAACCCCACGAGCGGAACGGACAGTGCCGCGGTAATCATTCGCATCATGAGGGCTAGCCCAGAATCCGCCTCGAGCCCCATGTATTCCGGAAAAGCGAATAGCATCGTGTTACCAAACACAAACCCGGCTACCCCAAGCTCCAATGTCGCCCGGCGGTCACGGCGCGGACCCTCCTCAGTATGTGCCGAGGCCATACTCAGATCCGGTGCATAGCCCATAAAATCCAAGCGTTCGGCTAGGTGCGAGAGGGTGGTTTCCTGCGGATTGAACCTTAGCTGCGCCTTTTTTTGGCTGAACTCCACCCGGACGTCAATCAGGCCCGGCTCCACCGACGGCCAGGTTTCAACCGCTTTCACGCACGAGGCGCAGTGCATCGTGGGTAAATGAAGCTGCACCACTGTCATTCGCTCGGATTGGTGCTTGTACAAGTGCGCGTACAAAATCGCGTCGTCGAGCGCGGCGTAGGTGCTGGGTTCCATGGTAGGGTAAAATTCCGCCCGCCTGCCGACTAAAAACCATGACTTATGTCACTTTTTTCGTAACTTACTAAGGCTACTTTTACCTCGATAGAAACCCAAATCCCTATCACCATGGAACCCCTCTGCGCCACCTGCCCGACCCGGCAAAAAACGGCGTTCCGGCTGCTCGACGGCGAGCAAGTCGAAACCCTCTGTGCCTTCAAGCGCCACGGCCACATCAAAAAAGGTGAAGAGCTCTTTACTGAGGGCCAAAATGTGCGCGGAATCTACTGCGTCCAAGACGGTCACTTCAAGCTAACCCGCCACAGTGCTTCGGGCCGCGAAACCATTGTTCGCTTCGCATCCCCGGGCGACTTCATCGGATACCGTGCCCTCTTGGCGCACGAGCCCATCAGCCTTTCGGCGGTTGCTATCCAGGATGCCCACGCGTGCTTTGTCCCGGCAGACGTGCTACTCAATTTTCTCGAAGGCAACGGGCCATTTTCACTCGAACTTCTTCGCGCCACGTGCCACGAACTTTCAGAGGCCAACCAACTTCTCGCCTCGCTGGCCCAAAAATCCGTCAAGCAGCGGCTCGCCGAAGTACTTCTGATGCTGCGCGCCAAATTCAGCGAAGACACCGACGGGTGCATCGACATTGACCTCAAGCGCTCGGAAATCGCGGATCTTGTCGGAACCGCGACCGAATCCCTTATTCGCCTTCTCACCCAATTCGAACGGGACGAACTCATCACCCGCCAAGGCAAACGCTTCAAAATCACTCAGGCGAAAAAGCTCGCGCAATTGGCGGAACTGGTGGACTAGTGGCTAATTGGCAAGGTTGGCGAGGTTAGCTCGTTGGCCGTATCGTTACTCGTTTCTCGTTTCTTGTGTACGTACTCGCCGTAGGCCCGAACTAGAAACTAGTAGCAAGAAACTACGAAGCCCCTCACGCCGTTAGGGTATAACCGGATTTTACTTTTTTTGTCAGTGCTCAAAGTGAGCAATTCGCACAAAATCAATGATTTGTGATTTTGTACATTCTGCGGACATTAACCGCCGCCACCAAAAACCCGTAGCAAGAAACTGAGAGGCCAACGAGCCAATCTCAGCTAATCTTGCCAACGAGCTACTGACTAATCGTCACCTCTGCCGTGCGGATTGCGCTGGCATAGAAGTATCCGAGCGCGTACTCGTTTTCGTTGCCTTCGCGGTAAATGTTTCCGACGATGGGGGCAGGGGGAGGGTCAAACAGGCCACCCACCTGAAGCGTTTGCTCGCGCAGCAAATTCAGGTAGCTGAATAGGCCCATGCTAATGCTGCCGAGTTCGACTTTGTACCTCACGCCGACTGAATCGGGTCCGGCAATTTGAATGGGCGGAATTGACGGGGGCGTCGGAAACACAAAGCCGTCGTTGAAGTCGTCGTTGAATACCGTCAAGTCGAAGGTTTGGTTTTGCAGCGTGTCGTTTCTGAAAATCCGAACGCGGTAGTGGTCGCCACGTCCCGGAGCCTCGGACCAGTGAATGAACACGTAGCGGCCTTCTTGCTGAAAGGGAGCGCGCGGCAAATACTGCGAATAAATGGAATCGGCGTCGTTGCAGCGGTTGAGCGCTTCGGTGGCTGAAGTCCAGGTTCCGCTCGGGTAGCCCTCGCGCTCGGGAACCGTCACCGCCACGCGGTACGAACGTCCCACTTCACCTTGAAAATCAGACAAGTAACGGCCATTGCTGCGGTGAACCAACGTGTCGACGGCGACCTCGTTTTCATACAGCACCACGAGCGCGTTGGTTACGGGCTCGTTCGGGTCGGTATTGAGGTAGGGCACGCTCCACTTCACGTCGACGCGGGCGGAATCGCGGTCAGTCACGCGTCCGTTGACGATCAGGCGGGTTTCGCCCTCGGGGAGCTCCACGTCAATGATGTCCTGGCACGAAGCAAGCGACAGGGCAGCAGCAAAACAAAGAATAAGGCGGCGCATCAGAACGAGAAGTTGTAAGTGAAAAAGGGCACGGCAGAACCAAAAATGCTCAGGCGGTAGGCATTGACGTTGGTCGGATTCTCAAAGTCGGCGCGAAAAAAGATGCTGTACGGATTCCGGCGGCCGTATGCGTTGTACACGCCAAAGTTCCAGCTTGCCCGCTTGCCCACGCTGCGGGTGATTGACAGATCCAAACGGTGCGTGGCGGGCGTGCGGGCCCCGTTGCGGTTCGTGTATACGGGATAAAAAATTCCCTCGAACTCGCCCCGGGCGTCGGGGTAGGTGATGGGGCGTCCGGACTGGTAAATCCAGGTTCCGCCAAAATCCCAGCGCTTGGTGGGCGAGTAGGTGAATACCACGCTGAGGTCGTGCAACTTGTCGTAGTTCGCGGGGTACCACTCGCCGTTGTTGATGCGGGTAATGCGGGTCGGGCCGTCGATCAGGCGCTCGGTGCGGCTGAGCGTGTAACCAATCCAGCCGGTGACTTTGCCGGTCTTTTTCTCGAGGAGAATTTCGGCTCCGTAGGCGCGTCCGGCTCCAGTGAGCAGCTCGGTTTCGATATCGTCGGTGAAGACGAGGTCGGCTCCGTCGCGGTAGTCGACGAGGTTGCTAAACGTTTTTGCATAGCCCTCGAGGGTCAGGCGGATTCCGTTGTCCTCGCGAAAATTCTGAACCACACCCACGGCCACCTGGTCGACGGTGGCGGGATCGATGTAGGTTCCGGCGGGGCGCCAGACGTTGACCGGAGTCGCGGTAGTGTTGTTCGAAATCAAGTGGATGTACTGCCGCGAGCGGTTGTAGCTCAACTTTACCGAAGCCTTCGGGCCCACCTCGTAGTTGAGGGCGAGGCGCGGTTCAAATCCGGCCAGTCCAGTAAACGTTTTAACCACATCGCCACGCGCAAACACCGTGGTATCGACAATGCTGGTCGTAGTGGGGTAGCGCGGATCCGCATACGTGTACACCGTCCGCGGACCCAAATTCGCAAATCCGCTGTAGCGCAGGCCGGCCGTAGCACTCAGCCGCTCGGTCACCTTGATGTCGTCGCTGAAGTAGAGCGCCGACTCGTTGGCGAACTCCTGGCTCAGCGCGATGTCAAACGCACCCGAGATTTGGCCCGGCGAAAACACATAGTACGTGTTCTGCACGCCCCAGTCGAGCTTGTGACGGGTCGACGCATAGTAGGTCCAGCCCAAATTGGTCACGGTGTTTTGAATGCGCGAATCGAGTTTGAACGACGGAACCGCATCCTCTGGAGTCCCCAGCGAATACGTATAGTCCGAGTACACGGCGGTGGCGTTAAAAAACACCTTGGAATTCACCGCGCGGTTCCAGCGCAGGGTAGAGGTCCAGTTGCCCCAGCCGAAGTCAAAGAGATCCTGGGCTCCGAACTGGTCGCGGCCGAAGTACATGCTGGCAAACACCCGGTCCTTCTCGCTCAGCTGCGCGTTCACCTTGGCGTTCACATCGTAGAAGTAAATAGTGGTGTTTTGCAGCTCGAGGTTGCCCGTAAACGGCAAAAACAAATCAAAATAGGACCGTCGGCCGCTCACCATGAAGCTCGCCTTGCGCTTCACCAGCGGACCCTCGACGGTCAGGCGGCTGCTCAACAGGCCGATTCCGCCTTGAGCCGCAAAGCGCTCGCTGTTGCCCTCCTTTTGGCGCACGTCCAGCACGCTCGAGAGGCGGCCACCGTAGTTCGAAGGCATTCCGCCCTTGTACAGCGTGACGTCGCGCACGGCGTCCGCGTTGAAAATGCTAAAGAATCCGAACAGGTGCGACGACGAGTACACCGGGGCCTCGTCCAGCAAAATCAAGTTCTGGTCGGCATTGCCACCGCGCACATTGAATCCGCTCGACGCCTCGCCCACGGTGCTGACGCCCGGCAAAAGGGTCAGGGTGCGCACGATGTCGGTCTCGCCCAACAGCTGCGGAATCTTTTTGATCTCCTTGCTCGTCAGCGAACTCACCGACATCTCGGTCGTTTTCACGTTGTTGTTAAGCTTTTGGCTTTGCACCGACACTTCACCCAGCTCAAACGACTGCTCATTCAAGCGAATCGTGAGCTTCACGCCCTCGCGGCCCGGCTTAACGGCCTGCTTGTAGGGCGAATAGCCGAGCAACTGTGCGGTAACGCTTCCGCCTTCGACCGGAACCGTTACGCTAAACATGCCGTAGGTGTTGGTGACGATGCTGGTTTTTTTGGTGGCGGATTCCCAGCTCACCACCACCCCTGGGAGCGATTCACCGTTGGCGGCATCGACCACCGTCCCGCTGATTACGCGCGTTTGCGCGGCAAGGGCGAGCGGAAGCCCCAAGAGCACGAGAACAATTCGATTCACTGTTTGGTGGAGCGCGGTTTAGGGAGCGCCGCCCACCTAGGTCAAACACTGTGCCGTGGCAAAGGTTCCGCCACAACGGCAGATGGGGCGAAATTCCGCCGCGATGCCGCCCTTGCGGCACGAATTGTGTACTTTCGGGCTCATGCTCGCCTTTCTGCGCATTCCATTTATGAAACGCAACTTGAAATACACCATCCCAGCCCTCATTTTAGTGGCTGGGGCGGCCTTCGGATTCCGCTACGTACAGTCCACCCAAACCGAAAAGGAGTCGCTCGTAATGCGCCTCGTGGCCGAGGCCCTTCAGGGCGTGCACTACCAGCCCCGCGCCATCGACGACGCCTTCAGCCAGGACGTGTTCACTGCCTACCTCGACCTACTCGACGGCGAAAAGCGCTTTTTGTACCAGTCGGACTACGACCGCCTGGCCAAGCACAAGCTCAAGCTGGACGACTACTTCACCAGCGGAGACCTCAGCTTTTTTGAAGAGTCGTCGGCGCTCTGGAAGCAGCGCCGCGCCGAGGCCCGCCGCCGCTACACCCGAATTTTGGCCAAGCCCGTGGACCTCAGCAAGGCCCGCAGCCTCGAGACCGATGCTGAA
>CBFHNK010000088.1:0-4783 GCA_965657195.1 uncultured Schleiferiaceae bacterium
CATCAAGACCGTTGCTGTGTATTCAGAGGCCGACCGCGATTCACTGCACGTTCGCTTCGCCGACGAGGCCGTATGCATCGGTCCCGCCCCTTCGCGCGACAGCTACCTCAAGATTTCGCACCTGATTGCGGCCGCCGAGATCACCAACGCCGACGCCATTCACCCCGGATACGGATTTTTGTCTGAGAACTCGAAGTTTTCGCGCATTTGCGCCGAGCACGGAATCAAGTTCATCGGCGCCACGCCCGAGCAAATCGACAAGATGGGCGACAAGGCCACGGCCAAAGCGACCATGAATGAGGCCGGCGTACCCTGTGTTCCGGGATCTGAAGGCCTTTTGGACTCGCTCGAGCACGCCAAGAAGACCGCCAAAGAAATTGGCTACCCCGTGATGATGAAGGCCACCGCCGGAGGCGGGGGCAAAGGCATGCGCGCGGTCTGGGCCGAGGCCGACCTTGAGAAGGCTTGGGAATCTGCCCGCCAAGAAGCCGCTGCTGCCTTTGGCAACGACGGTATGTACATGGAAAAGCTCATCGAAGAGCCCCGCCACATCGAGATTCAGGTCGTGGGCGACCAGTCGGGCCAAGCCGCGCACCTCAGCGAGCGCGACTGCTCGATCCAGCGCCGCAACCAAAAGCTGCTCGAAGAAACTCCGTCGCCCTTTATGACGCCCGAACTGCGCCAAGCGATGGGCGACGCCGCCGTCAAGGCCGCCAAGTACATTGGCTACGAGGGTGCCGGCACCATCGAGTTCTTGGTCGACAAGCACCGCAACTTCTACTTCATGGAGATGAACACCCGCATTCAGGTGGAGCACCCCATTACCGAAGAGGTTACGGACTACGACTTGATCCGCGAGCAAATTAAAATCGCCAGCGGAACCAAGATTTCAGGGCGCAACCACGAGCCGCACATGCACGCCATCGAGTGCCGCATCAACGCCGAGGACCCCTACCACAACTTTCGCCCCTGCCCGGGCAAGATCACCGCGTTCCACGCCCCCGGCGGCCACGGAGTGCGCATCGACACCCACGTGTACGCGGGCTACACGATTCCGTCGAACTACGACTCTATGATCGCCAAACTCATCTGCACCGGCCGCAACCGCGAGCAGGCCATCGAGCGCATGAAGCGCGCGCTGGACGAGTTCATCATCGAGGGCGTGCAGACGACGATTCCGTTCCACCGCCAGCTCATGGACCACCCCGACTTCGTCGCCGGAAACTACACGACGAAGTTCATGGAGTCCTGGGAGATGAAGTAGCCAGCGCATCCGCGCGGTACTGGTTACTCGTAACTTGTTTCTTGCGTCTCGTGCTGAAGCGGACTGCGGGCACGAGTAACTAGTCACGAGTAACTTGTTCCTTGTTCGGTGTCAGCCAGCGCAAACTAGAAGCAAGAAACCAGCAACCTATACTACCCATGAAGCGCGCCTTCGGCATCCTCTACCACATCTGGTACTACGCCCTGATGCTCGTGAGCATTCTGGGGCTGTTCCCGTGGTTGCTGTGGTACAGCCGACGGGTGGAGCAGTTTCCGCGCTTTTACCGATTCGGACGCCTGTGGTCGGCCTGGATTCTCAACGGAATGGGTTTGATTCGCAAAGTCCGCTACGAAGCCCGCATCGACTGGTCGCGCCCGTACATGGTGGTCGCCAACCATTCGTCGGAACTCGACGTGATGTACTGCTACCGCCTCGTTAAATCGCCGACCGTGTTCATTGGCAAGGCGGAACTCGCGAAGCTTCCGCTCTTCGGATTCTTTTTTAAGCGCAGCAGCATCACCGTGGACCGCAACTCGATTGCGTCCAAGCGGCAGGTGCTCGAAAAAGCCCGTCGCCGCCTCGCCCGAGGCAGCGGCATGTGCATTTACCCCGAGGGCGGAATTCCGAAGGACCCGCGCGTGCGCTTGGCTCCGTTCAAAAACGGCGCGTTCCAGCTCGCGGTCGAGGCCGGAGTCCCCATTCTGCCCATCACCTTTCCCGACAACCGCCGGCACTTCCCCGACTTCAAGCAGGGCGGATTCCCCGGCCGAATTCGCGCCACCGTACACGCCCCCATCGACACGGTCGGGGCAGATCCCGACGCGCTCAACGCCCAGGTTTATGACCTAATTTTGGCGGAACTCAATCGATACGCCGCCGAATCATGAACCTCACCCGCGAAGACGTCCTCAAGCTCGCCGACATCGCCAAGCTCGAACTCAGCGAGACCCAAGCCGACGCGCTGCTCGGAGACCTCGAGAAAATGCTCGGGTTCGTCGACAAAGTCCGCGCTTTGGACCTCGACGGCGTCGAACCGCTGGTCTACATGACCGACCGCGAGAACGTGCTGCGCGACGACGTTCCGACCGAGCCCTTGAGCCACACCGACGCCCTGCGCAACGCCCCGGGGGCGGATAGCGACTACTTCCGTGTTCCGCGCGGGGGACAAGAGTAACGGTCACTCGTTTCTGGTTTCTCGTTAGAGCGGCTTCACCGCCGCCTGCCGTATATTTAAGCATGGGAACACTTATTCTATTTTCGCTACTCGCCCTATTGGTGGTTGTACTACTCGCCAAGGGAATCCGCATTGTCAAACAGTCCGAAGCCATGATCGTCGAGCGGCTCGGCAAGTACCACGGCACGCTGGAGTCGGGCATCAACGTGATTATTCCGGTGATTGACCGTCCGCGCCAAATCAACTGGCGCTACACCGAGACCGGATTCAACGGCGAAATCATCAGCATCTTCAAGCTGCAGGACCGCATCGACCTGCGCGAAAACGTGTACGACTTCCCGAAGCAGAACGTGATCACGCGCGACAACGTCGTCACCGAGATCAACGCGCTGATCTACTTTCAAATCGTGGATCCGCTCAAATCGGTCTACGAAATCGGAAACCTGCCGAACGCCATCGAGAAGCTCACGCAAACGACCCTGCGCAATGTCGTCGGCGAAATGGACCTCGACCAGTGCTTGAGCAGCCGCGACACCATTAATGCCAAGCTCCGCGCCATCCTCGACGACGCCACCAACAAGTGGGGCGTCAAGGTGAACCGCGTCGAACTACAGGACATTAATCCGCCGCTCGCGATCCGCGACGCGATGGAAAAGCAAATGCGCGCTGAACGCACGCGCCGCGCCACCATCCTCGAGGCCGAGGGTGAGAAGGGCAGCCAAATTTTGACAGCCGAAGGCCAGCGCGAGTCCGACATTCAGCGCGCCGAGGGACAGAAGCAATCCGCCATTCTCGAGGCAGAGGGCCAGGCCCAAGCGCGAATCCGTGTGGCTGAGGCTGAGGCTGAGGCGATTCGCCTCGTGTCTGAGGCCGTGAAGGGCTACGCCGGCGACCCCGTGCAGTACCTGATCGCGCAGAAGTACCTCGAGACGCTCAACCAAATGACCTCGGGCAACGACACCAAGACGGTGTTCTTGCCCTACGAGGCTTCAGGCATTTTGAGCTCGCTCGGAGGCATCAAAGAGCTGCTCAAAAGCCAAGGTTAAAATCGCGTAGGTTTGCGCATGGCAAATTCAGCGCGCCCTGCCGCAGTAGGCTTCATTTTTGTGACCCTGCTGCTCGATATTATCGGGCTCGGAATCATTATTCCGGTCATTCCGCAGCTGATTCAGGAGCTCACGGGGGCCGACGTTGCAAATGCGTCGCGCTACGGGGGTTGGCTGCTGTTCGCCTACGCCTTCTTTCAGTTCCTTTTTGCCCCGCTGGTGGGTGCGCTGAGCGACCGCTACGGACGCCGCCCCGTCCTGCTGTTTTCGCTGCTCGGATTCGGCCTTGACTACCTGGTGCTTGCGTTTGCTCCGACCCTGGCCTGGCTGTTCGTGGCCCGCGTGGTTTCGGGCATTTTCGGAGCCAGCTTCACCACCGGCTTTGCCTACATCGCCGACGTATCGCCGCCCGAGAAGCGCGCACAGAATTTTGGCCTCGTGGGCGCCGCCTTTGGCCTTGGCTTTATCATCGGCCCCGTCACGGGCGGAATTCTGGGTGAACTCGGTCCCCGCGTTCCCTTCTTTGTGGCGGCTGCGCTCACTTTTTTGAATATGGCCTACGGCTACTTTGTGCTGCCGGAATCGCTTCCCGCCGACCGCCGACGCGCCTTTGAATGGAAACGCGCCAACCCGCTCGGCACCCTCGTGGCGCTCAAGCGCTACCCCCGGGTGGTCGGCTTGATTGGTTCGCTCGTGTTCTTGTACATCGCGAGCCACGCCGTGCAGGGCACCTGGTCCTACTTTACCATTGAAAAATTCAATTGGTCTCCCAAGGACATCGGCCTTTCGCTCGGAGCCGTAGGTATCCTCAGCGCCTTTGTGCAGGGCTTCCTGATCCGCAAGGCGATTCCAGCCCTCGGCCCTTGGCGCACCCTCATCGTGGGCATGATTTGCAACGTAGTGGGCCTCATCCTCTTTGCGCTGGTCCAGCAGCAGTGGATGCTCTACGCCTTCCTGGTTCCGTACGCGTTCGGAGGCCTCGCCGGCCCGGCCCTTCAAGGTCTGCTGAGCAACGGAGTCCCCGAGAACGAGCAAGGTGAGCTGCAGGGCGCCATGAGCAGCATGATGAGCGCGACGAGCATCGTGGGTCCTCCCCTCATGACCACCATTTTTGCGACCTTCACCGAGGCCGGAGCCCCCATTTACTTTCCCGGCGCTCCCTTTGTGGCCGGAGCCTTGCTCAGCGCTACCTCGCTAGTGCTTATCTTAGGTCAGTACCGAAAATCGAAATTATGACCTGGACCATCTGGCTGATTGCCGCCGCCGTTCTCCTCCTTCTTGAGGTGTTTACTCCCGGAT
>CBFHNK010000089.1:0-4763 GCA_965657195.1 uncultured Schleiferiaceae bacterium
CGCCTTCCCATTTGTATTCATGCTCGCTTGGATTGCAGCCCTCGCGCTGCACCTCACGGGCCTGTGGATTTGGCCCGTCTACCTCTTTCACAGCTACTTTATCGCCGTATTGGTGCTTAGCAGCGTCCAAAACCGCTCCCTCGGAGTCGGTCTGCGCAGCGTCGCCGCCACCGCCGTCATGTTTGCCGGCTACGCCGTGGGCTTTGGCTCGGCGCTCTTAGGGCGGCCGTACCGGTAATTAGCTACCAGCAACTAGTTACTAGCCGCTAGCAACCCTTGTAGAGCTAAGCGGTACCCCAGCCAGCCGAGGCCGCTGATGGTTCCGCGGGTGTAGGGGGCCAGGAGGGAGGCGCGGCGAAAGGATTCGCGGGCGTAGGTATGGCTGAGGTGTACCTCGATAATGGGGCAGGTGAGGGCCGCCACGGCGTCGCGCAGGGCGACCGAGGTGTGGGTGAAGGCTCCCGGGTTGATGACAAAGGCGTGGTCGGGGCCGTTGTGGGCCGCGAGGTAGGCGCACAGTGCGCCTTCGTCGTCGGACTGGAACGAGCGAAGCTCGGTTCCGCCAAAGTGCGCGTCAAGCCAGGTCTGCAGCATGGGGATTTGGTCCTCGAGCCGCAGGGTGCCGTAGATGTCGGGCTGACGGGTTCCGAGTTGGCCCAAGTTGATGCCGTGCACGATGTGAATCACCATGGGGCGAAGGTACGAAGTAGCGGGGTCGGGCCTAACTTCGGCCTTGTGAAGTGGGACCTGGCGCTAAAGCAGTTTGACGGATACCTGAGGTTGGAACGCGGAATGAGTCCCAACACCGTGTCGGCCTATGTGCGCGACGTGGAGGCCTTGGCGCTGTGGTGCGTCGAGCGGGACCGAAGTGCGGCCAAGGTTTCGGCCGAGGAGCTGCGCGAAGCCATTCGCGAGATGGCCGAGGGCGGACTCAATGCGCGGTCGCAGGCCCGGCGGCTTTCGGCGTGGCGCGCCTTTTTTGGTTTTGTGCGCGAAGAAGGGCTGCGCGAGGACCAGCCGGCGCTGTCGCTTGATTTGCCTTCGCTGCCCAAGCGCTTGCCAGTCTACCTCGCCGAAGATGAGGTTCAAGCTCTTTTTGACGCGATCGACCGGTCGCAGCCCATGGCAGAGCGCGACGTGGCGGTGCTCGAAGTGCTGTACGGGTGCGGACTGCGGGTCTCAGAACTTATCGAACTGCGCGTGCGCGACGTGTTTGCGGCCGACGGAGTCGTTCGGGTGGTCGGTAAGGGAGACAAGGAACGGGTGGTTCCGATCCACGATACCGCACTAAGGGCGATTGCCCGATACCAGAGCTCAGAGCGGGTGCACCTCGAGCCCCAGCGCGGATTTGAGGACCATCTTTTTTTGAACGTTCGCGGGCGCAAGGTCAGCCGCCAGTGGGTGTTTTTGCGGCTCAAAGAGCTGGCGGCGCTGGCCGGAATCCGCAAAGTCATCGGTCCGCACACCCTGCGCCACACCTTTGCTACGCACCTTCTGCAGAACGGAGTCGACCTGCGCTACATCCAGCTCATGCTCGGCCACAGCAGTATTACCACCACCGAGGTGTACGCGCACCTTGACGACCGCATGCTGCGCGAGACGATGCTGAAGCACCACCCGCGGAACCTGAAGTGAGTTCGGATTTACAGAATTTTGGTTCCGCGCAGTTGGGCCCACAAGATCGAGCCTCGGTAGCGGCCGTGCGCCGGCCATCGCTTTGGGGTGCGGTCGCGGCTGACCGCGTAGCGACTAAAAAGGCGGTAAAAGTCGAAGTGGGCCTGAATCACCGCTAGGGTGTGCTTGGGGTGGCGCTGCAGCAAGAAGCGAAGGCCCGCCACGCCATCAATCAGAAGCCGAAAGGCGACAATGCGCATGGCGCTCAGGGTGGGGGCGTTGCGCACCACCGTGAGCAGGCTGTTGCGCACGTTGAGAAAGGTTTTGCGGGGGCTGCCGACGTTGAGGGTTCCGCCGCCCACGTGCAGCACGGTGGAGCTGCTGCAGGCCTCGACCGCCCAGCCGTGGCGGTGCATGCGCCAGCAGAGGTCGATCTCTTCCATGTGCGCAAAAAAGGCGGAATCCAGTCCGCCCACCGCGCGGTAGGCTTCGAGGCGAACGGCCAGACAGGCTCCGCTGGCCCAAAAAACAGGACGGTAGGTGGGCTCGTCGTACTGGCCCTGGTCGAGCTCGCAGCGGTCGAGCACGCGCCCGTAGGCGAAGGGAATGCCCCAGTCGTCCATGCGTCCGCCCATGGCTCCGGCGTACTCAAACTCAGCGGGGTG
Organism: uncultured Schleiferiaceae bacterium; assembly: GCA_965657195.1. Lineage (GTDB taxonomy): Bacteria > Bacteroidota > Bacteroidia > Flavobacteriales > Schleiferiaceae > TMED14. The sequence continues at coordinate 2,280 of CBFHNK010000089.1, forward strand.
GCTGTGGCTGCGGATTTTGGGCTGAATGGCCCCCAGGCGTGGCTGGTCGGCAAAGCGCGCCACCAAGGGGTCGAGCCAGCCCTCGAGCGGCTCGATGTCGGTGTTCATGAGCACCGCGAGGTCGTATTCGGTGAGTTGCTTGAGGCCCTCTTGGTAGCCGCCGGCGTAGCCGAGGTTTTCGGGCAGCGCGACCACCCGAACCGACGGATGCTCAGAGGCCAGCCAGTCGAGCGTACCCGCCTCGGTGGATCCGTTGTCGATCACCACTACGTCGGCGCCCGCGCTGCGTGCCGCAACCAAGGGCAAGAAGGCCTTGAGCCAGTGCAGGCCGTTGTAGTTGAGTAGGGCGACGGCGGTGCGCATCAGTTGTTGCCTCCGGATTGAAAAAACATGTTGTTGTACAGGCGCGACCCGAACTTTTCGCCGTCGTTGGCCCCTGTTTGGTCGAGGTCACCGACGATGTAGCTGCGCTTTTGAAGGGTGATGCGCCAGCGCGGATTCTGGATTTCGCCAATAGCTGACGAGTGAATGAGCTCGTAGTTGCCTCCGGCCAGGTCAAAGTTGCCAAAGATGAACATTTTGTTGATCTGGTAGGGCGCGTTGGGCACGTCTAGGGTGTTGTACTGCCACATTTCGTAGGGGTAAGCGTCGTTCTCGTACGGGCGGCGCTCGGCGAGCGTGGGCGGTCCGTACTGCAGGTAAATGCGTCCGCGGTCGGTGGCATAGCCCGGAACCGCCTTGCTACTAAACTTCTTGTTGACCTCAGCAACCCGCTCGGCGTAGGCGCCCGCTTGAACCAGCGCATCGCTGGGGTGGCGCTTGGTCCAAAACTGCTGGGTGAATCGCCAGCGCAGGCTGTCGGCGGCATCTTTTTGCGTCAGCGACTCGATGCTCATGCGCTCGGTTTGGCTGGCGATGGGGTAGAGGGCACTCACGGCGCGGCGCAGGTTTTCGCCTTCGCCCAGCAGCTCAACCCAGCGCGGATCCACCGTCAGGCGGGCGTATTCGTTGGCTTCACCGGGGTTCCAGCGAAAGAAGCTGATTTTTTGAGTGGGGTAGGCGGTCGGATCCATGTCCTGAACCGCAAGCGTCAGTTCAAGGGTGTAGCGCCCCGACGGAACCGTCGACAGGTCCAGCCCACCCTGCAGAGCGTGCACGGGCTGGCCTGGAGCAATTTTCACTTGCCCTCCGAGGTCCATGCGGAGTTCGCCCCGCTCGGCACTGCGCAGCGCGTACTGCAGCACGGCCTTTTTGCCGTTCGGAATCCGGTAGGCCTCAGTGTAAAACCGCAGGCGGTCGTCACTCGCCGTAAAGAGGTGATCGCCCCAGTGGGCTAGGGGCCGCACTTCGAGTCCGTAGCGGCTGAATTCAGGGCGTTCGGCGCTGGCGGCGCCCACGTATTCGGCCAGCACCAGCGGAGCCAGTTCAGTCTGCGTCGCCTGTTCCAGGCGGATGCTACCCTTAAGCGTATCCCACTGTTCGGGGTTGGGGCCCACCGCCACAAAGAGTTGGTACAGGCCGGTGTCGGCCGCCAAGCGCATCGTGCTTTGGTAGGTTTGGCTTTTGGTGGCACGTTCGCTCGATGCGTCTACAGCCGGAGCCGTCAGGGTTATTTTGTCGGCGGCAACGATCCGTTCGCCCCGCTGAAGCCATGCGGCGACCTCGGTTTGGGTGCCCGGAACGCTCTCTACGTAGCACAAAATGTCGATGTACGGACCGGTTTGGGGGTGCCAAAGGCGCAGTACGTCGAGGTTAAATGAGGTATTTTGAGCCTGTATCGCGCTGATTGACAGTAGGCTTAGAATTGCTGCTGCAGCTTTTTGTGCAAGGTTTTTTTGCATGCGGTGAAGTTACGTATTTTTGCCCCGGAAGAATGGCAGAGTGGTCGATCGCGGCGGTCTTGAAAACCGTTGACTGTAACAGGTCCGGGGGTTCGAATCCCTCTTCTTCCGCTGGCTCAATCGAGCGACCGCGCCCCCAACTGGGGGCGCTTTTTTTTTAGGCCCCCGGCGATCGAACTCGTTCAAGTGAGCCGGGGGCCTAAAAAAGAAGGCGGCGCGCGCTGCGCGCTGCGGTCGCTCGATTGAGCCAAAGCACCCCCGCCCAAGGGAAGGCGCCCGGGCGCCAAGGGCGCCGGGGCGCAATCCCGATGCCACAAATCTTGGGTGAAACCCCTTACTTAGTCAACTTCATGACTTAGTGCGTGGGTTGATGGACACATTAACCTCATGAAATTCTAATTGGTCCAATTAATTTGGAACAAGGTTGGGCATGGATACCGAGTTGCTCAATCGCCCAAGGTGTGCGAATCGTTTGTAAATCCCAAAACGACCTGCAGTATTACTGTAGATGGGTGCTGGAAATGCCCGAAATTCCAACGTGTTGCTTTTCAGAACCTAGGATTCTCTATTTTTGATCAATGCCAAACAATGAATTACAGGTCAGAGGGGTTGAATCCCTCGTCTTCCGAAGGACACAAGTAAC
>CBFHNK010000090.1:0-4576 GCA_965657195.1 uncultured Schleiferiaceae bacterium
CTGGTCACATCTTCAAGAACGGTAACGTAGTTGCTTCGAACGACGACGTAGCCACTCAAGACTTGATCAACACTGACGCCAACTCAATCGTTGACATGATGGACATCTACTTCACTGACGTAGTTGCTGGTCAAAAGATCAACCGCGTAACTGCTGCAGGTGTAACCTACACTGGAATCGTGATCAACGTTCCTGCTGACTCACTTGCCAACCACGTGAACGGAGCTGTTCCAGCTGGCGTGACTGCAGGTTCTACGGGCAAAGCCAACATCAGCGTATTCGGCTGGACGTGGGCTAACGCTGCCAACGTAATCAAGTAATACTTGAAACGGAAATAAATCCAAGCAAAAGAGGTGCCCGCGGAAACTGTTCCGTGGGCACTTTCTTTTACCTACCCGCAACAATCCCTATCCTCATGAAATCCTTTTTATCCTTTGTTTTAGCTCTTGGTTTCACGCTTGCAGCGTCGGCTCAGGCAACCTACATCCGCGGTTCCGTCATCGACGGCAGCACCGGAGAGAGCATCATCGGCGCCGCAGTGAAGATTGAGGGTACGACCGTGGCGGGAATGACAGACCTTGATGGCAACTTTAGCCTCAAGGCGGCTCCGGGCACCTACACGGTGAGCGTGGCCTACTTTACGTTTAAGACCAAGAAGATCGCCGGAGTGGTGGTCAAGCCCGGGGACGCGACCGTGCTCGGAACCATCGTGCTCGAGAGCGAGGACGACGTCAAGCTTGAGGAAGTTGTGATCACGGCTGAAGCAACCCGCAACAGCGAGGCTTCGCTCCTGACCCTCAAGAAGAAATCAACCGTAATCATGGACGGAATCTCGGCGGCCAAAATTGGGCTGACTGGCGACGCTACGGCTGTTGAGGCAGCAAAGCGCGTGACCGGCGTCTCCATCGAAGGCGGAAAGTACATTTTTGTGCGCGGCCTCGGCGACCGCTACTCAAAGACCACGCTCAACGGCATGGACATTCCGGGACTGGACCCCGACCGCAACACGATCCAGATGGACATCTTCCCCACCGATTTGATCAGCAACATCGTGGTGAGTAAAGCATTTACTGCGGATATGCCCGCAGACTTCACGGGCGGCCTTTTGAACGTCGAAACCAAGGCCTTCCCGGAGCGTAAAATATTCAATGTCAACATGTCGGGCGGCTACACGCCAAGCATGCACTTTCGCAGCGACTACCTCACCTACAAGGGCAGTGCAACCGACTTTTTGGGCTTTGATGGCGGAACCCGCCGCCTGCCTGCCGGAGCGGATGCTTCGGTGATTCCGACTCCGATTTCAGGCCTCGGGTCGCAGGCCACCAATGACTTTGTGAATTCGTTTAACAAAACGCTTGGTGCGAGTGAAGCGTTTGTACCGATGGACTTCAGCCTCGGCCTTTCGATGGGCAACCAGTGGGAAGCCAAGAAAGCCAATAAGGACGGCGAGATCCCAAAGCTCGGCACCATCTTTTCTGCCACCTACAAGTCGTCGTTCAACAACTACCGAGACGTGTTCTACGGGGAATACCAGCGCTTTGCAGACCCTTCGCTCACCGAACTTCGCTACGCCACGACCCAAGAGGGCGCCATGGGAGAGCAGAATGTGCTCGTCGGACTCCTTGGCGGATTCGCCAAAAAAACGAGCACCCGCAAGTTTCGCATGACGCTCATGCACCTGCAGAACGGCGAGAAGCGTGCGGGCCAATTTTTAGTCCTTAACGACGGAGCCGCGGTGGGTCAATCTGGCTACATCGCCCGCTCGAACAACCTCGAATACAACCAACGCTCACTCACCAACCTTTTGGTGAACGGCACCCGCGTGTGGAACGATGCCAACGAAGAGCTTGACTGGCGCTTTGCTCCGACCTTGTCGCTGTCGTCAGACCCCGATATTCGCCGTACTGCGTACACGTTTGATCCGGTTACGACGGTATTCGCAGCTGGGGCAGGTGGCAACCCTTCGCGCATTTGGCGCTCGCTCGCTGAGGTGAATCTGCCGTTGCGCGTCGACTACACCAAGAAGTTTCTGTTCAACCGCGCACCTGGAAAGCTGCAGTACGGTGCCAGCAACACCTTCAAGTTCCGCGACTACGAAATCCTTTTTTACGACATGCAGTTCTTCGGTCTGCAGCCCCGTTGGCAGGCTCCCTACGACCCGAACGTGGTTCTTGATCCGCGCAACATATACGGCAACGGCCAGGGCGGAACCATTTACTACCAGTCCGGCAACCGCACGCCCAACCCCAACAAGTACCAGTCGAACTCGAACACGGCTGCCGCCTACGTATCGACTGAGCTCGCGTTCAGCGTACGCCTCAAGGCGGTACTTGGTCTGCGCGCAGAGCACTTCATCCAGCGCCACACGGGCCGTGACCAGGCCTACGCCTCAGGTGATGTGATCAACGGCCGCAACCTCGACAACGACGTGGTGCTGAATTCACTGGACCTTTTCCCGTCAGCCAACCTCATTTATTCGGTGAACGAGAACACCAACCTGCGTTTGGTAGCTACCCGTACGATTGCACGTCCGTCGTTTAAGGAGCTGTCGTTTGCGCAGATCCTGGATCCGCTCACGAACCGCATTTTTAACGGAAGCTTCTTCCCGTACTCCTCATGGGACGGCAACCTCGTCGAAACCCGCATCACCAACGCCGACCTGCGCTGGGAGCGCTTCTTCAAAGATGGCCAGATCTTCTCGGTGAGCGGATTCTACAAGCAGTTCCAAAATCCGATTGAACTCGTGCGCATTGCCGAGCAGCAGACCTCGACCGAATTCCAGCCCCGAAACGTGGGTACCGGAACCATGTTGGGCGCCGAAATCGAGTGGAACAAGAACTTCGCCTTCATCAGCCCGAAGCTCCGTCCGCTGTCGTTCAACGGAAACATCACGCTCATCCAGTCGCAGATCACGATGACCACCCAGGAATTCAACGACCGCAAAGCCTTTGAACGCGTGGGTGAAACCATCGTAAACACCCGCCAGATGGCCGGTCAGTCGCCCTACGTACTCAACGGTGGACTGATGTACACGGCCGAGCAGAACAGCTTCGGAATCTTCTACAACGTTAAAGGTCCGACCCTGCAGATTGTAGGCCTCGGACTCTTTCCAGACGTCTACACCATGCCCTTCCACAGCCTGAACGCCAGCTTCAACCGCACGGTGGGCAAGGACGAGCGCGGCAGCCTGAAGTTCCGCGTCAGCAACCTACTCGGCGACGACGTGCTGTCGGTCTACAAGAGCTTCCAGGCTCAAGACCAGGTGTTCAGCCGTTTGGTGCCAGGCATGAGCTTCAGCGTAGGCTACAGCTACAAGCTGTAACGAGTCCTGCACTCTAGGCCTTCGGCCTATTTTTGCGGAATGCAGTTCATCGACACCCACACGCACCTCGACAACCCCCAACTCGAGGCCGACCGCTCCGAAGTTTTTGCGCGAATGCGCGAGGCGGGGGTGGCGATGGCGCTCATCCCCAACGTCGACGACGAGAGTTGGCCGCGCATGCAGGCGCTGCTGACCGAGTACCCTGACTCGGTGCGGCTGATGCTCGGACTCCATCCCTGCCATGTGGGTGAGGATTGGTCTGAAGTTTTGGACCGCTACGAGGCCCTGTGGACGGCGACGCCCGACGCCTTTGTGGCTGTCGGCGAACTCGGACTCGACCTCTACTGGGACCAAACCACCTTGGACCGGCAAGTTGCGGCGCTCGAGCGGCAGCTCGAATGGTGCCTGCGCTGGGACAAGTCGTTCAGCATGCACGTGCGCGAGGCCTGGGGCCCCACCATGGACGTGCTGCGGGCCTGGAAGGGCCGCGGACTGCGCGGGGTACTGCACTGCTTTACGGGCTCGCGTGAAATCGCGTCCGAACTCATTGACATGGGCCTTTACCTCGGAATCGGAGGCGTCGCCACCTTTCCCAAGGCCGGCGTGGTCGACGTACTGCGTGCCACGGGCCTTGAGCGCGTGGTTCTTGAAACGGATTCGCCCTACCTGGCGCCGGTTCCGTTTCGCGGCAAGCGCAACGAGTCGGCCTACGTACGCCGAGTGGCCGAGCATTTGGCGGCGCAACTCGAGGTTCCGTTGAGCGAAGTCGCCGAAGTCACCAGCCGCAACGCGCGGCATATCTTCGGACTGTGAAACTGCTGATTCTTTACACGGGCGGAACCATCGGCATGGTGGCCCAGCGCGACGGAAGTTTGGTTCCGTTCCACGCCGACGCCCTGCGCGCCAACGTGCCCGATTTGGCCCGACTCGCCGCCGAGGTAGACTGCCGCAGCTTGGGCCAGCCCAAGGACTCGTCGGACGTCGGCCCCGACGACTGGCGCGCCTTGGCTGACGCCTTGTGGGCGGCCCGCGACGAATATGACGGCTTTGTGGTGCTTCACGGAACCGACACCATGGCCTACACCGCCAGCGCCTTGAGCTTTATGCTGGGCGGCTCGTTTGGCAAGCCGGTGGTGCTGACGGGAAGCCAGGTTCCGCTCGGCGTGCTTCGCAGTGACGGCCGCGACAACCTGCTCACGAGCCTCGAAATCGCCATGCTGCGCGACGCCCAAGGTGGCCCGCAAGTGCGCGAGG
>CBFHNK010000091.1:0-4488 GCA_965657195.1 uncultured Schleiferiaceae bacterium
GAGGTCGGGCATGCCGTGCCACGCGTCACCCCGCTCAGGCAACGAGGGCTCAAAGGCATTCTTGAGGTCGTAACCGAGCACGCCGAACCACCAGGTCGGCTCGGCACGCCACTTGGCGGCTAGCTCAGCCCATCCCTCGGGGGTGGCGCGGTCCATTCGGTGTACCTCCCGGCATCCGCCAGCGGCGATCCAGCGCAGCACGTTCAGCTCCTCGGTGGGAGCTGCATCGTGCGTTTCGTAAAAGGCAAAGAAGTCCTCACCGGACCCGCGGCGCTGAAGTTCGTCCGCGAGGTCCGCCGGAGGGTTGGACCAAACGCGTTGACTCCAGCCCATGGGACTACATGTGTATGGCTCGTTTCGCAGTAGCGTCCAAAGCTGCCTCTTTGATGGCCTCGGTGTAGGTCGGGTGGCCGTGGCAAATACGAGCTACGTCCTCAGCTGAGGCGCGGTACTCCATGGCTACGGCGAGTTCCATGATCAAGTCGGCCGCGCGGGCGCCCACAATGTGGGCCCCAAGCACCTCGTCGGTGCTGGCGTCGGCCAACACCTTCACAAACCCGTCGGTATCGCCTGAAGCGCGGCTGCGGCCAAGCGCCCGCATCGGGAAGTTGCCCACCTTGTACCCTCGGCCGCTGGCCTTGAGCTGCTCCTCGGTCTGGCCGACGCTCGCCGCCTCTGGCCACGTGTACACGATTCCGGGAACCAAATTGTAGTCAATGTGCGGCTTTTGGCCGGCGATCTGCTCGGCAACCACGACGCCTTCTTCTTCGGCTTTGTGCGCCAGCATGGCTCCGCGCACCACGTCGCCAATCGCATAAATGTGCGGCTGGCTCGTCTGAAGGTGGTCGTTCACGTCAAGGCGTCCGCGGTCGTCGGCGGTGATGCCGGCGGCCTGGTAGTTCAGCCCGGCGGTATTGGCCTTGCGGCCCACGGCAACGAGGCAGTAGTCGGCCTCAAACTCTACGCCATTGCCTTTTTTGTCGGTCGCCTTCACCTTCACCACGTCGCCGTGGCGCTCGACGCCCTCGACTTTGGTTCCGAGGTGAAATGCCATGCCGGTCTTGCGCAGCACGCGCTGCATCTCTTTGCCGATCGACCCGTCCATGGTGGCGAGGATGGAGTCGGCGAACTCCACGACGGTCACTTCGGAGCCAAGGCGCTTGTACACGCTTCCGAGCTCGAGGCCGATGACCCCTCCGCCGATGACGACCAGGCGTTTGGGCACCTCGGGAAGGCTGAGGGCTTCGGTCGAACTGATGATGCGCTCGCCGTCAAACTTGGCAAAGGGCAGCTCGATGGGGGTTGAACCTGTGGCTACGATGATGTGCTTGGCTTTTACGGTCAACTCTTCGGCGCCCGACACCTTGACGGTATGGGCATCTACGAACGACCCTAGGCCTTTGAGGACGGTCACCTTGTTCTTGTTCATCAAGAAGTCGATGCCCGAACAGGTCGTGTCGACCACCTGCTTTTTGCGGGCCATCATTTGCGGCCAGTTGATTTTGGGGGGCTCGACGTCGATTCCGTGCTCGGCGAACGCGTGCACGGCGTTGTAGTAGTGTTCTGAAGAGTCCAGCAGCGCCTTCGAGGGGATGCAGCCTACGTTGAGGCAGGTTCCGCCAAGCGTCGGATCTTTCTCGACCAAAGCAGTTGAAAAACCAAGCTGGGCGCAGCGAATGGCGCTTACGTAGCCTCCGGGGCCGGCGCCGATAACGAGTACATCGAATTCCATGCGGCAAAGGTAGGCCTCACGGGCGTGCGCGAGGGCGACTCGGAATCGGAATTCCGCCCGAAGCAGCGCGCTACGCGGCCTTTAACCCGCGCAGCCGACGCACCAGCAAGCTTAGCAGCAAAAAGCCAAAGACAAACAGGCCCCACTGGCCGATGACGTCGCCGTGAACTGCAAAAAAACTAGGCTCAGAAAACGTGGGAACGCTAGCCTTGAGGATGCCCTCGCGGCCCCAGCCGAGCGACTGCTGCACCTGGCCGTCGGGGCCGATTACGGCTGAGATTCCGGTGTTGGCGCTTCGAAGCACCGACCGGTGCTGCTCAACGGCGCGCAGTCGGGCGTAGTGCACGTGGGCCACATGCCCCGAGGTGTTGCCCCACCATCCGTCGTTGGTGATGATGGTGAGCACTTCGGCTCCGGCATTCGAAAACTCGGCGGCGAAGGGACCAAAATCCTGTTCCCAGCAGATGGGGGAGCCGATGCGCGGCAGGTCGGGGCCGGCCTCAAATACAGCGCGTTCGGTTTGGGTGGCAAGGGTACCGCTGGTTCCGCCTAGCGAAAGGGTCAGGTCGCCCAGTAGGGCGCTCAGGGTCTGGACCATGGGCATGGTCTCAACGCCGACGACCAACTTGGACTTGCGGTAGACCTGCAGCGGCATGCCGGCCCTGAAAAAGAGGGCGCTGTTGGCGTAGCTCACGTAGCGGCGGTCGTCAATGCGGCGGGCGGCGGGGTTTTCGGGTTCGGAACCGTGCAGTCGGTAGGTCGTCGCCCCCAGCACCACGCCCCAGCCTTGGCGCAGCAGCGGCTCAAAGGCAATCAGCGAAGGCCAGTTTGACGCATAGATTTCGTCGATGCCCTCGTGCAAAAAGGTTTCGGGCAGCACGAGTAGACCGGGTGCGGAATCGACCTCAGCCGCCGCGAGTTCTACCCACTTGCGGGCCTGCTGAAGGTCCGGAGTCTGAAACTTTTGGGTGTACGGATCCACGTTTGGTTGAACCACAAGCGCACGAACGCTGGCCTTGGGCGTCTGGGCGTCAAGCCACGAACCGACCGCATAGCTCAGAACGATGGGACCGAGCACCGTGGCCAGGAGCACCCGGCGCAGGCGCCGGGTTCCGCCATCGACTAACTGCCACACCACGACGTTGGCGATGAGCAACCAAAGGGTTCCGCCCCGCGGACCCGTCCAGGCGTACCAACGCACCCAATGCGGAACCTCGGCAAAGGCGTTGCCCAAATTCAGCCACGGAAAGCTAAAGGCCCAGTCGTCGTGCAGGATTTCGACGGCTAACCAGCCCGTGACCCAAATCCAAAGCGCCGTGCGTACGCCCACCTGGCGTACGGCATAGCTGTAGAGGGTCCAGACGCCGGCCATGAGGGTTCCGTTGATGAGGACCGTACCAAGGACGCCCGACCAGTGGGCGCCGGCGACCCACCAGGTGGTTCCGAGGTTAAACAGCGCCATGCTCAGGTAGGCCCACCCGGCAAAGTGGCGGAGTTTGCCACCGCGCATCCGCGCTTCGAGCACCAGCATCGGAACCATCGAAACCCACAGCGTCGGGGCCAAAATGGGGAATTCGTGGTAGCCCAACGCGCCCGGCCACGCAAGGCTGAGGATGAGCGGAGTAAGCAGGGCCAAGGCCCAATTCGGAAGTCGGTTCAAGATCGCCATGACCCCAAAGGTAGCGCCGTACTTTTGTGCTATGCGATGGATTCCAAACGCCCTCACCTTGGGCAACGTGGCGAGCGGCATGGCCGCCATTTGGTACTTAATGTTTCAAAATTATGAATATGCCACCGTCGCCGTAATGCTGGCGTTTGTCTTTGACGGCCTCGACGGCTGGGCGGCCCGCAAAGTTGGCGTGAGCGGCGAGTTGGGTGTGCAGCTCGATAGCCTCGCGGACGCCATTACGTTCGGAGTGGTTCCGGGATTCATGTGGATGCAGCTCGCGATGTGGATGAACACCGGATACGGCTGGCCCGCACTACCGGTGCTTGGATGGGCCGTGACGCTCGCCTCGGTCTACCGCTTGGCGCGCTTTAATTCAGACATGAAGGACTACCCGGGGTTCATGGGCATGCCCACTCCTGCCAATACGGCGTTCGTTTTGGGCCTGATGTACGCGGCAGATGCGGAACTGATTCCGCTGCACCCCGCCCTGTATTTGGTGGCGCTGGCGTGGTCGGTCTACAGTTTGAATGCGAAGTTTGAGGTCGCATCGCTCAAGGACTGCCCGATTTTGTGGTCGGACCGCAAATTCCGCGTGGCTTGGGTGGCCGTGTCACTGGCGGCATTTGCGTTTTGGGGCTTGGCCGCGATGGCCGTTGCCGTACCTTTGCTGCCTGTAGTTTCTGCCCTCGAAAAACGCTTTTTATGAAATTCCGCGCTGAAATCAACGTGATGCCGCACAAGGCACTTTTGGACCCCCAAGGCAAGGCCGTGAGCCACAGCATGCCGTCGCTCGGCCTCGCTGAGATCGGCGGAGTCCGAATCGGCAAGCACATCACCCTCGAGGTGGAGGCCGCCAGCAAGGACGAGGCCCACGAGAAGGTGACCCTGGCCTGCCAAAAGCTGCTCGCCAACCCCATTATGGAGAGTTTCGAGTTCGAGCTCTTCAACCAAGCCTAAAGCCATGGAATACCGTCGTTTAGGTCGCTCTGGCTTGCAGCTTAGCGAGCTATCCTTCGGAACCTGGATCACCTTCGGCAACCAAATCCCCTACCCCACCGCCAAGGACCTGTTCGTGGCGGCCTACGAC
>CBFHNK010000092.1:0-4400 GCA_965657195.1 uncultured Schleiferiaceae bacterium
GACGGAACCGAAGTGGCCATCGAACGCTACGCATCGGCCAACCCCTCACTACCCCTCACCTACCGCAAGCACGAGGTCAACAAGGGCAAGGGCGCCGCGCTGCACACCGGCATCGCTATGGCCACCGGCGACTACGTCATCATTCAGGACGCTGACCTCGAGTACGACCCCAACGAGTACGTGGCGCTGCTTCAGCCGGTCATTGACGGCCACGCCGACGTGGTTTACGGCTCCAGATTCATGGGTGGTAATGCCCACCGAATTTTGTTTTTTTGGCATTCCCTGGGTAATGCTTTTTTGACCTTCCTGTCGAACATGTTCACCAACCTGAACCTTACCGACATGGAGACCTGCTACAAACTCTTTCGCCGCGACCTCATTCAGTCACTCCAACTGCGCGAAAATCGCTTCGGATTCGAGCCCGAAGTCACTGCCAAAATCGCCCGCGTGCCCAAAGTCCGTATCTATGAAGTCGGAATCAGCTACTACGGACGCACCTTTGAAGAAGGCAAAAAAATCGGCTGGAAGGACGGCGTGCGCGCCATCTACTGCATCCTGAAGTACGGGGCGTTTCGGGCGAAGTAGCTGGTTGGCTCGTTGGCGAGGTTGGCAAGGTTGGCAAGGTTGGCTCGTTGGCTGCCGTTTTCTAGTTTCAGGCTTCCCGTTTCAGGTTATTGTTCAGCAGTTGGCATTAGTGGAACATGTAGGTTCCAATTTGCCCGGTGGTCCGGTAACCTTAACTTTAAAACATGATATTGTACATAGCTCAGAAAATATTGGGACTGTTCGTAATAGGTGTTTCAATGATCATAGTTACTCCAATTGCTGTTTTTGGTCAGGTTAATTATCTAGAGGAATCAAAGACCTTGAACGCTTCTTGTCGTAAAGTCGACTCCGCGTCAGTTATTAGTGACTTTTACCATCTAGATTCTATTTCTAAGCTCGAAATAACTGACGGGGAAGGCCTATTTTTCAGTGATTTTGCCATGAATTACTACTATCAGTATATGTTGTGGCACCGTTCAAGCGATCAGGATAGTTGCATCAAATTCAGTAAAATAGCCTGGGAGCAATACCGTGACCTAAGGGCCTTATGGATATTAGCTTTCAATCTCGTCCAATCCGGACAACATCGAGAAGGTGTGGAATACCTCGAAGCTTTTATCACAGAAAACGATCGAGAAGGAATACCCATAGACTACATACAGATTTCGCGACTCTATAAAAAGGCATACAGCACCGCGGCAGGGCTAACAGAATAAGAATCCCAAGCATCTTAAAAGTGCCTCTGTCTTTACCCCCGTCAATCGAAACGAATGAAAAGCATAATTTTCATCATTGGCAGCCTGATCTTCAATTGCACTAATTAGAATGCGAATTCCGTCTTGAAGCACCTGTATTTCCTTGTATTTTTTGTGCTAGAAGCTGCTCATTAATGGCCACCTCTTTAATCAAGTAGTCTTTCAATCTTCTCGTTGCCCACTGGCGGAATTGGGTTCCTCGTTTTGAGTTAACACGGTATCCGACCGACAGAATTGCATCTAGATTGTAGTATTCTACAGCGTATGTTTTCCCATCTTGAGCAGTTGTTGCATTTTTTGCAACAACTGAATCTCTGATCAATTCATCACTCGCAAATACATTTTTTAAATGTCTTGAAATCACAGATTTATCCTTTTCAAAGAGGCTTGATATCTGGTTAAGATTTAACCAAAAAGTGTCCCCTTCAAATTGAACCTCAATCTGAGTGCTGCCTTCCGATAATGTAAATAGTTCAATTCGGTGCTCCATCATTTCACGTTTATCATCATTTTTATCACCACCACGTCACGGGTGTCAATCATAACATATTAATCCAACACAAGCGCTTGAAAATCATCTGCTGGCCTGCGGTGCATCAGTCAACGGCACACGTAGGACAAACCCAAATCACATCTCACGGCGATCCGCGTATTGGAGTTACTTCAATCCCACCACCGAACAGCACCTGTAGTTGATAAGTTGGAAACTCACACAATTCAATAGCCGCCTCACTGTAGTCGATTGATTTAATACATTGATAAACAATCTATTATGAACACTACTGTTCTCACCCGAGCACCGCTATTTCCCATTCCAAGCATAATAGGTTCATGGTGACCTCGAGCAACGAGAAACCAGCAGCCAACGAGCCAACCTCGCCAACGAGCTAACCTCGCCAACCAGCCAACGAGCCAACCTCGCCAATGAGCCAACGAGCCAACCTCGCAAAAAAAAAAGCCGCCCCGAAGGGCGGCCTTTTTTTACTAGCTAAGGATTACTTAACCTCTTCGAAGTCGACGTCGGTCACGTCGTCGGCTGCGTTGGCTGAACCAGCGCCCGGACCGTTGGCGTCTCTGCCTGCGGCGCCCTCTTGCTGCGCCTTGTACATCTCTTCAGAAGCGTTCTTCCAGGCTTCGTTGATCTGCTCCATGGCGGCGTCGATGGCGCTGATCTCTTGACTGGCGTGGGCCTTCTTCAGGTTCTCGAGCGAAGACTCGATGGCGCCCTTCTTGTCGCCGAGCTTGTCGCCAAACTCGTTGAGCTGCTTCTCGGTTTGGAAGATCATTTGGTCGGCGGCGTTCAGCTTGTCGACGCGCTCCTTGGCGAGCTTGTCGGCGTCTGCGTTGGCCTCGGCCTCCTTCTTCATCTTTTCGATTTCTTCCTGGCTTAGGCCCGAAGAAGCCTCGATGCGGATCTTTTGCTCCTTGCCGGTCGCCTTGTCTTTGGCGCTCACGTGCAAGATTCCGTTGGCGTCGATGTCAAACGTCACCTCGACCTGGGGTACGCCGCGGGGTGCGGGCGGAATTCCGTCCAAGTGAAAACGGCCGATCGTCTTGTTGTCCTTGGCCATGGGGCGCTCGCCCTGCAGGATGTGGATCTCAACGCTGGGCTGGTTGTCGCTGGCGGTGCTGAACACCTCAGACTTCTTGGTCGGAATCGTCGTGTTGGACTCGATCAAGCGGGTCATTACGCCGCCCATGGTCTCGATTCCGAGCGAAAGCGGAGTCACGTCAAGCAGCAGCACGTCCTTGACGTCGCCGGCCAACACTCCGCCTTGGATGGCGGCACCGATGGCCACCACCTCATCGGGGTTGACGCCCTTGTTGGGCTCCTTGCCGAAGAACTTCTTGACGGCCTCTTGAATCGCGGGGATGCGGGTCGAACCACCTACCATGATGACCTCGTCGATGTCGCTGGTGCTGAGACCGGCGTTCTTGAGGGCGCTCTTGCAAGGATCGATCGTGCGGTCTACCAGGTCGGCCACGAGGCGCTCAAACTCCGCGCGGCTGAGGTTGCGCACGATGTGCTTAGGCCCGCTGGCTGTGGCCGTGATGTACGGAAGGTTGATTTCGGTTGCATTGGTGCTCGAAAGCTCGATTTTGGCTTTCTCAGCGGCCTCCTTGAGGCGCTGAAGGGCCATCGCGTCCTGGCGCAGGTCGATTCCTTCGTCGGCTTTGAATCCGTCGGCCAACCAGTTGATGATGCGGTCGTCGAAGTCGTCTCCACCAAGGTGGGTATCACCGTCGGTTGACTTTACCTCGAATACGCCGTCGCCGAGCTCGAGGACGGATACGTCGTGGGTTCCGCCACCGCAGTCAAACACGACAATCTTCATGTCGCGGTTCATCTTGTCGATGCCGTAGGCCAAAGCTGCTGCGGTCGGCTCGTTGATGATGCGGCGCACCTTGAGGCCGGCGATTTCGCCCGCTTCTTTGGTAGCCTGACGCTGGGCGTCGTTGAAGTAGGCCGGAACCGTAATCACCGCCTCGTCCACCGTCGTACCGAGGTAGTCTTCAGCGGTCTTCTTCATTTTTTGAAGAATCATAGCCGAAATCTCTTGGGGCGTGTAGGCGCGGTCGTCGATCTGCACGCGGGGCGTGTTGTTGTCGCCCTTCACTACTTGGTACGGAACGCGGCCGACTTCCTTCTCACTGTTGGAGTAGGACTCGCCCATAAAGCGCTTAATCGAAAAGATCGTTTTGGTGGGATTGGTGATCGCCTGGCGCTTTGCGGGGTCGCCCACTTTGCGCTCGCCACCATCCACAAACCCGACTACCGAGGGCGTCGTGCGCTTACCTTCTGAGTTCGGAATAACAACGGGCTCATTGCCCTCCATAACGGCGACGCAGGAGTTGGTTGTTCCGAGGTCGATGCCGATAATTTTTCCCATGATTTGGAGTTCTTTGGTGTTGATTTGTCCAAGATTGGGCAAGCACTGTACCACTGGCGGCACGGGGGCGGAACCCTGCCAAATTCAGACAATTTGGCAGTGGTACACAAAAAAACCGCGCCGAATTGGCGCGGTTCATTGCTTAACTGGTGTGTACCGCGTCAGAAGCAGCGGTCCCAGAGGCGCTGGGGCCCACAGGCGCAGGTGT
>CBFHNK010000093.1:0-3934 GCA_965657195.1 uncultured Schleiferiaceae bacterium
CTTACCGTAGCGCTGCTGCTCCTTTGGGGGCTCGCAGCTCAAGCTGCCCACCTCGTGGGCGGAGAGCTGACCTATACCTGCCTCGGAAACAACCAGTACCAGATCAAACTGGTGGTGTACCGCGACTGCAATTCAACGGGTGCACAGCTCGACCCCACGGTGTCGATTGGCATTTACGACGGAATCCAAAACCTACTGATCCACAACCTTCAGGTGAACAAGGGGCCGACGATCAATGTGCCCGCAAATACCGGAAATCCCTGCCTACAGGCTCCGCCCAACATTTGTACAGAGTACGCGACCTACACGACCGTCATTCAGCTTCCGCAGCGCACCAACGGCTACGTGATTACGTGGCAGCGCTGCTGCCGCAATGCGACGATTAGCAACATTCCGACGCCCGACGACTGGGGCTCTACGCTGATGGCGCGCGTGCCGCCAATGGACCAGTGCAACAACAGTCCGCAGTGGAACAGCCTGCCACCCATCGTACTGTGCAACCAGGAGAATCTTCAGATCCCGAGCACCGCCACCGACCCCGACGGCGACTCGCTCTACTACCGACTCGTCAACCCGCTGCACGGTGGCGGCAAGAACAACGGGACCGGATTCAACACCCCCGCCCCTAGCCCACCCGCCCCGCCGCCCTACGTCCCCATAAACTTCTTAAACCCTGCAACTCCAGCGAATCCGATTCCGGGAACGCCCGCGCTGAGCATTGGCGGCACCACAGGGCTGCTTTCGGGTTTTCTCAATGTCACCGGACAGTTCGTACTCGCCATCGAGGTAGAGGAATGGCGCAACGGCGCACTTTTAAATACGGTCCGCCGAGACTACCAATTCAATGTGACTTCGTGCCAAGCATGGGTGGTAGCAGACATCGTTTCAGAAGTGGACGATCCCGAGCAGATTTGCATTGGGGCGACCGTTCCGTTTTTTCACGAGTCCATTAACGCGTCGACGTTTTGGTGGGATTTTGGTGACCTGAACCGGGGTGACGACACGTCGCGCTTGGCTTTTCCGACCTGGACGTTTAGCGACACGGGGGTGTACTGGGTGACCCTTGTGGCCAATCCGGGCTGGCCCTGTGCCGACACCGACCGCGTCAAGTTTCACATTTACCCGCCCATCAATCCAAGCTTTACGCACGACGGCGGCCCTTGCTTTGACCAGCAGCCCGTCACGTTTACTGCATTCGGAACCTGGTTTGACGGCGCACAGTTTGATTGGACGTTTGGGGCTCCGGGCGATGCTTCGCTGGCAAATTGGTCTGGTGAAATTCCGCCTCCTATCCAGTTTCTTCAACCCGGAACCTACCCCGTCACCCTGCGCATTCAGTCAAAGTCCTGCGACGAAACCTACCTCGATTCGGTGGTGGTGGATCCGCGTCCCCGACTCGACAGCACCATTGGGCCGTGGGTAGGTTGCGAACCCTACACGCTCGTCTTTGACGCGGGGGCATTTGCCCGTCGGACGACCTACTTCGAATGGGATTTCGGTGATGGCTCAGGAGACACAGTGGAGTCTCCCGTGCACACCTACACGGTTCCGGGATTGTACGACGTACGGGTCCGCATGTGGACCGAAGCGGGCTGCCGCGACACGGTTGAGAAGATCTTTCCGGGGGCCATTCGGGTAAACCCCCGGCCCGTGCTCGGCATGACGATTGCGCCCAAGACGGTGTCGATTTACCAGCCTTTGGTTCAGGTTCGTGCTGACTCAGTGGACGCCGACGAGCAGTTCTGGTTTGACATGGGGGATTCGACGCAATATGCCCAAGAGGCCTTTGTCGTGCACCTCTACCGCGACACCGGAACCTTTGTGGTGCGCCGCATCGCCGTGAACCAGTTTGGGTGCTGGGACACCCTTGTCGACTCGGTTCGCGTCAACCCCATCTATAATGTGTGGTCGCCCACTGCGTTTACGCCGAACGGAGACGGTGGCAACGAGGGATTTCGACCCGTTGCAACGGGCATTACGCAGTACCGCCTTCACATTATGGACCGCTGGGGCAACGTAGTCTTTCGGTCCGAAGATGCACTTGAGGAATGGAACGGACGCGTACACAACGTCGGAGCCGAATGCCCCGAGGGTGCCTATGTCTGGTCCCTGTTTACGATTGATTTTGGGGATTCCCCCGTCGAGCAGCAGGGCGTCGTGCTACTTGTTCGCTAGTGCGTAGGTTACGGCGGCAGCGCCGAGGCTCAGCACCAAGGTTGCCGTGATGTACCCTAGGGCCATCAGCGACGAGCCTGTTTTGGCCCACTGTAGG
This sequence comes from uncultured Schleiferiaceae bacterium, assembly GCA_965657195.1. Taxonomy (GTDB): domain Bacteria; phylum Bacteroidota; class Bacteroidia; order Flavobacteriales; family Schleiferiaceae; genus TMED14. Next base: position 2,273 of record CBFHNK010000093.1, read on the forward strand.
GCCTCCCAGCTAAAGGTGCTCATGGTGCTGAATCCGCCGCACGCGCCTGTGGCGAGTGCAAGCTGAATCCGCGCGTCGGGATGGGGCCGCGCCATGAGGTAGCCAAGCAGTGCTGCCGCGGCAACGTTGGCCACGAGCGTGGCGGTGGAAGCAGTGAGCAATGGAGCCTCTGCGCGCTTGAGCAGGACCGTTAGGGACCAGCGAAGAAGACTGCCAATGGCTCCGCCTAAGGCGACGGCAAACGGATTCATAATCCCGAAGTTAGGGGTCGGAGGCGAAGGATAAGGCGACCGACTGCGATTCCGAGCAGCGCGCCGGCCAGCACGTCACCTGGATAGTGCACGCCGAGGTACACCCGCGAAAAGGGAACCGCCAATGCCCACGTCACGGCCAACACGGTAAGCCAGCGAGCGGGGCGAGAAGCCATGTATACCGTCAGCAAGGCCCACGTGGTGGCTGCATGGCCTGAGACAAAGCCGAAGGCTCCGCGGCACGTAGCTACGGCGCGAAATTCACCCTCGAGGGCCCAGCACGGCCGAGGACGCCCGATGCTGTTTTTGAGAAAGGTCGCGACCCAGTCCGCAGCCGCAAAGGCCGCCACCAGGGTGATCAAAAGCCAAAACCAGCCACTTGGCGAGAATTTTGGGCGCTGGAATGCCCAGAGGAGGAGCCAAACGGCAAGGGCCACCCAAATGTTGGAGACCGCGGTAAAGAGGTGGTCAGCCCAGGGTCCGCCATGGCCTGCGACGCCGAGAAAGACCGAGCGGTCTAGTCGATCGAGCGATTCAACGAATCCCACAGCAAATCTTTGAGGTGGTCCAGACCCTGGCCCGTGACACTACTAAAGGTGGTCAGCGGCAGATCCTTGGGGAGGCGCGGACGCACGTTGTCGAGCAATTGACCAAGCAGCTCTTCGTCGAGCATGTCGATCTTTGAAATGGCCAGTACGCGGCGCTTCGTGAGTAGTTCTGGGTTGAATCGCTCTAGTTCGCCGAGCAAAATGTGGTACTGCTCAACGACATCGGGGGCATCGCACGGAACCAAAAACAGCAGCAGTGCATTGCGTTCAATGTGCTTGAGGAAGCGGTGGCCAAGTCCACGGCCTTCGGCGGCGCCCTCGATGAGTCCGGGGATGTCCGCCATGACAAACGACGTGTAGTCGCGGTGGGCGACGACACCGAGGTTGGGCACAAGTGTAGTAAACGGGTAGTCGGCAATCTCAGGCTTGGCGGCACTCACGGCGCTGAGCAGTGTGGATTTACCAGCGTTCGGAAATCCGACCAGACCGACGTCCGCAAGAACCTTGAGCTCGAGAAGGAACCAGCCTTCGCGGCCCTCTTCACCGGGCTGGGCGTGCTCGGGGGCTTGGTTGACCGAATTTTTGAAGAAGGCGTTACCGCGGCCACCACGACCACCGGGCAAGAGGATTTTGCGCTCTCCAGGTTCGGTGAGCTCACAGAGTACTTCAAGAGTTTCGGCATCTTTGACGACGGTCCCGAGCGGAACCTGCAAGACGATGTCTTCACCGCTGCCACCTATGCGTTGGTTGCGGCTGCCGTTGACTCCAGGTTCGGCCTTAATGTGCTTGCGGTACTTGAGGTGAATCAAGGTCCACATTTGAGGATTCGCCTCTAGTATAATGTGCCCACCGCGACCACCGTC
>CBFHNK010000094.1:0-3900 GCA_965657195.1 uncultured Schleiferiaceae bacterium
CCGATTCCGCGGAGGCCGCGGGCTCCGAGCTTGAACTCGATGGCCTTGTCGACAATGGCGTCCAGGGCTTCGTCGTCGATGCTGAACTCGATTCCGTCTAAGGCAAAGAGGCGCTCGTACTGCTTGATCAGCGCGTTTTTGGGCTCGGTCAGGATGCGGCGCAGGGCGACGCGGTCGAGGGGCTCGAGGTAGGTCAGCACGGGGAGGCGTCCGATGAGCTCAGGGATCAGGCCAAAGGCCTTGAGGTCTTGGGGCGTCACGTGCTTCAAAAAGGCGTTTTCGTCCACGTCTACGCGGTGGGTGGTTCCGGTAAAACCGACGACCTGGGTGTTAAAGCGGCGTGCGATGTGGCGCTGGATGCCGTCAAAGGCTCCGCCCGCAATAAAGAGGATGTTGCGCGTGTCGACCTCGACAAACTTTTGGTCGGGGTGCTTGCGGCCACCTTTGGGCGGAACGTTCACCTTGGTGCCCTCAAGAAGCTTGAGGAGGGCCTGCTGGACGCCCTCGCCCGACACGTCGCGCGTGATGGACGGGTTGTCGCTCTTGCGGGCGATTTTGTCGATTTCATCGATGAAGACGATTCCGCGCTCGGCGTCCGCCACGTTGTAGTCGGCGGCCTGAAGCAGGCGGGTGAGGATACTCTCGACGTCTTCGCCCACATAGCCGGCCTCGGTGAGGACGGTCGCGTCGACAATGGCGAAGGGTACCTTCAGCATGCGCGCAATGGTTCGGGCCAAAAGCGTCTTACCGGTGCCGGTCTCGCCCACCATGATGACGTTGGACTTCTCGAGGTCTTCGTCGCCCACGCCGCCGTGCAGCACGCGCTTGTAGTGGTTGTAGACGGCTACGGCAAGGATCTTCTTGGCGTCCTCTTGACCGATTACGTACTCGTCGAGGCGGGCACGGATTTCGGACGGCTTGGGCAGGTCCATCGACCCGAGGGCGCCGCTGTCGGCGTCGTCAGACTCCTCTTCGAGGATGTGGTGGGCCTGCTCGATGCAGTTGGCACAGATCTGTGCGTCGAGTCCCGAAACCAGAAGTCCGGCTTCGGTCGACGGGCGGCCGCAAAATGAGCACTGGTTGGTGTCGGTCATGGACGCAAGGGCTTAGCCGCGGGGCTTGCTGACGAGGACTTCGTCGATCATTCCGTAGGCCTTGGCCTCTTCTGAGGTCATCCAGTAGTCGCGGTCTGAGTCGTGCTGCACCTTATCAAACTCCTGGCCTGAATGGGTCGCGATGATGTCGTACAGCTCCTTCTTGAGTTTGAGGATCTCCTGAAGGGTGATCTCCATGTCGCTGGCCTGTCCCTGGGCTCCGCCCATGGGCTGGTGAATCATGACGCGACTGTGCTTGAGCGCTGAACGCTTGCCCTTGGTTCCTGCACAAAGAAGTACGGCGCCCATCGAGGCGGCCATTCCGGTACAAATGGTCGCCACGTCAGGAGCAACCACCTGCATGGTGTCGTAGATTCCGAGGCCTGCGTACACGCTGCCGCCGGGGCTGTTCATGTAAATCTGGATGTCCTTCTTGGCGTCAGCTGACTCCAAAAAGAGGAGCTGTGCCTGGACGATGTTGGCTACCTGGTCGTTGATTCCGGTTCCGAGAAAGATGATGCGGTCCATCATCAGGCGCGAAAACACGTCCATCTGGGCCACGTTGAGCTGGCGCTCCTCGATGATGTAGGGCGTCAGTGAGTTGTCAACGTAGTGCTCAAAATGCATGCTGCTCACGCCCTTGTCGAGCATGGCGTAGCGCTTGAATTCTTTACCGAAATCCATGGTGGCTTACTTCTTAGATTTATTTACTTCTTTAATAAAGTCCGCGTAGGTCGATTTGATTTCTTTTTTACCAAATGCGCCGAGTACGAACTGCATCAATTTACGCTGCAAAAGTTGTTCCGAGTACTGCTCGGCTTGCTGGCGCTCCTGAAGGAGGTTGACCGCGATGGGCTGCGCCTCTTCGGGGGTCATTTCGCGGCCAAACTGGCGCATGCGGGCAATCACTTCACCGGTGACGAAGTCGATCAGCTCCTCGCGGTGCACGTGAATGTGGTGGTCCTTGACGAGCTTGGTCTCGATGAGCTGCCAGCGCATCGCCTTCTCGGTGTTGGGCCACTGGGCCTCAACTTCGATCGGATTCAATGGCTTCTCGCCCGCGGTGGTCATCCACTTTTTGAGGAAGGTCGCGGGGAGCTTGAACTTCGTTTCCATCAGCTTGTCGCTCGCAAGATTGAAAAAGTGCTGTTCGGCGTCGCGTTGGTAGACTTGAGTGAGTTCTTCGCGGATTTTGGCGCGGAGTCCAGCCTCGTCGGTCACCGCACCCTCTCCGAAGAGCTTGTCAAAGAGCTCGGCGTTGAGCGCTGCGGGCTCAATGTGGTAGATCTGCTCGAGCTTAAAACGGAAGTAACCAGTCGCCAAAGCGTACTCTTCGGGGTTGAATCCGAGTACTTGGTAGATGTCAAAGTCCTTTTCGAAGTCGCTCACGTCGATGATCAAACTGTCACCTTTGGCGAGGGCCTTGAGGTCCTTCTTGAGCGAGCGTCCGCTGACCGCGTTGAGGCCGAAGCGACCGTTCTTGTGTGCGGAACCTTCGACCGCCTCACCCTTTTTAGTTACGATGTCAAAGTGGCCGTAAAACAAGTCGTCGTCGCCGGCGGTCTCCACCTCGCTCATGGCGCCGTAGCGCTGGCGAAGGTTTTCGACTTCTTTGTCCAAGTCCTTTTCATTGGGTTCGAGGACGTAGAACGGAATCTTCACCTTGTCGCTCACCTCAAGCTCGATCTGCGGAGCGACTCCGAGGTCAAATTCAAAGCTGTGGCTGTCGGCGCTAAAGTCCAAGTCACCAGCTACGGGCAGCGGCTGACCCAAAATGTCAATTTTCTCGCGCTCGAGGTAGGCGTACAGCTCGTCCTGGAGGCGCTTGTTGATTTCGTCAGCCGTGATGGGCTCTTGGTACTGCTTGCGAATCAGCGTCATAGGCGCCATTCCGGGGCGAAACCCAGGAATCCGCGCTTTTTTGCGGTAGTCGGTAAGCTGCTTCTCAACGGCTTCTGCGTATTCGCTGCGTTCGATAGTCAGAGTGAGGCGCGCGTTCAAATCCGCGTCGACGGTCCAGTGTGCGTTCATGGCCAAATAGTATTCGAAAAAGGAGTGCAAAGGTAGGTAGTGTACCTTTGGGAAAAATACTGCGCTGTGAAGAACTACCTCAAGCTCCTGGCCTTTGGCATTTTGCCGGTCGCTGCGTTCGCCCAAAGCCCTGAATTTTCGGTCTATGGCGGACTGCCCATGTTCATTCGCGACAACGCTTCGCCGTTTGGCAAGTGGGGCGCCAAAGAGGGCGGAATCGACGGCTTCAACCTTTCAGCCGGCGCAGAGCTTCAGATGCCGCTGTGGAACGACCTCAGCATGCATGCTGGCCTCGACCTCTACTCGATTCGCGCGGTGGGCGCTACGGCCGTTAGTCAGTTGACTGGTGCTTCACCCCGCCTCGGCCTAGGATACACCCGCCCGCTTGGCGCGCTGCTTGTTCAAGCACGTGGATCACTAGGTCTTGCCACCATCCGCACCACGCAAACCGTCGGAGGCGTTACCACCAAACTCAACGAAGGCCTCTACACGTGGGGGTCACTGTCGGCCCCCGCTTCACTGGGACTGCGCGCGTCACTGCCCTACGGCCCCGGCCGCGTCTACGCTGAGCTGACCTACCGCTACTTCATGTTTGACGACGGCCTCGACGGCTACGGCGGCGGCGGAACCCGCTTCGGAGGCCACGACGACCAAATGCTCATCGGAGTCGCGGGCTACACCTGGAACCTCACCAAGGCCCAAAGCCGCACCCAGCGCGAGCTCGTTCAAGCCAAAAAGGCGGCGGAATCGGTTCCGACCCTTAAGCGCGCGAACG
>CBFHNK010000095.1:0-3724 GCA_965657195.1 uncultured Schleiferiaceae bacterium
ATTCATGCAGTTAGGATGCAGAAACATCCTTGTGGGTTGCGTGGCGCTCTATTCCTTCGAACCTGAAAAATTTAGTGAAGCACTGTTGACGCAGTACCGAAGACCCGTGTGGGTTGGGCCGTCGTTAAATACGTGGCCCAAATGCCCTCCACACTGCTTGCAAAGGATTTCAGTGCGCACCATACCGTGGCTGTAGTCCGCGCGCTCGATGACGTTTGAATCTTCGCTTTGCGCATCAAAACTTGGCCATCCGCAGTGTGCGTCAAACTTGCGATCGCTCACGAAGAGTTTGGCACCGCAGCCGGCGCAGGTATAGTGGCCCGGTTTAAAGTGCTGGTCGTAGATGCCGCTGCCAGGGTATTCGGTTCCTTTTTGACGGAGTACACGAAACTGCTCTGGAGTCAGTTCGGACTTCCATTGCTCTTCGGACTTGGCGAAGGGAAAGTTCTCGGGCTTCATATTTTTTGGGGTGCTTTGGCATGAGGCAATGGGCACAATGCCCACCGCTAAAAGGATTAACCCGAAAAGTTTCATGAAGTTGTTCACCGCAAAATACGGACCAAAAAAAAGTGCCCTGGACTGGACTCGAACCAGCACGAGCATAGCTCACCACCCCCTCAAGATGGCGTGTCTACCAATTTCACCACCAGGGCTACACTTTTTAAAGGAAGAACGTTTCGTGACTCGACTGGGATTCGAACCCAGGACCCATACATTAAAAGTGTATTGCTCTACCAGCTGAGCTATCGAGTCGTCTCGCAAACGAGGCTGCAAATATAGTCCAAATGCTCAAAAACCAAAGGGCTTAATGTAGATTTGTAGATAGCGATGAAAACGTGGTATTTGTGGGGCTATATGGGCTCAGGTAAGTCGAGTTTGGGTCGTGCCGTTGCGCGTAAACATGAACTTGAATTTCAGGATTTGGATGAACTCATCGTACGTGAATCCGGACTATCCGTTTCTGATTTCATAGATCAAAAGGGAGAATTGTCGTTTCGAAAACTTGAACGGCAGTTACTTATTGAGAATGAGGGTTTTGAAGGAATTCTTTCGTGCGGGGGCGGAACGCCATGCTACTATGATAATGCAGATTGGATGGTTGATCACGGTCAGACCATCTACCTCTCGGCATCTGTGGGCTGGTTGCACCAGCGCCTAGCTGCGAGTCGAGTTAGGGGAACAAAGCGCCCGCTACTGAGCGGTGTGGCAGACGACGACCTTGCGGAGTTTATCGCAAAGCACCTCTTTGAACGCCTGCCTTTTTACCAAAAAGCAGCGCATAAAATCGCCGTAGATAAAAACTCGAGCGACCAAGTGGTCGCGATGCTTGCCGAACTAATTCAGACCAGATAAGTTGCGCAGGGAGCCGACCAATCAACCTCAACGCGTTCGTGAAGTCCCGTGCTGAGTGAAAGTCCTTTGATGTCGGCCTTTATTGGGTAGCGCTTGTGGTTGCGGTCCACGAGTACGGCCGTCGTAATGCGTCCCATTGGAGCCGTCATAAAGTGTGCGACGGCATAGAGTAGGGTGGCGCCTGAATTGAGTACGTCGTCAACTACGACCAAGTGAACGCCTTCGAGCTGTGAAGGTGCTACTGAAGCTCTGGTGTCTTCAAGCGATGGCTCGCGCTTATTTACTTCAATGCTAATAAGTTCGGCGGCCACATGGGGCTTCAGGTGCACTGCAATCCGCTCCGCAAGGGCGTATCCGGAATTTCTGATTCCGGCCAGCACCAAGCGCTCACCTTCGCGGTGGCGTTCGAGAATTTGCCAGGCCATGCGTTCGACCGTCCGCGCCATGCGGGCGTCGTCAAGGATGAGTGTGCGTTCTCCCATGACTTAAAATTAGTTGTTCTCTCGAGACTTTGCGCGCAGCAGTACCACGGATTCCACGTGAAACGTTTGCGGAAACATATCTACGCCCTGAACGCTGACCACCTCGTAGGCCTCCGAAAGCATTTGGATGTCTCGTGCTTGGGTAGAGGGGTTGCACGAAACATAGACCAGCTTGGGTGCTGCGATTCGAGCGAGTTCTGAGACTACGGCGGGGTGCATTCCTTCGCGGGGCGGGTCCACCACCACGACGTCGGGTTGCCCATGGCGCTCCACGAATTCTGGAGTGAAAATGCGGCGCATGTCGCCCGCTTCGAACGTTGCGTTGGAGATGCCGTTGCGTTCCGCGTTCCGGAACGCGGCATCGACGGCCTCACGAACGCTTTCGACGCCCACGACTTTTCCGGCGACTTGGGCCATGAACAGGGCAATGGTTCCGGTGCCGGTGTACAGATCGTAGACCGTCTCGCCACCCTTGAGCCCCGCGGCGCGAAGAGCCTCAGAATAAAGGCGGTGGGCCTGCTTCGGATTCGTTTGGTAGAACGACTTGGGGCTGATCAAAAACTTGAGTGCGCGACCGCCTTCGATAGCGGATTCCATGGTCTCCTCAAGGGCTTCAATCCCGTGAAAGAGGTGAAGGTCGACGTCGTACATCGAATCGTTGACCTTTTCGTTGAGGCCCCAGTACAAGCTTACGAGGCGGTCAAAGCGCTCGGCCATGCGGTGCATCAGGGTAAATCCGTCGGCCCCAGGGTGCTCGCCCCACTGAATAATGAGCATCCAGTCTCCAGATTGGTTGCTGCGGAGCATGGCGGTGCGTAGCGCGCCCACTTTGGCGCGCGGCTGCCAAAAACTCAGTCCTAGCGCAATGGCTTCGTCGCGAAGGGCGTTGCGAATCTCGTTTCCGTAGTCCGGAATCAAGTGGCAGTCTTGAACATCCAAGATTTTGTCCCAAAATCCGGGAACGTGGAATCCGAGTCCGGGTTCGTGTTCGGAATCTGGATTGGCGTCCATCTCGCCGCGGGTCTTCCAGCGGTTAAATGTGAAGCTGAACTCGGTCTTGTTGCGGTAGCGAAAGGGGACTGGGGCTGAAATGAACGGGTTCCACACCACTCCGTCGCGGGGCACTCCGCCCACGCGGACGAGTTGCTCCTCGACTTCGCTGGCCTTGAATTCAGCTTGGCTGGGATAGCCGAGGTGCTGCCAGGGGCATCCGCCGCAGGATTCCGTGTGGGCACACGACGGAGCCACGCGAAGCGCAGAGGCCGTGATCACCCGATCTACGCGGCCTTCAAAGTAGTTTTTATGGCGCTTCACTACGCGGACGTCGACGACGTCGCCGGGAGCGGCTCCGCGCACTAGTACTGTTTTGCCATCTGAGGTCTTGCCGACGGCGACGCCACGCCCACCGGCGCGATCAATTTGAATGTTTTCGAGAATCACTGCGCAAAGGTAGGGCGCTATCTTTGGGTAAATCCTTGACCTATGAAGCCGCACGAGTACATTGCCCAAGAAGACCGCTACGGAGCCCATAACTACCATCCGCTGCCTGTGGTACTTCAGCGCGGAGAAGGTCCGTACGTCTGGGACGTCGAAGGCAACCGATACTTTGACTTTTTAAGTGCGTACAGTGCTGTCAATCAAGGCCATAGCCATCCGCGTATCGTGGGTGCGCTCGTGGACCAAGCGCGCACGCTCGCACTGACTTCGCGTGCTTTTTACAACGACCAGCTGGGAGCGATGGAGGAGGCAATGGCCACGCGATTCGGCTACGACAAAGTGCTCGCGATGAATTCCGGAGCCGAAGCCGTCGAAACCGCCCTCAAGCTCGCCCGCCGCTGGGCCTACGACGTCAAGGGCGTGGCCAACGACCAAGCCATCATCCTGGTGGC
>CBFHNK010000096.1:0-3696 GCA_965657195.1 uncultured Schleiferiaceae bacterium
GAATGGACGCCCGCCATCGAGCGCGCCCATGCTGCCGGCAAAGAGGTGGTGGTCTATCTCTCGATGGCGTTCGGCAATCCCTACGGCGAACCGAGCACGCTTGATCTGGTAGCGGATTGGACGCATAAAGCGGTGGATCGCTGGCAGCCTAGCGTGCTTTCCATTAGCGACACGGTTGGGAGCGCCACGCCGCAAAGCATTCGCGAGGTGGTTGCTACGGTTCGGAACGCGTCCGGCGCAACGCCCCTTGGTCTTCACCTGCACATGCCGGCGGCCGAGGCCTTGACCAACGGGCTGCTTGACGCGGCCTGGGATTCGGGGATTCGCCGTTTTGATTCCGCACTGCTCGGATTGGGCGGATGTCCCTTTGCGCAAAACCACCTGGTGGGCAACTTGCCGTCAGAAGCTTTGCTCACATTTGCCACGGCCCGCGGAGCTTCGTTCGGCGTCAAGCCACTCGCGCTGGAGTCGGCCCACAACGCCGCCCGCGCGTTTTTTAACTACCTTTGATGCGTTCGCGGTGCACGCGATGAGAACGTCTCAATCCGCGTGCTGAAAAGGGAATCCGGTGCAATACCGGAGCTGTACCCGCAGCTGTAAGTTCCGCACACACCGCACGCCGCAACAACCCACTGGGCAACCGGGAAGGGGGCGTGTCGGGGAACGAGCCAGAAGACCTGCCTCGAACGATAATCCGAGCGTGCCGGGAAGAGTGCGCCCTGAAGATGATGCAGCGATTGCTTCGCAGCCTATGGGCTGCTGGCTTATGGTTTACTGCCCTTGCGGGTTATTCGGCGGAACTGGCCGAAGACACGTCGCGCGTCACAGTCAATCCCATTGGCCGCGAAACATTTCACTTTGCGCTCCCTGAAGTTCCGGTTGACGCCGGGATGTGGCGCACCCAGTCTCCGGCAACCGCCCACATTGCGCCTCAAGCCCTCGGCTTGAATACTTCGGCCTTGCTCGCAGCAGGTCTTGACCTTCGCCAATCGGTTCCCGGTGGAAGTGCGTGGCTCGCGCTTGATGGCCTACCGTCAACCCACACCTGGATCGAGTGGGAGGGGATTGCTCTTCAGGCGTCTGACCTAGGAATCATGGATGTGCGCCTGCTACCGAGCTCTGGTCTGCAGCTGGATCGCAGCGCGGACGGTCTGCGCCTAAGGTCGCTGCAGCAGGCTGAATTCCGCGCCGAGGCCGCGTCGCTGGGCAACGCCGGAGTGTCGGTATGGATCCCGGGGCAGAGCACAGACCTTGGGGTCAACGTGAGTTCCGCCCTGAACCGCTTCGCCTACCGCGACTTTTTGGGGCAAAGGCAACTGAGGCTCGGAGCCGGGGTGCAGCGTGCTGAAGTCCGCACGGCATGGCGCCGAACGCAATCCGCGCTGAAGCAGGATGGTGCCGCCTACCTGGTCGTGCTGCAGCAAGGGCTGCCCGAGGCCGTCACTCAGGTGCGCCGCAAAGGAGCCGTGCAGCGCGATCTGCGGGCCACTGTAGTTCAACGCCAAACGCTGCAAAGCGGACGGGTCTATTGGCAAAGTATGCAGTACGCGACGCTTACGTCCCAACGCTACGACTACGAACAATTTGGTGGAATCCACGACACCAACCGCGCCCAGTCGGTCGGCATCCGGATGCGGGCGCAAGCATGGGTTCTTCGGCAGCTCGTCTCTTCTTCGGTAGATGCTTCGCGCCAAATTGCGCAAGGCCCCAACAAGAATCCGGCGTCGGTCCTGAGGGTACAGGCGATGCTGCGCGGAACGGGTTTGCTTCCGGGCAAGCTCCGCTACCACTGGGGGTTAAGTCATTTGAGCCAGGGATCCGAAGCAGGTCGCATGCTGCCCATGCTTCAGCTGAGTGCGGCCGAAAAAGCGTCGACCCAGTGGAGCCTCAAGGCCCACCGCCACCAGCGTTTCCCGACCTTGAACGACCTGTTTTGGGTTCCGGGCGGCAATCCGATGCTGCGCGCCGAGCTCGGTTGGGAAGTTCGGGCGTCCCTCAGCCGCAAATCCGCCGGTGCCGAACTTTACCACGGGCAGCTTGCCGACGCCATCGTGTGGATGCCCGTCGGAACCGTTTGGACCCCGCGCAACGTCGCATCCATCACGCGTTGGGGCGGAAGCGCCCACCTTGATTGGAAGCGCGGCGCATGGTCCGGAACGTTTCGTGCACAGGCAGTGCGCAGTGTGAACGACCTCGGATTGCGCGTACCCTATGTGGCCCCATGGTCCGTTTCGGCGCTCGGTGCGCGCAAAGTCGGCTCTTGGACATTTCGGGCGGAACCAAGGTTTCGCGCCGCCACACCCACCGCGTGGTCCAGCGACCGAGGTACCTGGTTACCCGCACAGGGCCAAATCGACGTGCACGCACAGTGGTCAATGAAGCGGTCGGCGCTCGAAATCAGCCTGTACAACGCCACGAATTCACCCGTGCTATTGCAACTCGGCTACCCGCTACCAGGGCGCTACCTCGGTATCTCATGGAGCACACCAATTTCTACAACCCCTAAATCCTCAACCTAATGCGCAACAGTTTACTTGCCGCTACGGCCCTAATTGCACTGGCCTCGTGCGATCCCCAAACAACTCCCGGATCTTTTGAATCAGGTCTTTACGTGCTCAACGAAGGCGCCTTCATGGGTGGGACCGCGACGCTCACCCATTGGTCAACCGACGACAGCGTGACGACGGACGCGTTTGCCATCGCCAATGGCCGCAGCTTGGGCAATCTAGGCAACGGAATCGCTGCAGATGCCGATCGAATTTATGTGGTACTCAATGGAGCTGCTGCAGTCGAAGTGCTCGAGGTTCCAGGGCTCGCCTCGGTGGGTCGTGCCACTGGTTTCGCCTCGCCGCGGCACGCCGTCGTGCTTAGCGGGGGCGACCTTGCCGTCACCGACTGGGGCCGCAACCGACTGTACCGCGTGAATGCGTCGTCGTTCCAGCGCACCGATTCGGTCGACCTCGCGGGCGGCCCTGAGGCGATGGTACTGCACCAAGACGAGCTGTGGGTTACCCACAGCGGAGCCTACGGCACCGACAGCACGCTCACGGTGCTTGACGCATCCACACTTGACGTGCTCGCCACCGTTCATGTGGGCATCAATCCGACTTCGGCCGTCAAACTAGGATCTACGCTGTACGTGCTCTGCTCGGGCTACACCGACTGGAGTGGGGGCGGAGGCGACCGCAGCGCCGCACTCGTCCGCGTCGACTTGGCCACGCGGATCGTTACCGCGACCCACCCTGCCGTGAACCCGGGCGATCGCCCCACCAAGCTTCAGACTGACGGTCAAGTGCTGTACTGGATCCGTGACGGATACACCGGCGACGTGCTGCGCATGAACCCAACCGACTTGGACTACCCAGCTTTTGCTTGGATTTCGGGCTCGGCCTACGGATTGTACGCCGATCGGGCCACCCGCCAACTCTATGTACTCGACGCCAAGGATTTTCAGCAAACCGGTGAGGTGCGGCGCTACAGCGCCGGGGGGCAGCTCGAAGCGACGGTTCCTGCCGGAATCGTACCGACGGCGGCGATCTGGATGCCTTAAAGCATAAAAAAACCGGGTAGTACCCGGTTTTTTTATGCGTTAATTGCTACTTGCTTCTGGTTCGCTAGGTCTACGACTTCGCACGATTCGACAGCGTCGGAGAAACAAGTAACTAGATACTAGCAACTGGTTACTAGCAACTAGTA
>CBFHNK010000097.1:0-3658 GCA_965657195.1 uncultured Schleiferiaceae bacterium
TTTTAGCATTTACCGCCGGGTCACGCCGGTCGGAACGCCCGTGCAGCTCGAGGACTTTTTGCAGCCCGGCAACGCGCAAGTCGCAGCGGGTTATGTGATCTACGGCTCGTCGACGATCTTGGTCTACACCACTGGCCACGGCGTGCACGGTTTTACGCTTGACCCTTCGCTCGGAACCTTTTTGCTCAGCCACGAAAACATTCGCATGCCCGAACGCGGCGTGATTTACTCGATCAACGAGGGCAACTACGTGCACTTTCCTGACGGAGTCAAGCGCTACATCAAGTACTGCCAAGAGCTGGATCCGGCCTCGGACCGCCCCTACACGTCGCGCTACATCGGGTCGCTGGTGAGCGACTTTCACCGAAACATGCTCAAGGGCGGAATCTACATCTACCCCACCGGAACCAAGAGCCCCAAAGGCAAGCTGCGCTTGCTGTACGAGTGCAATCCGCTCGCCTTTATCGCCGAGCAGGCGGGCGGGCGGGCCACAGACGGTTTCGAACGGATTTTGGACATTAAGCCTGAAGAACTTCACCAAAGGGTGCCGTACTTTGCCGGCTCCACCGCGATGGTCCTCGAAGCCGAGGGATTTCTTCGCGGCTGAAGCTATTTGTGGCCGTACCTAATTCACTCCTAAGCCTTTACCGCGGCGACCGCCGCCTCAACGAGTTTCTTCGCCGCTGGGCCACCGCGCAGCAGGGCGAGCGCGTAGCCCTTTCGGGGGCCGCGGGATCGCTGCCCGCTCTAGTGGCTGCGTCGGCCCTAACCGAACTCAAGCAGACCCTCATTGTGCTGCGCAGCGACAAAGAAGAGGCCGCCTATTTTTTTAACGACCTCGAAAAACTTCTCCCACAGGGATCGGTGCTGTTTTTTCCGGATTCCTACCGCCGCCCCTACGCCGACCGCGACCAAACCGACAACTCCAACATCGGATTGCGCGCAGAGGTTTTGGACCGGCTTCGCGGCGACCAACCGATTGTTGTGGTCACCTACCCCGAGGCCATCGCCGAAAAGGTCATTACGCGAGGCCAGCTCGACGCCCGGAGCATGGAGGTTGCCGTGGGCGCCCGACTCGACGTGGGATTTCTGAATGAGTACCTCTTTGAGCTGCACTTTGAGCGCGTGGATTTTGTCGAAAAGCCCGGCCAGTTCTCGGTTCGGGGCGGAATCGTCGACGTGTTCTCATTCGCCCACCCCGAGCCGCACCGCCTGGAGTTTTTTGGTTCCGAAGTCGAAAGCATCCGCACGTTTGACGTCGTCGACCAGCTGACGCTGCAGCGGGTGGACCGCATGACGCTGGTTCCCAACGTCGAAGACAAGTCGAGCACCGAGCGGCGCGAGTCGCTGACGGCCTACGCCGGCCCCAAGGCACTGGTGTGGATCGAGCGGCCCGAAGTGGCACTTGAAAAGCTCGACCGCGTCTACCGCCTGGCAGAAGAGGCATTTGTCGGACTGCACAGCGTGGTTCGCCGCCTCGAGCCCCACGAGCTCTATGTGCGCGGAGCCGAGTGGGACCGCGAGTTGGCCGGTCGGGGCATTGCGGTGGATGGAGTTCCGAGCGATTCCGCATCGTGGCACACCCTGGCACAGCCCGCCTTTGCCAAGAAGTTCGACCTGCTCGCCCAAACCCTGGACGGCCACCGACAGGCCGGGCGCGCGCTGTGGATTATGTGCGGCCAAGAGAGCCAGCGCGAGCGCCTCAAGGCCATTTTGCACGACCTGAACGAGGGGCTTGAGGTGAACTGGATCGACGGAGCCCTGCACCGCGGCTGGGAAGACCCCGAAGCCGGCCTTATCGCCTACGTCGACCACGACTTGTTTGAGCGCTACCAGCGCTTCACGATTCGCGACCAGCACGAGCAGGCCCAAGCGCTAACGCTTAAAGAGCTTAACGCGCTTCAAGTGGGTGATTTTGTGGCGCACATCGACCACGGAATCGGCAAGTTCGGCGGCCTACAAAAGATCGACGTCGGCGGCGTCAAGCAAGAAGCCATCAAACTCGTCTACCGCGACAGCGACGTGCTTTATTTGAGCATTCACAGCCTGCACAAGATTGCGCCCTATGCCACCAAAGAGGGCACCGAACCGTCGCTGAGCAAGTTGGGGTCGCCGGCCTGGCAAAACGCCAAGAGCAAGACCAAGCGCCGCGTCAAAGAGGTCGCGTTTGACCTGATCAAGCTGTATGCGAAGCGGCGCGAAGCCAAGGGTTTTGCATTCAGCCCCGACAGCTACCTGCAGCACGAGCTCGAGGCTTCGTTTGCCTACGAAGACACACCCGACCAAATGAAGTCCACGGCCGACGTCAAGGCCGACATGGAATCGCCGATCCCCATGGACCGCCTGATTTGCGGCGACGTGGGCTTTGGCAAGACCGAAATCGCGGTGCGTGCCGCCTTCAAGGCCGTTGCTGACAGCAAGCAGGTGGCGGTGCTGGTTCCGACGACGTTGCTGGCGTTTCAGCACTTTCGCACGTTCAGCAAACGTTTGGACGGACTGCCCGCGCGGGTCGACTACCTCAACCGGTCGCGGACGGCCAAAGAGACCAAGGCGGTGCTGCAGGACCTCGAGGAAGGCAAGATTGACATTTTGATCGGCACCCACCGAATCCTGGGCAAAGACCTGAAGTTCAAGAACCTCGGGCTGATGATCATCGACGAAGAGCAAAAGTTCGGCGTCAACGCAAAAGACAAGCTTAAAACGTTTAAAGCGAACATTGACACGCTGACGCTGTCCGCCACGCCGATTCCGCGCACCCTGCAGTTCTCGCTCATGTCGGCGCGCGACCTGAGCGTCATGACAACTCCGCCCCCCAACCGCCAGCCGGTGGACACCTACCTGATTGGATTCAACGAAGAGCGCCTACGGGACGCCATCAGCTACGAAATCAGCCGGGGCGGCCAAGTCTACGTGATCAACAACCGCATCCAAAACCTGAGCGAGGTGGCGGGAATGCTGCAGCGACTGGTTCCGGACGCCCGAATCGCCACCGGCCACGGCCAAATGAACGGCCACGAGATGGAAGAGCTGATCGTGGGATTCATGGAGCAGCGATTCGACGTTCTTGTGAGCACAACCATCGTCGAAAACGGCTTGGACGTGCCCAACGCCAACACCATCATCATCTTGGACGCGCACATGTTCGGGCTCAGCGACCTGCACCAAATGCGCGGACGGGTGGGCCGCAGCAACCGCAAGGCGTTTTGCTACCTCGTGTCGCCCCCGCTGGGCGGACTGCCCGAAGAAGCGCGCAAACGTTTGCAAGCGCTTGAACAGTTTAGCGACCTGGGTTCCGGATTCAAAATTGCCCTGCGCGACCTCGAAATCCGCGGCGCTGGCGATCTTTTGGGCGCCGAACAGTCCGGATTCATCAACGACCTGGGCTTTGAAACCTACCAAAAGCTCCTCGCCGAAGCGGTTGAAGAGCTCAAGCAGTCCGAGTTCAAAGACCTCTACGAGGACCAGCGCGGCGGCTGGTCGCAAACCCGCGAGTGCCAGCTCGACACGGACTGGGAACTGCTGCTGCCCGACTCGTACGTCAACTCCGTCGAGGAACGCCTTCGCATTTACCGCGAGCTCGACGCCCTGCCCGGCCCCGAGGCCCTCGATGCCTACCGCCTGGGTTTGGTCGACCGATTCGGAGCCCTGCCGGCGGCCG
>CBFHNK010000098.1:0-3566 GCA_965657195.1 uncultured Schleiferiaceae bacterium
GGAGCGCAGCAGGGCTTCGGCCTGGAGCTTGGCGCGCGAAAGGGATGCGAAGGCGCGGTTGACCGCGTCGGAATCGTGGCGGGGCGCCGCAAACCGCAGCGACCACACTCCGTCGTCGCGCAGGGTGTAGGTAGATTCGTCGTCGGGCTCGACCTGCATGAATCCGGGCATCGAGGCCGCCATGGCCTCGCCGGGCGCACAGAGGTAGTACTCGGCCATCCAGTACCACAAGGCGAGCTGCTGGCGCTGAAAGCTGGGGTGCTCGTCGACACAACGAAGCACTTCTTTGGCGGGGTAGTCAGGCGCATCGGGGCGCACGGCGATTACGACGCCGAGCAGCACTCGGTTCCGCCCAAAGGGAACAAAGACGCGAAGCCCCGGTTCAGGCTCGCGGTCGAGCGACCAAGCGTAGGTGAAGGCCGTGCGCACCGGCACGGGCACGACGACGTCTACCCAGCGCGCTGCGGCCATTACGAGAGGGCGTCGACGAGCTCGAGCAGGTAGGGACTGATTCCAGCGTGGTGCTTAATGGCTTGTTCGAACGAAACATACACCACCTCGTGGCCCTGAACGCCAACCATTTCGCGGTTGCGGCCGGCCATCAGGGCGTTTACGGCTGCGTGGCCCATGCGGCTCGCTAGGATGCGGTCAAAGGCGTTGGGCTTGCCTCCGCGCTGGGTATGGCCCAAGATGGTGACTTTGGTGTCCCAGTCAGGGAACTCAGCCTGTACCTGCTTGGCGACCGCGTAGGCTCCGCCGCTGTCGTCGCCCTCGGCGACGATGACGATGCCCGAACGGCGCTTTTTTTGGTGGTCGGAACGCAGGTAATTAATCAGCCGGTCGATATCGGTGGTGGTTTCGGGAATCAGCACGCCCTCTGCCCCACTAGCCACACCCGTGCGCAGCGCGATGAAGCCGGCGTCGCGGCCCATCACTTCCACAAAAAAGAGGCGGTTGTGCGAGACGGCCGTGTCGCGGATCTTGTCGACGGCCTCCACGGCGGTGTCGACGGCGGTTTGGTAGCCGATGGTGTAGTCGGTTCCGAAGAGGTCGTTGTCGATGGTGCCGGGGCAGCCCATTACACGGATCCCGTGCTCTTCGCTGAGCAATTTGGCACCGGTGAACGAACCGTCTCCGCCTACCACCACCAGACCTTCGATGCCCAGGGCACGCAGGTTGGCGGCCGCCTTGGCGCGGCCCTCGGGAGTGCGGAACTCGTCGCTCCGCGCCGTTTGCAGAAAGGTTCCGCCGCGGTGAATGATGTTGCGCACGTCAAAGCGCGTCAGGGGCATGTGCTCGTTGGACAGTACGCCGTCGTAGCCGCGGTAAAAGCCGGTGCACTGCAGGCCCAAGCGGTCGGCGGTGCGCACCACGGCGCGTACGCAGGCATTCATGCCGGGGGCGTCGCCCCCTGAGGTCAGTACGCCAATGTGCTTCATAGCTGGTCGATTTTAGTGACGTTCAGGTCGAGTTCGGCAGGGCCAGCCGTGACCGGAACGCTCAAGTAGTAGAAGCTGCCCCGCAGGGTGTCGCCCGCCGGCAGATAGTCGACGGCTTTGTTGCTGTCGGTAACCGCGCCCGCGGTAAGGATTCCGCGCACCGCCAGGTTCGTGCCCGACGTGTCGCTCGGGCTACCCCAAACCTCGTAGTTCACAGCGTAGCAGCGCAGGGCGTCGATCTCGATCGTATCCGCGGTCGCCGTGAAGGCAATCGTGCCCGCTTCAGGCTCACTTTGGCAGGCCGCGAGGCCCAGAATTCCAAGGGCAAACAAGCTTTTCTTCATGTGTGCTAAAGTACATCCCCTACCTTTGCCGTCATGGTCCACGACCTCCTTTTTTTCGCCGGCGGACTCGTCGCCGGGGTGGTCAATACCTTGGCGGGTAATGGTTCCGCCATAACCCTCTCGCTGCTGCTCGGCTCGGGGCTGAACGGATCCGTGGCCAACGCCACCAACCGCGTCGGAGTCCTCGCCCAAACCGTCACAGCGGTGCTGAGCGTGCGTCCGTCGCGCCGCAAACGCTTCCTAATGCGCGCCAGCCGTCGCCTTGCCCTGCCAACTTTTGTGGGCAGCCTGCTGGGGGGCGTCGTCGGAAGCCTCGCCTCGCCCACCTTTATGGAGGCCAGCATCGCCGTAGTGATGACCGCCATGCTCTTTACGTTATTCACCAAACCCTCGCGCTGGCTGGCTGTAGGCGAACGCCGCGAAGGCGGCCTAATGAGCTGGCTAACCTTTTTTGCTATTGGTCTTTATGGCGGATTCGTGCAAATGGGCATCGGGGTCATGATGCTCGCCGCCCTCGTACTGGTGCAGCGCTGGACCTTGCGCGACGCCAATGTGATCAAACTCATTTTAGCCTTAGTGCTCGCCCTGCCGGCCACCCTCATCTACCTCTTTATGGGCGACATCGTCTGGAGCGCCGCACTCTGGCTGGCCGTGGGTTCAGCCCTCGGAGCCTGGATCGGAGCGCGCTACGTCGTGCGGATTCCGGCCGCCCAACCCGCCGTACGCTGGGTCGTCATGGCCGCCGTGGTCTTTGGCGCGGCACGCGCCCTTTACAACCTTTTGGGCAACTAGCAGCTAGCAACGAGTAGCCAACGAGGGGTTACTTTTGCCGCCATGTGGTTTGACTCCCCCTACTACCCAATGCTGTATGCGCACCGTTCTGAAGACGAGGCGCAGCAGGCGGTGCAAAACGTAGTGGGACTGCTCCACCTAAAGCCGGGCGCACGCATCCTTGATGTGGGCTGCGGGCGCGGACGCCACCTTTGGCCCCTCGCTGAATTGGGCTACCGCGTGGCGGGAATCGACCTCGCCGCCCACCGGGTCGCCGAAGCGCGGGCCGGTTCCGCCCAAAAAGGCATCGACGCCGAACTTTTTGTGGGCAGCATGCTCGACCCCCTGCCCCAACCACCGTACGACGCGGTCGTGAATTGGTTCACCAGCTTTGGTTTTTTTGACGACCTCGCCACCCACCAGCTGGCCATCGCGCACATGGCGCGGGCGCTGACCCCGGGCGGAGCCCTTGTCATGGACTTTATGAACGCCATCGAGGTGCGCGCGAACCTTGTTCCTGAAGACCATGTTCAGGTGGACCACGTCGAATTTCACGTGCGGCGTTGGATCGAAGAACCGTTTGTTCACAAGTCAATCAGCATTCGCGACGGGGCGACCACGACGGAATTCAGCGAGCGCGTCATGCTGCTCGACCGAAGCGACTTTGAGGTACTTTTTGCGGCGGCTGGGCTTCAATCCGTAGAGTTTTTGGGCGACTACGACGGCAGTCCGTGGACGCCGCAAAGCCCGCGGTGCATTGCCATTGGGCGTACTTTTGCGGCATGAACGACATTTTGCTGCTGATCGGACTGGCGCTTCCCCTGGTACTGGGCGCGTGGTTGGGGCGCAAAATCGTTCCCAAGACGTGGCTGGCGACCACCAACGCCTTTTCGGGAGCCTTTCTTTTTGCCGTCACCGTGTTTTTATGGATGCCCGAGCTCGCCGAGGCGAGTGAGCACGAGTCGGTTCCGAGCAGCACCTGGGGGCTTTGGATCGTCGTCGGATACTTTCT
>CBFHNK010000099.1:0-3536 GCA_965657195.1 uncultured Schleiferiaceae bacterium
AATAGTGGCCTGAAAACTGACCGTACTTCCATTCCCAGGTTTCGGGTTGCTCGAAGTAGCCTTTCACGTCTTCTTTTCCGAATAGGGCCATGCGGCGGTCTTCAATGGACTTGAGCTGGGCCTTGATGTCGGCGCGGAGCTGCTTGGTCGCAGCTGTGTCTTCGTTGGCGGCCACCAACTTGTCAAGCAGTTCAAGGCGCTTTTTAGCCTCGCGCAGCAGGGATACCGCACTGTCAAGGGCAGCCATTTGTCCGTTGACTTCGGCTTCAAAGGCGTGCTGTGCGGCCCAGTCGCGGGCGGGGGCGCGGGGATCGTCATAAACAGTCACGTGCGCCGAGTCGCTGTGCGAACCAAGCGTGTACACCAGTGTGTAGCGGCCGGGCGCAACGTCGGGGCCGTATCCGGGTTCGTTGGCGTTTTCGCGCTTGCTACGGCTCATTGAGGGGCGGTCGACGCCGGCGCTCCGAAGGTTCCAGTTCCAGCGCTGCAGTCCGTTTTCGGTCGGAACTTTTGTTTCAATTCGGCGGATGCGGGCGCCGCTCGGGTCGTAGATGTCGACGCGCAGCCACTTGACTTTTTTGAGCTCCTTGTCGGCGGTGTCGCGCTGCAGCATGTAGCTCAAGCGGGCTCCGCTCGAGCGGTTTTCGCCCTGAAACATGGCGTGGCCTTGAAAGCGGATTCCGTCGGATTCCGCATAGATCCAGTGGTAGGCGTCAGGCGCGTCGTAGGCCGTCAGTACGCGGCCCTTGGCGGCAGCGGCCTCGCGCAGCGGGCGCAGGTCGTCAAGCACCCAGGCGGCGCGACCGAAGGTTCCGAGGATAAGATCGCCCTCGCGCTCTTGAATGGCGAGGTCCTGCACCGGCATCACGGGAAGGCCCGACCAGCGCTGCCAGTTTTTGCCACCGTTGGCGCTGATAAAGAGCCCGGTCTCGGTGCCGAGGTAGACGAGCGAGGACTGAGCGGGATCCTGAAGCACGCTGAGGCAGTGGCCCATTCCGTCGGGGCGGTTGCTTGCCAAAAGGTTGGCCCAAGTTTTACCAAAATCCTTGGTGTGAAAGAGATAGGGAGTGAAGTCTCCTTGGCGGTAGTTGTTGACCACCACCCATGCCTCGGCGGCGTTGACGGTGCTGGCGCGAACTTGGGGAACCCAGGCTCCGTCGGGGAGTCCTTTGATGCTGCACTTCGTCCAAGTGCTGCCGCCGTCGCGGGTGAGCTGCACGGTTCCGTCGTCGCTGCCGGTCCAAATCAGGCCTTTTTGCAGTGAGGACGGAGCGATGGCGAGCAGGCAGGTGTGCATTTCGGCTCCGGTGACGTCAAAGGTCAGGCCTCCCGACTCGAGGTACTTTTGCTTCTCGGGGTTGTTGCTGGTGAGGTCCGGCGAAATAATGGTCCACGAAGATCCGCGGTCCGCAGAGTAGTGGACGTGCTGCGATCCGTAGTACAGTGCTTCGGGATTGAAGGGGTCGGCCGCGATGGGGCTGTTCCAGTGCCAGCGCAGGGGTTTGCCGTCGGGGTGTACGGGCTTGATAAATGTTTTCAACCCGTTTGAAACGTTTACCCGAGCCAAGTAGCCCTCTTGGGCCATGGCGTATACGGTTGAGGGGTCGGTCGCGTGCGGAAGCACGTCAAACCCGTCGCCAAAGTAGAGTTCGGTCCAGTCGCTGTTCCCGATTCCGCCCTTGAGGTGGTAGGCCGGGCCTTTCCAGGACCCGTTGTCCTGCATTCCGCCGTACACGTTGTACGGAAGCTGGTTGTCGACACTGATGTGGTAGAACTGCGCGAGCGGGAGGTTCTCGACAAAGCGCCAGGTTTCGCCGCCGTCGCGGCTGATGTTCAGGCCGCCGTCGTTGCCCTCAATGAGGTAGCCGGGGGTCTTTGGCGACAGCCAAAACGCGTGGTGGTCGGGGTGAATGTCGCTGTAGCGGGCAATCGTCTTCCAGCTGCGGCCGCCGTCTTCGGACTTGGTGACGAGGGTCCAAAGCGAGTAAATGGTATTCTCGCGAAAGGGGTCCACGTAGAGCTCGCTGTAGTAAAACGGGCGGTTGCCGATGTCTTCGGCGTCGCTGATGCGGGTCCAATTCACGCCGCCGTTGCTGCTGCGGTAGAGGGCGTTTTTGTCCTTATTCTCGACCAGGGCGTAGACGATGTTGGGGTGGCTGGGGGCCACGGCGAGGCCGATTCGGCCCAGATTGCCTTCGGGCAGGCCGTCTTTAGAGGTGCGCTGGGTCCAGGTTTCGCCGCCGTCGTGGCTGACAAAGAGTCCGGAACCTTCACCTCCGCTCTTAAAGAACCAGGGCCAACGGCGGTATTCCCACATGGCGGCAAAAAGCTTGTTGGGGTTGACGGGGTCGATCACGAGGTCGGCCGCGCCCGTGCGGTTGTTGCGGTAGAGGACTTTGCGCCAAGTCTTGCCTCCGTCGGATGTTTTGTAAACCCCGCGGTCTTCGGTGTCGCCGTAGGCCAGGCCAATGGCAGCCACCCACACGGTGTTGGGGTCGCGCGGATGCACGACAATGCGGTGAATGCCTTTGGTGGCGGTGAGGCCCATGGCCTGCCACGTTTTACCGCCGTCCAGGCTGCGAAAGAGGCCGCCGCCGATGGTTTGCGAGTTGCGAGGGTTGCCTTCTCCGGGTCCGACCCAAATGACGTCGGGGTTGCTGGGGTCCACGCGCACCGCGCCGATAGACGGGTTGGGTTGCTCGTCCCAGATGGGCGTCCACGACTGCCCGGCGTTCTGGCTCTTCCAGAGTCCGCCTGATGCAGAACCCGCATAAATCACGCGTTCGTCGCGCGGATCCACGTCAATGGCGGTGACCCGTCCACTCATGCCGGCGGGGCCGATACTGCGGAATTTCAGGTTTTTAAGTAGGTCTTCAGGTAGGTTTTGGGCTGCGAGCTGCAGTGCCGCGAGGAGTCCGAGGGCGAAAAGGCGAAGTTTCATTGAAGCAAGTTACGTAGAAGAGTCATTTTAAGTGTTTACCTTGCTATGTATGAAAAAGTTGCTTGTACTGATGGCGGTGTCCTTGGGTTTGGGCGCCAAGGGCCAGGCGGTGTTTACGGCAGATTACGCCTCACAGGCTGACGTTAAAGTCTTTGTCGTGGACTACGAATCCCAGGCAGACCTCAAGGTGTTCAAGGTGGCGTACGCGTCGCAGGCCAAAGGCAATGAGGGCAAGTGGTTTTGGGTTCCGTACGCGTCGCAAGCCCAAAAAAAGCTCTTCTTTGTGGACTACGCGTCGCAAGCCGACCTCAAGATCTTTTTTGTGAAGTACGAATCCCAAGCCGGGTGGCGCACTGCGGCAAAAAAACACCTGATGTACTGAGATGGAACGGCAATTTCCCATAGGTCGGTTCGTGTACCAGCCCACAGAGGCAGACATGTCATCATTTATTAAGCAGTTGCACACGCTTCCGCAGCGCCTCAAGGATGCCTGGGCAAATTGCCCGGAAGGGCTCCGCGACGAGCCCTACCGCGATGGAGGATGGACGCGGCGTACTGTGGTGCAGCACATTGCCGACAGCCACGTCAACATGTA
>CBFHNK010000100.1:0-3463 GCA_965657195.1 uncultured Schleiferiaceae bacterium
GGAACCCAGTCCAAAATCACCTTCATACCGAGCTTGTGGGCCTCGTCGACCACGCGGGCAAAGTCGGCACTGTCGCCAAATTCCGGATTGATGGCCGTGTAGTCCGAGATGCTGTAGTACGAACCGAGCTCGCCCTTGCGCTTTTCGACGCCAATGGGGCTCATGGGCATAAACCACAGGATGTCCACGCCCAGGTCTTTGATGCGCGGAAGCTCTTTTTCAAAGGCATCCAGTGTGCCTTCGGGCGTGTACTGCCGCACGTTGACCTCGTAGATCACGGCGTTCTTGGACCAGTCGGGGTGAAAGGCGTGGGCTGTTTCTTCAGCGGCCTTGGGGGCGCAGGCGGCGGCCATGGTGGCGGCAACTGCAAAAGCGAGAAGCTTCTTCATAGGGGTTACTTGTTGGATTTGATGTAGGCAAAATTTCGGGCCGGAATCTCGGCCTTAACGGTGCTGAGCGTGCCCTCTCCGGCCACGACGCGGGCATCGGGGCCAAGGTCGTTGATGCGGACGGTTACGGGCTGGTCACCGCGGTTCAGGACGACGCGCACGGTCTCTCCGGGGTAGGTGCGGGTGATGACGAGCACGTCCTCGCCCACGGTGCGAATAGTGGTCTGGCCGTAGCACAGCGCCAGGCTGGCGCGGCGCTCCATAAAGACGTCGGCCGTGCGCGAACGCAGAAGGCGCTGGGCTTTGCTGAAGGGCGACGGCTTGCCCGCAGCCTCAAACGACATGTCGCGGCGGTTGTCGGGGTCGTTGGCTCCTTCGAGGCCTACTTCGTCGCCGTAGTAGCACACGGGAATTCCTGGAATCGCGCAGTTGAACGCGTGCAGCAGGGCGAGGCGGTCGAGCCCGGCCTCAGTGGCCTTGGGCGTCGCGCGGGTGTAGCCGGCGAGCTTCGTGTCCTCTTGCGGCGATACGTGGCCCGAGGCAAGGGTGACAAAGCGCGGACGGTCCTGGTTTCCGCTGATGTTGCCCATCAAGTGGTTGGGGCCGTAGGTCGCCAGGCTGGCCTCGAGGGTGGCTTTGAGCGCCGTGGCGCTTCCGCCCAAGTTGCCAAAAAAGGCGACGGCCGCGTCGTAGAGGTTGAAGTCGAATTGCGCGTCGAGCAGTCCGCTGCCCACGTAGCTGTTGATGAGCTCGGGTGACCCGTAGGTTTCGCCAATTTGGTAGAGGCGGCGGCCCTCGGCGTACGCGACCTGCTCCTTGAGCTTGCGCGTCAGGGTGCGCCAGTACAGCAGGTCCACGTGCTTGGACGCGTCGTGGCGAAACCCGTCAAATCCGTAGTCCTGCACCCACGGCAATGCCGAGTCAGTCATCGCCATTACGACGTCAGGCCGCTGCGAGTTCAGGGTCGGAAGGTGCGTGTCGAACCACGTCGTCAGGCGGTGGTCGTCCCAGCGCTCGGTGTTGAGCGACGAGTCGGGCAGGTAAAGCGACGTGATCCAGTCGGGGTGGGCCTTGAGCACGGGGTGCTCGAGGTGCACGTGGTGGCCGACAAAGTCGATCAGCGTGTTGAGGTTGCGGTCGTGCGCCACTTGGTTGAAGCGGCGGATCTCATCGGCGGTTCCCATGCGGGCGTCCGGCTTGGACGTGCTGGTGGGCCAGTACCCGTGGTATCCCGAAAAGCGTGTGTACACGCCGCCCTTATTCCAGAGGCCCCAGGCGCCCTGCGGGTTGCGGTGCAGCGGCGAAAGCCAAATGGTGTTGAACCCGAGAGATTCAAAGTATCCCTTCTCGAGGCGCTGCTGGACGCCCTCGACGTCTCCGCCGTGGTAGTCGTTGGCAGGGAGCACGTCGGCGCGGTTCAACGGCTTGTCGTTGAGCGGATTGCCGTTACTAAAGCGGTCGACCAACGCAAAGTACATGGTCGCTGATTCCCAGTCGTCGCGGCGCAGCTGGGCAGTCGAATTCACGATGTGGCCTTCGTGCAGCGGAACCATGGCCTCTCCACCAAAGCGGTCCGCGTTAAACGTGTACAGGTGCAGCTGGCTGCGCTCGGCACTGCCGGCTTCGGACGGAATCGCCACGCGAAGGCTGCCGTCTTCGGCCGAACGCACCGAAACCTGATAGGTGTTCCAAAACGCGATCAGTTCTTGGCCCTTGGGCAGGCCTTTAACCGCTAGTTCACCGTCGCGCTCGCCAAGAATCTGGATGGCGGCGCAGTCTTGGCCGGGTTCAGCGACCACGAGGACGTCGTTGGCTCCGCCCAATCCGTTGGGGACCTTGGTTGGATTTGCAGGGTCGTTGACTTCGATTCCGCCCACCGTGAACTTGTATTCGTAGCGGCCGGGCTTGAGGTTGAGCTTGAGTCGGGCCACGTTCGCGGTGTCGCGCGCCATGGGGTGGCTGCTGCGGTTCCACGAGTTGAACGATCCAATCAGGTATGCGGTGGCGGCGCTGTCGCCCGGGTTGAGCGGCAGGCTGAATTCCACTTCCTGAACCGGAGCCTGGCGCAGCACCAAGTGGTAGGTTCCGCCCGCGGCTTCGATGCTGGCGACGCCCAGGGGCTGCTTCATGCGGCCTTCGACGCGCCAAATGGCGGAATCGTGCTGCCACTTCACCGTCAGACCCTCTGGGAAGGTCCACTCGTCCAGCTCGCTGAGCAGGTAGTCGGTCGCGTAGATTTTGGTTGCGCCCTCAGAAGCGAGGTCAACGGGTCGCCATCCAAGGCCGGCGTACTCGTCGCCGAGGTCTACGGATCCGGAACCGCCGCAGGCGGTGAGCACGGCGGCAGCAATGCTTAAAAGGCTGAAACGTTTCATGCGTGGGTATAGGTTTGTTCGCTGCCTGCGGCGAGATTGTGAAGGGTTCCGCCCACATAGAATTCCGCTGCAGATCCCTCTAAGTTACGCACCGTCAATTGGTTCTGCTCGACGCGGACCGAGAGCAGGGCTCCGCGCCAGCGCAGGTGGAAGGTGATTCCGCCCCACTGCTCGGGCAGGAACGGCTTGAAGTGCAGGTCTTCGCCGACCAGGCGCATTCCGCCAAATCCGTAGACGACGGCCATCCAGGCGCCGCCCATTGCCGTGACGTGCAGGCCTTGGTAGACTTCTTTGTTGTAGTCGTCGAGGTCCAAGCGCGCGGTGCGGTGGTAGAGCTCGTAGGCCTTGGCCGCGTAGCCGAGGCGGCAGGCGAGGACGGTGTGCACGCTGGGCGACAGCGAGCTTTCGTGCACCGTCAAGGGCTCGTAAAAGTCAAAGTGCTTTTGGAGCGTTTCGACGGGCGTGCGGTCCTCAAAAAAGAACATGCCCTGCAGCGTGTCGGCCTGCTTGATGTAGGGCGAACGCAGGATGCGGTCCCAGCTCCACTTTTGGTTGATGGGGCGCTCGGCGGGGTCGAGTTGGGCCACCGGAACCAGCTCTTTGTCCAAAAATCCGTCCTGCTGCAGGAACACCTCGTGCCGCTCGCTGTACGGGTAGTACATGTTGCTGCGAATGGCTTCCCACTGCTCGAGCTCGTCG
>CBFHNK010000101.1:0-3406 GCA_965657195.1 uncultured Schleiferiaceae bacterium
CGCCGTCAAAGGCGAGACGAAGGGTTTGCACCCCCGCCTTCATGGGCACGGCGGTAAGGGTCTTGGTCGACCAGGTGTTCCAGCCGCCGGTGCCAGTCACGCTGGTCGCAGGGACCACCTCTACCCCATCGCACACGAGGCGAAACGGCCCACCGCCCTGGGCATTGCCGCTGGCGTAGCGAAGTGCCACGCTGTACAGCCCCGCCTGGGCTACGTCGATCTGGTACTCGAGCCATTCGCCCGGAGTCACCCAGCCCACCGTCGCCCCTTCACTGGGGTGGCTTTGGGCGTCGACGTACTCGTCGGTCCTGAAGTTGCCGAGGTTGACCACGCTGGCGTCCTGGTAGGCGATGCCTTGGCCGATTCCGCCCTCAAAGACGTCGTAGCGGCCGGCCTCGATGACTCCAGGAACCGCCGCAGGCTGCCCGTCGTACGCAATTTGGTCTCCGACGGTCACAGCAACGAGGTTGCTCACGGCAAAATGGGATCCGTCGTAGGCGCGGGCATAAAACTGGTGCACACCGCTCGGCAGTACGGGCGACGTCGCGGTAAAGGGCGCCTGGGTGGCGGTCGCCACGGCCGAATCGCCCCAGTAGAACACCACTTGGCTGGGCTGGCCTTGGGTGGCGCTAAAGAGCAGGTCGACGGTTCCGCCCGGGTAGGCCGAGGCAAAGCTGCTGCTGAGCACTCCGTCGACGGCGGCGTCGCGGCTCGTCTTGAGCGTGCGCGGCGGAACCTGCAGTACGTAGCCCGTCGAAAACTGCACGTTGACGGTGTCGGTTCCGTAGTTCTGGGCCACGTAGGTCGTGTCGCCCCCCCGAACAAACGTTGCGGCCAACGGGTGGTTGGCGGTGACCGAGGTCGAAACGCGCCCGAGGGCGTTCATGGCGTGCAGCCAGTGGTAGGTCTGGGCATCGCTCACGCCAAACTTCAGGCTGCGGTTGGGGTACGAGTCGTACAGGTCGATGGCCTTTTGCGGGTCGGTAAAGGCCAGGTACTGCCACATTACGTCGTGCCAGAGGTTGACGTTGGGGGCATTGGCAAGGATTCCGGTGTTGGCCTCAATCTCGGCCCACAGCATGGCCGCGTAGGCGCTGTCGTGGCCCAAATAGAGGGATCCGCCGTGAATCGGGTAGAGTTCGATGCCGTAGCTGGCGGCGATGTCGGCGGTCCAAAAGGTTCCGTTGTCGTAGCTGTTGCCCCACACGCGCGAAACCAGGCTGTACTGCTGGTTCGGCCCAAAGTTGCGCTGCTGCTGGTCAAACCAGTACTCTTCGACGGCGCTCTGCTCGGTGGTGTACAGGTAGATTCCGAGGTCGCGGATCGAGTCGTTGCCGGTCACTTCGCCCCAGTGGATCAGTGCCGAGTTGAACTGCATGCTCTCAGAGGTGGATTCTTGGTCGTTGCCTTGCGGAAACGTGGCGAATCCGTTGGCCCAGCAGTGGCCCGCATAGGGGCTGAAGTTGCGCAGGTGCGGAACCAAGGGGTCGTCGCGCCGCGGAGCCGCCGCATCGCGCACGAGGAGGTCGACCATTCCGCCCCACTGTGCCGCCCAACCGGGCTGAAACTGCTCGACAAACGAGGCGGCGTGAATGAAGTAGCCCCAGTGAAAGTGGTGGTCGTTGAGGTTGACGTCTTGGCCGTGGCCCGCGGGGTAGCCCAAAAAGGCCGACCACGTGGCGTTGTAGTAAAAGAGAAAGGCGACTTCGCCGGCCTGATAGCTCAGCCAGTCCTCGAGGCGGGCTTTGACGGTGGTTAAGAGCTGGTTGAACGCCACGCTGTCTTTGGTCAGCTGGGCGATGCGCGCGGTCTGAATCAGGCGGTTCATTTCTTGGCCCTCGTTGTAGCTGTCGGTCCATGTGGCGAGCTGGTCGTTGGCCAGCACGCTCACTTTGGTCTGCAGCTGGGCGGGGTTGAATCCGGGGCTGTAGTTGTCGAGGTACGGCAGGGTTGGTAGGATGCCGTAAAAGGTGTTCTGCACGCTGAAGTGGTTGGATTCGATGCACTTCATGCTTCCGCGCACGGTGGGGTACACCAGCGAGCTAAGGGCGGGCGCACCGGGCGCCAGGTTGGCCCAGTGGTGCGGCAAGAGGCCCAGCAGCATCAGGCTGTCGCTGCCCTCTTTGACGTCGACTTCGACCGAAAAGTCGGTGGTGACCACCGACGTCGCAGGGTCAAAGTCGTAGTCGGCGCGCGTCACCGTCGGAACCACATAGGCGTACTTGGCATACTGCGCGGCGGCCGTGGCCACGCTGGGGGCGGTAAGCGGCAAGAATCCGAGCGACCAGTAGTTCTGGCCGTTGAGGGTGCTGGTGTAGGTCGACCCGTTCTGCACCCACACGCTGCCCGAGGGGGCGTAGATGGCAAAATCAGCTCCGTTGCGGGCGTTTTCGATGGTCAAGATGTGGCCGGCCACGGTGGCGGTCCCTTGGTTGACGGTGACCGAGGCGAGGTCGCTGGCGGCTTTGGTAAAGTGCAGAAAGGGCATGCCCACCCCGGCGGTGGCGGTGAAGTTTTTGGTTCCGGAGGTCCAGTCCAGGGTGACGGTCCAGTCGCTGTGGTCGGCGACTTTGGCGCTGCTGGCATTCAGGCCGCTGACGCCGACGATGACGGGTTCGATGTTGTCGATGGGGCCCCACGGGATGTAGGTGACGACCAACCCGCTGGTGACGGTCTTTAGGGTAAAGGGGTAGTTGAACAGGTTGTCGCTGTGCGGATTTTTGAGCTTGTTGCTCCACCAGTCGTTGGTCGGAAGCGGTTTGCTCGCCGCGGTTCCTTTGGTGTAGGGCGTACCTGAGGGGTACCCGTTGCGTCCGGCGGCGTCGACTCCGGGAAAGGTGGTGGTGTAGCTCCCGCTGCCCACGGGC
This sequence comes from uncultured Schleiferiaceae bacterium, assembly GCA_965657195.1. Classification (GTDB taxonomy): domain Bacteria; phylum Bacteroidota; class Bacteroidia; order Flavobacteriales; family Schleiferiaceae; genus TMED14. Next base: position 2,868 of record CBFHNK010000101.1, read on the forward strand.
ACGGTCTGGCTGTGGAGTTGGGTGGAGTTGAGGGATATGGCTATGGTGAGCAAGGTGCTCAGGGCGCGAAGGCGGCGTGCGGCCAGATTTAGTGGTCGGTATCGGGGCATCAGTGCGGAATTCTTCGTTCTCAGCTGCGCGGCGAACGGTGAATTCGGTGCGGAACCCACGGGTGCGGGTGGGGAGAAATGGTGATTTGTACTAAAAGTGAAGGTACGAAATCGAGAGCGAAGTGGTGGGGATGGGTTGAATGTGGGGGTGATCCGCCCGGAATCGAGGGATGTGTTGGGTGGGGGTGGTTGGGTTGGGGACTACAGAGTTGCTGTAGGCGGCTGCTGGAAATGCCGGAGATTCCAGGTGGCTGGTTTTGTGGGAGGTGGGTGGTTGGGGTTGGTGGGGCTATGGAATTTGAGAATTTGTTCCACGGGGTGGGATTCCGCAGTCACCGGTGCATTAATAACAAAATATAATTTAGAACTCTTCAGATTCATAGTATCTAATTAATACTAATGAATTTCTATTTAAATACAATCGAATTT
>CBFHNK010000102.1:0-3385 GCA_965657195.1 uncultured Schleiferiaceae bacterium
TTTGTGTCATTTAGAATTACTGGCTACCCCAAACTCATTTTTTGGATGGGTAGCCGTAACGGACCTTTAGGGTGCCTTCTTATGGTCAAATTTGGCACTTTCAAATGAAGTCAAAATGTATCTAACTTACTGAATGACAATAATTAAACAAAAAAGGAGCGTCGTGAGACGCTCCTTTCGCGGTGAGGGCGGGATTCGAACCCGCGGTACAGTTACCCGTACGGCAGTTTAGCAAACTACTGGTTTCAGCCTCTCACCCACCTCACCGGGTTTCAAGTCTAGGGCGGTTAACCCCTGGCTGAAGGGCTGCAAATATAGGCACAGAAGATGATTTAACATAGACCGGCAGTATCTTCGCAGCACAACCTTTTGATGATGAAAAACGTAGTTATTGTGTCCGCGGTGCGGACCCCGATCGGAAGCTTTATGGGTGCCCTTAGCTCGGTTCCGGCCACGGAACTTGGAGCCACTGCCATCCGCGGCGCCCTTGCCAAAATTGGCCTTGATCCTAACGAAGTTGACGAAGTTTTGATGGGCTGCGTGCTGCAGGCCAACGTCGGACAGGCTCCGGCTCGTCAGGCAGCTTTGGGTGCAGGATTGCCGAATTCGGTTCCGTGTACGACCGTCAACAAGGTCTGTGCTTCGGGCATGAAAGCGGTCGCGTTGGGCGCCCAAGCCATTGCGCTGGGTGAGGCTGACGTAGTCGTGGCGGGCGGAATGGAGAATATGTCTCAGGTTCCGCACTACCTGCCCGGCAGCCGACTCGGAACCAAGTTTGGCAACACCACCTTGGTCGACGGCTTGACCAAGGACGGCCTAATGAACGTGTACGACCAGCAAGTGATGGGCGTGTGCGCCGACCTCTGCGCCAAAGAACACAACTACAGCCGCGAGCAGCAGGATGCGTTCGCACTGGAATCCTACGACCGCAGTGCGGCCGCATGGGCGGCGGGTAAGTTTGACCGCGAGGTGGTTCCGGTCGAAGTCAAGGACCGCAAAGGCAACGTGGTACAGATCGCCCACGACGAAGAGTACACCAACTTGATGCGCGACAAGGTGGCTTCGCTGCGCCCAGCCTTTACCAAAGACGGAAGCGTTACCGCCGCCAATGCCTCTACCCTCAACGACGGTGCTGCGGCGCTGGTCTTGATGTCTGAAGAAAAGGCGAAGGCCCTGGGACTAACGCCCCTCGCCCGCATCGCGGGTGCGGCCGACGCGGCCCACGAACCGGAGTGGTTCACAACGGCTCCGGCCAAAGCGGTTCCCTTGGCCGCCAAGCGGGCCGGAATCTCCGTGAGCGACATCGACTTTTTTGAGCTCAATGAAGCGTTCAGCGTCGTCGGCCTGGTCAACATGGATTTGCTCGGAATCAACTCCGCCCAAACCAACGTGCACGGCGGAGCAGTTTCACTGGGCCACCCGCTCGGAGCCTCTGGCGCGCGCATCCTCGTAACCCTGATCAGTGTGCTGCAGGACCGCCAAGCCCGCTACGGCGCGGCAGGCATCTGCAACGGCGGTGGCGGTGCGTCGGCGATGGTGCTGGAGCGCATTAGCTGAGATTAGCAAGATTGGCGAGGTTGGCTCGTTAGCTTCTTGCAAGGTTGGCCAATTGGCAAGGTTAGCAAGGTTGGCTCGTTAGCTTCTTGCAAGGTTAGCTGAGATTAGCGAGGTTAGCTGAGATTGGCAAGATTGGCTCGTTGGCCAATTGGCAAGGTTTGCAAGGCTAGCTAGGATTGGCTCGTTGGTCCAATTGCTATTGCGGACTTTGGAGGTGCGGAAATAAACCAGAAACCAGAAACGAGTAACTAGATTAGTTCGGATCCACGTCCACAATCACCCGCGCACTGCGACCGTGGGGGTGGTAGATGAGTCCGTCGATTTCTTTGAGAAGGCGTCGCTTGGTGGCCTTGACGCTGCCGTCGGCCGGAAGCTTGATCCACAAGTGCTGTCGGTACATGGCCTGGATGCGGGCCACCGGAGGGGCGTCGGGGCCGAGGATTCCGCCCGAAAGCGCCTTGAGCAGTTGGCTGGCCAAAAAATGAGCGACATCGCGGGCGACCGACTCTTTGCGGTGGCGCACTTCGATGCGGACCATGCGCGCAAACGGCGGATAGTGGTGCTCGGCGCGGTCGCGAATGAGGTAGTCCATCATGCCCGGAACGTCGTGGTCGACCACGCGCTGCAGGACCGGATGGCCGGGCGTGGCGGTTTGGATAAGTAGGCGGCCGCGCAGTTCGCGGCGGCCGGTTCGTCCGGCTACCTGAAGGAGCAGCTGAAAGGCGCGTTCGTGAGCCCTGAAGTCGGGGCGGTTCAGCATCAGGTCGGCGTTGGTAACTACGGCAAGCGACAGTCCAGCGAGGTCGAGGCCTTTGCCCACCATTTGGGTTCCGACGACGAGGTCGATTTCGCCCGACTCCATCCACTTCAAAAAGTCGGTCATGGCCCGTTTGCTCCGCGTGGAATCGGAATCCACCCGCAGGATGCGGGCCTCGGGAAACAGGGCTTCGACTTCTTCTTCGATGCGCTCGGTTCCGAGTCCGCGCCAATCCCAGGCGGACTGGCGGCACTGCGGACAGGTGTCGGGCAGGTCCTTGTGGAGTCCGCAGTAGTGGCAGACGAGCTGGCGCGCCTTTTTGTGGTAGGTCAGCGAGACGTCGCAGTCGGTGCAGGGCTCGATCCACCCGCAGTTCATGCAGGTGAGCACCGGAGCGTATCCGCGGCGGTTTTGAAAGACCAGGACCTGCTGGCGGTCGGCCAGGGTTTGGGCCACGGCAGCATAGGACTCGGGGGTGAACGGACCCACCTGCTGGTGCAGGGCCTGGGCCTTGAGGGTGCTGACCGGAACCACTTCAGGGAATGCGACGCCCGAGTAGCGTTCACCGAGGTCGACCCGTTGGTACTTGCCTTGGGCGGCGTTGTGCCAGGTTTCGACCGATGGGGTGGCGGATCCCAGCACAATCGGAATTTTTTTCTGCTGCGCCAGCCACACGGCGACGTCGCGGGCGTGGTAGCGCGGAGCGGGTTCCTGCTGTTTGTAGCTAGTTTCGTGTTCTTCATCAACCACGATAAGGCCGAGGCGGTGCCACGGGAGGAGGATGCCCGACCTCGTGGCCACCACAACCCGCGGGGCGGAATCCGGATCCAAGAGATGTTCCCAAAGGGCGCGCCGCTCGCCGTCGGCGAGCTGGTGGTGCCAGGGCACCACCCGGTCGGGCCCGAGGGCCCGGCCCGCGCGCTGCACCACCTGCGGAACCAGTCCGATTTCAGGAACCATCAATAAAACGTGCTTGCCTTCCTCGAGGGCGTGGGCCGCGAGGTGAAGGTAGACCTCGGTCTTGCCTGAGCCGGTCGCGCCCCAAAGCAACTTCGGGAGCGCCTCATGCTT
>CBFHNK010000103.1:0-3184 GCA_965657195.1 uncultured Schleiferiaceae bacterium
GCGCGCTAGCTCGAGGCCAACGGCCGAAGAGCACTCAGCGCGAAGCGCGCTAGCTCGAGGCCAACGGCCGAAGAGCAATCAGCGCGCAGCGCGTAAAATCCGAATCCCCTTAGCCGGGAACGTGAGTTCGCCCCCTGCGGTCACGGTTCCGCCCTGAATGAGGTCGGTAAAAGTGGTGGACGGGGTGATGCCCAGCTCGGCGACGCGCTCGGTGGGCCAGCGGTGTGCGCGGTCGTCGCCGTTGGCGAGCACCAAAATCACTTCGGTGTCTGAGTACCATGCGTAAGCGAACGAACCCATATCGGGGGTAAACTGCATGAAGTTGCCGGTGCCGATTAGCGGATGGGCGGCGCGCAGGGCGCCGAGCTGGCGGACGTAGGCCTGGGCCTCGCGCTGGTCGGCAGTGAGGCCTTGCCCAGTGAAGCCAGAGGTCTTGTCGCCGGGCCATCCGCCGGCAAAGTCCTGGCGCATGGCGCCGTGGTCGTCAAGGGCGCTGTAGAGCAGCTCGGTTCCGTAGTAAATGCTTGGAATTCCGCGAAGGGTGTACAGCATGCCGAGGCCGAGCTTGAAGCGGTCGAGGTCCTTGCCCACCTTGCCAAAGAACCGGCCCTCGTCGTGGTTGTCGAGAAAGGTGATCAGGTGGTCGCCAGCGCGATCGAATCCATAGAGGTAGTCTGCGGCCAAGGCGTTGTACACGTCGGCCATGCCTTCGTTCCAGCCGCTCGGGCGCTCTACGGCCTTTTTGAGGCCCCAGTACATCGGGAAGTCGGCGGCTCCGGTCAAGTCCGGATGCGTTTCGAGGTAAAAGGCCTGGGCGTGCGCGCTGTGCACCCACGACTCGCTGTACACGTAAAACTGCGGTTCAAAGGCCTTTACGGCGGCCATCCACTCGCGCATAAACGCTTGATCGGGGTACAGCCATGTATCGACGCGGAACCCGTCCAATTGGGCCTCCTCAATCCACCACAAGCTGTTTTGAATGAAGTAGCGGGCGCAGTGCGGATCGCGTCCGTTCACGTCGGGCATCGAGCCCACAAACCACCCGTCGGTCTGGCGCTCGCGGTCGCGGGCTGAGGCGTAGGGGTCGTACAGCGTTTGGTAGCGGTGAATGGACGTAAATGCGGGCTTTTCTTCGCCGCGGGCCTTGGCCCGCGGATCCGTGGCTGGCGCGGACGGCCAGGCATTGAACCAGCTCGAATCCGGCGGACTTTGGTAGAGGTAGTGCCCCGTACCCACGTGGTTGAACACCATGTCTTTGATGGCCTTCATTCCGCGGGCATGCAGGCCGTCGACCCAGTTGATGTAGTCGAGGTGGCTGCCGTAGCGCGGATCAATCCGGTAGTGGTCTGTGATCGCGTAACCGTGGTAGCTTGCAGCCGGCATGTCGTTCTCGAGGAGCGGCATGGGCCACACCGCAGTGGCGCCCAGCGACTTCACGTAGTCGAGGTGGGCCGTCATTCCGGCGAGGTCGCCGCCGTGGCGCTTGTAGTTGTCGTTGCGGACGCTGCCGCGCTCGGTCATGCCCGCAACGTCGTCGTTGCTTGGGTCCCCGTTGGCGAATCGGTCGGGCGTAACCAGGTAAATCAGGTCGCGCTGGCTCAGGCCTGGCGCCATGGCGCGGGGTCGGCGCTCCTTGAGCTTCCATTCCGCGCGGATTTTTTTGCGTCCCGCCTCTGCGACCACGGTGGCGGAACCGGGCTTGGCGCCCGGCTGGATTTCGACCGTCACATAGCGGTAGCGCGGATTGGCCGCAGCAACGTCTGAAACCACCACAACTCCGGGGGCGCTCACAGAGGCTGACGAAAGTTCCGCGTCGCTCGACACGAGCAGCTCGAGGCGGTTAACTGGGGTTCCGACCCACCAATGGGGCGGATCCACGCGAAGGGTTTGGGCGGCCGCCGATCCTGTGGCGACAAGGGCAAAGGCAAAAATCCGTAGCATGAACTAAAGGTAGGTTAAATGAAAAAGGCCCTCCAATTCGGAGGGCCCCTTCTTCAATCGCTTGGGCGAATTAGTGGTTAACCACTACGCGCTTCACGCTCTTGGCGCCGTCTACGGTAACTTCTACGAAGTAGGTTCCGTTGGCAACGTTCAGGTCGGCGTTGAGGGTGTTCACACCAGCTTCAACAGCACGCTCGAACGACATAACGCTCTGGCCGAGGATGTTCACCACGTTGATGCCGGCGAAACCAGCAGCGCGTGCGCTGAACTCAAGGCTAACCGCACCCGTAGTTGGGTTTGGAGAAACCGTCAAGGCTACAACCTCGTTCTTCTCGATCGAAAGAACAGGAGAGGTTCCGTCGCACTGCAAGCACGCGTCAAAGCAGTACAGGAATGCAGCGTTCGCAGAAGGGATAGTGATGGTGCGGTTGATGTTACCGGCGCCGTCGTCTACACCACAACCGCCCGTAGCGATGGTTGATGCGGGATCAGTTCCTTCGTTGGTACCCCAGTCGTTGTTCACGAACTTGTAGAAGTGCTGTGCACCTACTGCAGAAGCAGGGTAGTCCACGGTGATTGACCAGATGTTGTTGCCTTCGTCGGTCATGGCTGAATTGGCGTCTGAAGGAGACCAGTTTACCATTGCGTTTCCGCCAACAGTTGCAGTTTGATCAGCAAAGTTGCCGCCTACGCGCATTCCGTTCGCACCGAGGGTTGCTCCGGCACCGAGGTAGTCAGTGATGTCTACCTTGTAGGTAACCGAAACTTGAGCAAAAGCCGCGCTCGCAATGAGTGCAGCAGCAAGAGTAAGGGTTTTTTTCATTGTGTTAAGAATTGGTGTTGATTAATAGCCTGGGTTTTGGACCAGGTTTTTGTTCGCGTTCAAGTCAGCGCCCGGCAAGGGGTAAATGTTGAATTTGGAATCCAGAGCGGCACCAAATTGCTCGCCGCCTTTGTACTGCCAGAGGTACGCGCCCGTGGTAAACTTGCCAAAGCGAATAAGGTCTTGGCGGCGGTGGCCTTCGGTGTACAGCTCGCGGCCGCGCTCGTCGAGGATCTCGTCCAAGGTCAGCGATGACACATTTTGGCTGCTGTTGCCCACGGCACGCTGGCGGACTTGATTGAAGTAGCCCACTCCGGTGGCCACATTGCTTCCGCTATGAACCGCTGCCTCGGCGTACATCAGGTAAAAGTCGGCCAAGCGGAACATGGGGAAGTCGATGTCCACAAAGGTTCCGGGCTC
>CBFHNK010000104.1:0-2558 GCA_965657195.1 uncultured Schleiferiaceae bacterium
AACCTTCAGGTTTCGTTTGCGCGCCCGGTGTACGGCAGCGACTACAATTCCACCACGATTTCGTTCCAAGATCCCGACGTGCGATTTCGCTACCGGCCCAATGAAATTGTCGATTTTCAGCCCAATCAGTTTCAAGATCTGGCCTCAATTGTAGGTTTTTATGCCTACCTCGGACTCGGATTGGACGAAGCTTCGTTTGATCCCCAAGCGCGGGCACACTTGCAAACCGCGCTTCAAATTGCCCAAATGGCCCAGGCTTCGGGTGCTGGCGGGGGTTGGGATCGATTTACTTCGACGCGGAACCGATTTTGGATCATTGAGGACTTGCTGAATCCGGCCAACGAAGCCTTTTTGGAAACGTGGTACCGCTACCACCGCGATGGGCTTGACCAACTGTCCAAGCTCGAAAACCAGCAGCAGGCCAAACAATCCGTCGCCAATGCCCTTTTGGCACTTCGGCCGATCCACACGCGTCAGCCGAATATTTTTCTGCTCCGCTGGTTTTTTGACAGCAAATCGGTTGAGATTCAGCAGGTTTTTTCGGGCGGACCAGCCGTGGCCCTTCAAGATGTTTCGGATGCCCTTCAGGTAATGGATCCGTCAAACGCAAGTAAGTACTTAGCGATGTGTAAATCCCGCTGAGAACCCCTAGGTTTGCGCCATGCTTTGCCGACTGCACATCGAACGATTTGCGCTGATTGACCACCTTGAGTTGGCCGTCAAGCCCGGTTTTACCGTGCTTACAGGTGAAACAGGGGCGGGTAAGTCCATCTTTTTGGGCGCACTTCAGCTTGCGCTGGGCGGGCGGGCCGAGTTTGCGTCCATCGGTCAGCCGGGATTTAAAAGTGTGGTCGAAGCGGAGTTTCGAGTGCCAACCGAGCGTCAGCATGACTTGGGGTCGGCTGATTGGGACTGGTGGAGCGAGGGGGCTGATGCCTCATTGGTGCTGCGTCGTGAAGTGCATCCGGGTGGTCGTAGCCGCGCGTTCATCAACGATTCACCGGTGCGGCTCGATGAACTGCGACGGGTTTCGAGTTCATTGGTCGACATTCACAGCCAGCGCGACGAGGGACTTTGGGCCCGGAACGAAGGGATTGTCCTTCTGCTCGAAGCATTTGCAGCAGGCCATAAAGCCGCCAAGGGGCACTACCAGACGTGCTTTGCACAGCTCCGTCAGGCTGAGGAACGCCTTTTGGCACTAGAGTCTGAACTTGGGGCCGTTAACGATCCGGAATACCTCAAATTTGTGGTTGAAGAGCTGCGCGCTCTCGACCTAAAACTCGGCGAAGAAGCCAAACTGCGCGAGCAGCTCAAGCTTCTCAGCAACCAGCAGGAACTTCAGGAACTTAGCGCCGAGGCCCTTGCCGCAGTCGATCGCGAAGAACTTGGCCTTGAATCACTCGCTGGCCAACTTCGAAAGCTTGGCGAGCGAGCCGAACGCTTGGGAGTGTCCAACGACCAGCTCACGAGTATGGGTTATGCCCTTGAGGACCTCGTGCGCGACCTTCGGGGACATTGGCAAGATCTTGTCGATCAATTAGATGCCAATCCAGGTGAGCTGAATTTCGTGGAGGAACGCCTCTCGGCAATTGATCGGGTTCAGCGCAAGCACCAGTGCGCTGACGACAGCGCACTCATTGCACACTGGGAGACCCTTGAGCGGCGCCTCAAGGTGTGGACAGAAGGTGCCGAACAACTTGAGCGGGCGAGGGCAGAGGTACGTGAAGCCTCCCTCAAGGTGAGTGCGGCAGGAGAAGATTGGAATCAGCTTCTCATGAAGGCTGAACCTGCGATGGTCGCAGCGGTGACCGGAGGTCTGGCTGATTTGGCGATGTCCCAAACCCGAATTGCGGTTCGGGCAGTGCGCCGTTCCGCTCCGAGTCCATTGGGCACCTATGCCTACACCCTGGAATTCAGCGCGAACCCGGGCCAAGAGCTTCAGGAGCTCGCTAAAGTGGCCTCCGGAGGCGAGCGCAGCCGCCTCATGCTCGTACTCAAACGCTACTTGGCTGAGCGCAAAGGATTGTCAACCGTACTCTTTGACGAGATTGACACCGGGGTATCGGGTGCGACCGCCAGCAAGATGGCCCATATGCTCCGAAGCATGAGCCAAAATGCTCAAATCATCGCCATCACCCACTTGCCGCAAGTTGCCGCGTTAGGGTCACAGCACTGGGTTGTCGAGAAACTAGTTGATGGAGACCGCACGCTCACGCAACTTAAGACCTTGAGCGACAGCGATCGAGCGCCCGAAGTGGCCCGCTTGCTCTCAGATGGTGACCTCAGTGCCTTAGCGATGGCACAAGCCGAGGCGCTAATGGCGGCAGCCGAGTGATTTTCACGATATTTGCGGCATGAACAATCTACTTGCCGGAAAAAAGGGCATCATCTTCGGAGCCCTCAACAGCGACTCCATTGCCTGGAAGGTCGCCGAACAGTGCCACGCACAAGGCGCTCAACTCGTTCTTACGAATGCCCCCATGGCGATGCGCATGGGCGAAATCAATGCTCTTGCTGAAAAGACGGGCGCGCCTGTCATTGGTGCCGACGCCACGAGC
>CBFHNK010000105.1:0-2371 GCA_965657195.1 uncultured Schleiferiaceae bacterium
CAACCAGGCAGTGATCAGCCAACGAGCCAACCTCGCCAACGAGCCAACTTACTCGAAGGTGAACACATAGTCCCGGCTGCGGTGGTGCACCACGGGTAGGGATTGGGAGAGTTTGGTTCCGTCGGGCACGCCGAGGTTGCCGAGGCCGAAGCTCCAGCGGAGCTGGGGCGAGAGTTTGAAGAATTCGAAGTAGAGGTCGGTTCCGACGGCGAGGTCAAAGCCGTAGTCGATGGGCTGAAGCTTGAAGAGGCGGTCGTCGACGACTTTGGCTTTGCTTCCGAGGTCGTAGGTGGTGTGCAGGGCGCCCAGGACGAACCAACGGTGGTTGCCGATGCGTTCGGACTTCCATTTGAGTTCGACGGGCAGTCGCACAAGTGAGGACTCGACGCGGCGGGTGTACCAGTCGCGGACGCCGGTGGCGCGGTCAACTCCGTCGATGAGGAGCGTGCGCTCGCCGGCGATGTAGGTGGGGTTGACGCGCAGGTTGAGGTAGGGGCTGAGGCGCAGGTCGGTGACGATTCCTACAAGGTAGCCGGGGCTGGCTTGGGGCACAACGTGGTAGATGCCCTCGGGCCACGCGGGGGCGTGCTGTACGGCGAAGTCGAGTTGGCTGATTCCGAGAAAGAAACCGAAGTGCAGTGGCTTTTGGTCAAAGCGCGGAAGGTTGGGCGTCTGCCCGTAGGCAAGCGCGGAACTCAAAAGGCACAGGGCAAATAGCCAACGTCGCATGGTGCAAGAACGGCGCAGGGCGCGGTTTATTTTGTGGCGAGGTACAAGCTGGCGATTCCGAGCGTCAGTGGACGAATGCGTACCGAGGTGAATCCGGCCTCGCGAAGTTTGAGGGCGAAGGCCTCGCCGTAGGGAAACGCCTGGACGCTGTCGGGCAGGTAGGTGTAGGCCGAGGCGTCTTTTGAGATGATCCGGCCGATGCGCGGAAGGATGTTCTTGAAGTAGAACAAGTAGAGCGGGCGAAACGGCCACGAAGTGGGCTGCGAGAATTCGAGGACGGCGAGGGTTCCGCCGGGCTGAAGGACGCGCTGCATGTCGCGAAGGCCTTGCTCGAGGTTTTCGAAGTTGCGCACGCCGAATGCGACCGTAATGGCGCCAAAGCTGGCGTCGTCGTAGGGGAGCTGTTCGCCGTCGCCGAGGTCAAGGCGGACCCGGTCGTCTTTGCGGCGGGCGCGGACTTTATGGCGTCCGACGTCGAGCATACCAGCTGAGATGTCGACACCTACGACGTGGGATCCGGGGATTCCGTCGGCGAGGGCGAGGGCAAGGTCGGCGGTTCCGGTGGCCACGTCGAGGATTTGGGTGGCGCCCGTCGCGCGGATTTCGCGTACGGTTTTGCGGCGCCAGATTTGGTCGATTCCGACCGATAGGATGCGGTTGAGTGCATCGTACTTCGGCGAAATCGCGTTAAACATTTCGGCGACTTGCTCCTTTTTGGAGCCTTCGGGGCTATACGGTTTGACTTGGCTCATTATCCTACTTGAACGCTGGCGTTGGGGTATCGGTAATCTTGGGAATCCTTGCGTTTACTGGTCAACGCAAAAGCGAGGGTTACGGTTCCGACGCGACCGATCAGCATTGAAATCATGAGGATCGTTTTGCCGGATGTGCTTAGCTCTGAGGTGATTCCGGTTGAAAGGCCGACCGTGCAGAATGCCGAAAGTTCTTCAAAGGCGATGCGGGCCAAGCCGAGGTGGCCGTCGGTGATGCTGAGGGCAAAGATTCCGAGAAGGACGGCTGAGGCCGAAAAGAGAAAGACGCTCAATGCCAAGTTGAGCAGCTCCACCGGAATGGTTTGGCGAAAGAGTTCGACGCGTTTGCGGCCGCGAATGGTTCCTAAGGCGTTGAGAAATACGAGGGCGAATGTGCTGGTTTTTACGCCACCGGCTGTGGAACCTGAGCTTCCGCCAATGAACATAAAGAGCATCACGACAAGTAGGGTGGGGAGGCCAATGGCCCCAAAGTCCACGGTGTTAAATCCAGCGGTTCGCGTTGTAATGGACGAAAATACCGAGTGGTACAGCGCCATGGCGGGGCTTTGACCCGCTAGGGTTCCGTGCTGTTCGAGAATGAAAAACAGCAGTGCGCCGAGCGGAACCAAAATGGCAATCGCGTAGACCGCAATTTTGGTATTTACCGAAAAGTGCACCCAGGGGTTGCTGCGGCGGTGCTTGAGTGCCTTGTAGCTAAATACCTCGTAAATAGGGCGAAAGCCGAGGCCACCAAGTACCACGGTGAGCGCGATGACGAGTCCGAGCGGGACGTTTCCGAGCAGGCTTTCGTCGGCAAGACCCCCTGTGTACAGGCTGAATCCGGCGTTGTTGAAGGCACTGATGGCGTGAAAGAGCGAGTGAAAGATTCG
>CBFHNK010000106.1:0-2336 GCA_965657195.1 uncultured Schleiferiaceae bacterium
TCGCTTAGCATTAGCTCAGTCACGACCTCTTGAAAGCGCGCGTAGGCCACATTTTGGGCCACGGTGGGCTCGGAATCTTTTTTGAGCTTCTCCAGCACCGCGGTACCGGTCACGGCCTCAGCGCCGTTGTAGGTCGCGAGCTGCAGCTTGGCCACCTTGCTCACTCCCTTGCCCTTTTCGAGGGCGACGAGGAGCTTCTCGAGGTTCTTTTCGTTGAGGTCAAAGCGGTATTCGCGCTTGAGGCGGTCGACGTAGGCCTTTTGTGAGGCGTTCGAGCGCTCGTCGCGGCGGATTTTTTGGGCGAGCTGGCGCTCGGCCTCCTGGCGACCGGGGAGCGGATTGCGACCCACGCGCTGCACGATGTGCCATCCGAGTTTGGTTTTGAATGGGGCGGAATAGGTTCCGTCATCGGTAAGCGCGAAAGCCGCGTCCTCGAACTCGGGCAGCATTTGATTGATTCCGAACGGAGCCAAACGGCCGCCCTGCTTGGCCGTGGTGGGGTCCTCGCTGTACTTCATCGCGGCAGCGGCAAAGGGCTCGCCGGCCTGAAGCTTGGCGTAGATCTCGTCGATTTGCTGCTTGGCGTCGGGGTTGGGATCGGATTCCGTATCGAGAATTAGAATGTGGGCCGCCTGCATCGTGTGGCGCGCCGGACGCTTGCCCGTCACGCGAATGAGGTGGTAACCAAACTGGGTACGAACCGGACCAACCACTTGACCCTCAGGAGCATTGTAGACCGCCGACTCAAAGGGGTAGACCATGCCAAAGACGGTGAACCAGCCCAAATCGCCTCCGCGCTCGGCGCTGTAGGTGTCGGTGCTCAAGGCCGCCAGCTGGGTAAATGGCTCGCCGCGGTCGAGGCGGTCTTTGATGCCCATAATCTGCTTGTACGCCCGCAGGGTGTCGCTCGGAAGCGCATTCTCTGCACAGTCCACCATGATGTGGCTGGCGCGAACGTCCCACTGCATGCGCTCGTAGGCTTCCTGAACCAAGCGCTCGTCGACGTTTTTGTCGGTCAAGTAGGGCTTGAGCAGCTGCTTGTAGTATCCGTTGTATTCGTTGACAAACGCCGGCATGGTGTCGCGGCCCATCGCCTCGGCAGCCGCCACTTTGCGCTTGAACTGCACGTAGAGGTCGAGGTACTCAGATTCTGTCTTAGGGTCAATATTCGCCCCAACATCCTTGTTTTTGCCGTAGACGTACTCGAATTCCGCCTTTGAAACCGTCTTCGTGCCTACGCGAAAAAGTTCTTGGGCGACGCCGGCAACCGGAAGCGCCGCAGCTGCGATAATCAGAAGGAGTTTTTTCATAACCCGGCGAATTTACGGCACAGGTCTTGCCCTCGGAAGCCGAAAATTCCTAAGTTTGGCTCCCCCGATGAAAACCTGGCTACTCATCTTGTTCTGTGCGCTGGCCCCCGTGGCTCAGGCCGCGACCGATACCGTGGCGTGGTCGGACCTCGAGGCGCGCTACCGCGACGTGCTGGGCCACACCTACCGGGCCGGAGGCCAAAATCCCGGCGGCTTCGACTGCTCGGGTCTGCAAAAGCACCTTTTTCGCTCATTCGGCTACACCATGCCCGCTAGCAGCTCATCCTACGCAAATTGGGGCCAACCCATCGCGCGCGACAGCATTCGCGTCGGCGACTTCCTTCTCTTTGCGGGGCGCGGAGCCGGCAGCATCGGCCACGTCGGCCTCTGCGTCGGCGTCGAAGACGGCAAAATCCTCATGCTTCACTCGGCCACCCACAGCGGAGTCCTCATCGAAAACTGGGTCGGACAACCCTACTACGAACGCCGCTACGTGGGGGCGCGGCGTAAAATTCAGTTTAGCTTTTAGCGAGGGTCATTTGTTCGTCTCTCGTTACTAGTTTCTTGTTTGTAAATAGCAGCTGGATACTAGGTTCACGGTACGAAATAGCACTGAAAAACGAGAAACAAGTAACCGTTTTAGCACCGCAGGTGCTAAGGCCAGCAATCCGTTCGGTTTTAACCGGATTTTACTTTTTTTCAAAAATCCGGAATCAAGTAAACGTCACTTTTTCAGATACTTAATCAAAAATTCCGTTTAGAAAACAGCTGCGAATCAGCTTTAGCCGCGAAGCGGCCCCAGCGCGCAGCGCAAAAAGCTAACGAGCCAACCTCGCTAGCTTGGCTAACCTAGCCACCCTTGCTAAGGATGTACCTTTGAAGAATGCGTATTTTAGGTATCCTCCGCGAAGGAAAAATTCCGGCCGACCAGCGCGCCGTGCTGAATCCGGCCCAGTGCCGTGAACTGCTCAACCGCCACCCCGACTGGCAAATTTGGGTGCAACCGAGCTCGGTGCGCGCCATCGA
>CBFHNK010000107.1:0-2148 GCA_965657195.1 uncultured Schleiferiaceae bacterium
AGCCTCGGCTGTCCGTGACCCGCACATAGAGGGTGTCGCCGCCGCAGGCGGTTCCGCTCTGGGGCGAAGTGCTGCCGTCGCTCCAGGCGTAGGTGAAGGGGGCACTGCCTGAGGCTGAAGCGGTGGCGAAGCGTTCGCAGCCCTGGCCGCTGGCGAGCAACTGCACGCTCAGCTCGGTGGAATCGGGGGACTGCAGGAGGTGCATCCAGGTTCCGTTGCCGTTGTTGCCCAAGGCGTAAAATCCGGCAAGCCAGGCCTGACCGGGGGTGCTGTAGTCCTGCTGGATTCCGAAGTAGTCGCCCCAGCGTTCGGCTCCGCCGAGCTTGCTGACGTTTCCAAGGCCTGCTTTGAGCTCGATGACCGGACTGTAGGTTCCGTCGTTGCCGTAGTAGACCGCTGAATAGCCAGCGAAGTCGCTGGGCGACACGTGGTTGAATCCGATGAGAACCTCTCCGTCACAGGGCTCGTTGCCGATCCAGGTGAGGTTCGGGTAGCCAAAGTAGCGCACGGGATCGCCAATGACGTGGCCGAGCACGGTGTCGGGGGCATGTCCCACGGGCACGATTCCGTGGTAAATGGCGGAACGCTGCGTAGCAAAGTCACGCGTCGTGCTGACAAGGTGCACGCTGCCGTCGGGCATTTCTTGGGCTCCCAGCCAGCGGCCGTCGTTGGTCTGCATTCCTTTGGTGGGGTCGGTGGCCGGCGTGGACGGCTGTCGGCCATTGGGCGGAAGCCCGTAGGGCTGGCTCGCGCGGATCACGTGGATGTCGTAGGAATGGGTTCCGCCCACCGCGCTGTCAGCGCGCGTCAGGAAAAACACCGTATCGTTCTGCGCGTCGAAGTTGCGGTTGCTCGCCCACATGGGCTTCGAGGTATAGCCATCCCAGCTCGTCACGGCAACGAGGTTGCGGATCCAGCGTCCGTTGGTGGCGAATCCGTGGTGCAGCTCTGAAGGGAGCGTGGCTGCCCCCGCGTAGCCGGCGGCCTTGTCCATTTCCCAGATCACGGTTCCGTCAAAACCCACTTGCCAGCTCACGTTGGGCACAATCAAGTTGATGGACATCACGAGCTTATCGTCGGTAAAGGCCATCGACGGAAAGTCGCTCCAGCGGTTGTTGCTGAGCGGATTGCCGGGGAGCGTGTAGGTGTTCCAGCCCGCATTCGGGTCCTTGGATTGGCTGAAGCAGACGACGATTTGGCTGCTGGCCGGGGTGTTGCCCACAAAAAACAGCAGCACCCAGCGTTCGGCGATGTAGTCGTAAAGCAGGCGTGGATCGCTGGCGTACGACGACGTCTGCAGGCCCGAGGCCGCGATGAGCGGAATAAACTGCTGCGGAAACAGAAAGGTGTCGGTGCGCAGGTCCCAGCCCCAAATGAGGGTATTGACTGCACTCAGCACCATCGAGTCCCCGTAGGCGATGGTGTTGTCGTTGGGGGTTCCGCCCGAAATCGGAACCTGGACGCCGTTGACCGCAAACACGCGCTTCATGCTGAGGTCGTGGCGCACCAAGGGCTCTGCGGCCATCGTTTTCTGGCTTCGCGGAGCGTCGGCGTCGGAAGCAGTCCCGAAGCGTTCCGCGTGCTGCGCCTTCAGCGCATTGAGCTGCGTTGCCTTGGCAAATTCGTCAGGCGCCTCAAGGTGGGTGACGCGCAGTTCCATGGACGGCTGGATTTCGTCCATTCGAAACTGGTGGGTGCGCGGAATGTCAAACTTCACGGGCTGAGCCAGCGCCGGAAGCGCCGTGAGGAGGATCAGAGCAAGGATGGGTCGCATTGCTCTAAAGTACGAAGTAGTTCTTTGGCAAGGTTGGCTTGTTGGCAAGGTTGGCTCGTTGGCTTGTTGGCAAGGTTGGCTCGTTGGCTTGTTGGCAAGGTTGGCTCGTTAGCTCGTTAGCAAGGTTGGCTCGTTGGCTTGTTGGCAAGGTTGGCTCGTTGGCTTGTTGGCAAGGTTGGCTCGTGGGCTTGTTGGCAAGGTTGGCTCGTTGGCTCGTTGGTAAGGTTGGCTGCTTGTAACCAGTTACTTGTTTCTTGTGCACCGCCACCGAGGATGTGCAAAAACCTCAAGGGGTTGAGCGCGAAGCGCCCTAGCGCGAGGAGCCGAAGGCACGGAGCGCTCTAGCGCGGAGCGCCCTAGCGCGAAGAGCCGAA
>CBFHNK010000108.1:0-1805 GCA_965657195.1 uncultured Schleiferiaceae bacterium
CCTTGGCTTTTCCTTTGCCAAAGCCGACGCGGCCACGCTGATCGCCAACGACGACAAGTGCGGCGAAGCCAAAGCGCTTACCACCCTTTACCGTCTTGGAGACGCGGTTGATCGCGACCAGACGTTCGGCGAATTCCGGTGTTTCTTCGCGCTCTTCACGGCGGCGTCCCCGGCGTTGATCGCGTTGTTCACGTTCTGCCATAATTCGGCATCCTTCTGTCGGTGACGCCAAAAGCGCCTGTTGCATCGACCGCAGTCAGGGGGCAAAGCCCCCTGCCCGGTCATCGAGGACCACGTTTTCCGTGCCCCTACGCGGATGCGCCGTGACGGCACATCCGACAGATCCCCAAGGGATCAGAACTTCAGCCCGCCCTCACGCGCAGCGTCGGCCAAAGCCTTGACGCGCCCGTGGAACAGGAAACCGCCACGGTCGAAGTAAACTTCTTCCACACCGGCTTTCTTCGCGCGCTCTGCAATCGCAGCGCCCACCTTTGCGGCGGCCTCCACGTTGTTCTTGCCCACGAAGCCCAGATCCTTTTCCAGCGAAGAGGCGGCGGCCAGCGTCACCCCATTCACATCGTCGATCAGCTGAACGCTGATGTTCTTGCTCGAGCGATGAACAGACAGACGGGGACGTCCGTTCGCCATCGCGCGCATTTTGTTCCGGTTGCGCAGGCGGCGCTTCTGGAACAGCTCTCTTTTGCTCAGTGCCATATGCGTCGCCCTTACTTCTTCTTGCCTTCCTTACGGAAGATATATTCGCCCTTGTAGCGAATGCCTTTGCCCTTATAGGGCTCCGGCGCGCGCCACTCGCGGATGTTGGCGGCCACTTGGCCAACCAGTTGCTGGTCGATGCCTTCCACCACGATCTCGGTGTTCTTGGGGGTCGTGACAGTCACGCCCGCAGGAACAGAGAAATCGACGTCGTGGCTATAGCCCAAGGCCAGCTTCAGGCTGTTGCCCTGTGCCGTGGCGCGGTAACCCACACCTTGGATTTCAAGCTCGCGCTTGAAGCCTTCGCTGACGCCGGTCACCAAATTGGCGACCATGGAGCGCGACATTCCCCACTGCTGGCGGGCGCGCTTGGACTTGCCGCGCGGCATGACCGACACGGCGTTGTCCGCGACCGTCAGCGTGACGTCGTCGGTTGCGGTGAATGTGCGGGTGCCCTTGGGCCCCTTCACTTCGATGGTCTGGCCGGAGACGGAGGCAGAAACCCCCGACGGCAGCTCGACCGGTTTTTTCCCAATGCGAGACATTAGCCGTTCCTCCTCAGAACACGGTGCAGAGCACTTCGCCGCCGACATTCTGCGCGCGGGCGGAGGCATCGGTCATCACGCCCTTGGACGTGGAGACGATGGAAACGCCCAAGCCCTGACGGACCTGCGGAATGTCGCCAACGCCCAGATAGACGCGGCGGCCGGGTTTCGAGACACGCTTGAGTTCGCGGATGACCGGGGTGCCTTCGTAGTACTTCAGGCTGATTTCGAAGGCCGGGTGGCCATTCTTGTCGGTCGCGGACTCATAGCCACGGATGTAGCCCTCATCGACCAAGACATCGAGCACACGTGCGCGCTGCTTGGAGGCAGGGGTCATGACGGTGGACTTCCCACGCATCTGCGAATTGCGGATGCGGGTCAGCATATCGCCGATAGGATCATTCATCGGACGCTCTCCTTACCAGCTCGACTTGACCATGCCGGGGATCTGACCCATCGAGGCCAGATCGCGCAGCATGATCCGCGACATTTTCAGCTTGCGGTAATAGGCCTGGGGCCGCCCGGTCAGCTGGCAACGGTTGTGAA
>CBFHNK010000109.1:0-1770 GCA_965657195.1 uncultured Schleiferiaceae bacterium
GCCGCCACCGAATGCGCCGACGGTTCGCTCACAGGGCCCTACGCCTACTTGGCGGGCTACGCATCGGCTATTGAAACCGCGGCTCCCGAGGCCTCGGTGCTCGGTACGCGCATCGAAGACGCCTTGGCTAGCGCCTATGCTGAGCTGGAACGGCTTGCGACGGATTCCGCGCCCGCAACCTTCGAATCAGTCACGGTGGCCCTTGAGCGCATGACCTACGAGCTCGACGCCCAAACGACGCTGCTGTTCAATGCGTTGAGCGCGGCTTCGACGCCCGAACTGCAGGAACTTGCCCGCGTGGTACAGCCCGAGCTTGCCGCCCTTGGCAACGCCACGCTCACCAACGAAGCGCTTTTTGCCCGCGTGTCGGCGGTAGTGCTGCCCGCTGCTGCCTCGGCAGAGGACCGCATGCTCCACGATAAAACGCTTAAAGCGTTTGAACGGCACGGAGCCCGGTTGGATTCCGCCGGCAAAGCCAAGCTGCTCGAGCTCGACCAAGAGCTAGGCACCGAAGCGCTGACCTTTAGCGACAACCTGCTCAAAGACACCGAAACCTGGCATTTGCCGCTGGCTGAGGCCCCCGCGGGACTGCCGGACTGGGCCTTAGAACAGGCCGCCGAGGCCGCCGCGCAGCACGGCTTAAGCAGCGGCTACGCCGCGACGCTCGACGCGCCCAACTACCTGGCGTTCATGACCTATGCTGAGGACCGAGGCCTGCGCGAACAGCTCTGGCGCGCCTACGCCCAGCGCGGAGCCCGCGGCGACGAACGCGACAACCGCCAACGGGTCCTGAATTTGGCTGCCAAGCGCCTGGAACGGGCGCAGCTCCTTGGGTTTGCGAGCCACGCCGAGTACGTGCTGGCCGAACGCATGGCGTCCACGCCTGAAACGGTTCACACGTTTTTGGCCGACCTGCGCGCCAAAGCCAAGCCGGCGGCTGAGCGCGAGGCGGCAGAGCTCCGCGAATTTGCCGCTTGCGAATTGGGCCTGAACGACCTGCAGCGCTGGGACGTCGCCTTCACCACCGAACGCTACAAACTGGCCAAGCTTGACTTTGACGACGCGGTAACCAAACCCTACTTCGCGCTGCCCAAGGTCGAGGCCTGGGCCTTTGACGTGGCTCGCCGGCTGTACGGGCTTGAGGTGAAGCCGGCCCAGCACAACCCCACCTACCACCCCGACGCGAAGGCATGGGAAGTATGGGATTCCGCCGGACAGTTCATCGCCCACCTGACGACCGACTGGCACCCCCGCAAGGGCAAGCGCGCCGGAGCCTGGATGACTAGCTACCGCTCGGCCTACGCCGACGAACGCGGACGCGAAGTGCGCCCCGTGGTCAGCCTTGTCGGCAACTTTAGCAAGCCGACGTCTGACGCACCAGCCCTGCTGACGTTCAATGAAGTGCTGACGCTGTTTCACGAATTCGGCCACGGCCTGCACGGTATGCTGGGGCGCGGCGCGTACGCCAGCCTCACCGGAACCTCTGTGCGCTGGGACTTCGTGGAGCTTCCGTCGCAGATCATGGAAAACTGGTGCTACGAGCCCGCCGAGCTCGCCCAGTGGGCCCGCCACTACACCACCGGCGAGGCCATGCCGGCCGACTTGGTCGCGCGCCTGGCCCAAAGCCAAACGTTTTTAGAAGGTTTGGCAACCGTGCGCCAGCTTGGGTTCGGACTGCTGGACATGGCGTGGCACGACGCACGCACTGCGCCAAGCGATCTTGAGCAGCTCGAGCGCGACGCCTTTGCCTCAGTCGACGTGTGGCCCGCA
>CBFHNK010000110.1:0-1730 GCA_965657195.1 uncultured Schleiferiaceae bacterium
CGCTTGGCGCGCTGCTGCGCGCGAAGGCGGGCAAACGGAACCGCCGCGAGCACGTCCATCGCAATGATCAACCCCGTCCAAAGCACGTATTCGGGGTGGTCGGCGAGGTTGAAGAAGTCTGCTGCACCGTCGTAGGTCCACGCGAGCAACGCCACAAAGATTCCCGTGGTGGCGAGCAGCATGGTCATCGCCGTCGAGTACACTCGGTCGGGGTCTGCCCCGTCGCGCTGGCTCTGGCGAAAGAAGGCGGTTTCCATTCCGTACGTCAAAAGGACCATCGCGAAGGCCACCGCTACATAAAGCAGGCTATTGACGCCGTATTCTGCCTTGGTCAGAGCGACCGTAAGCAGCGGTGTGAGCAAAAAATTGAGTAAGCGCGCAAGAATGCTGCTCAAGCCGTACAAGGCCGCGTCCCCAAAGAGCTTTTTTACGCCCGACATGGGGCTAAAGGTAGGCCGTCTGCTGCGCTCGGATTCGGCGTGAAAAAAATTTTCTTATTGTGGTTTGTACACTAAGTCGAATTATTGTTATCTTTGCAAAGAATTCCCTCATATGGGGCGGATTCATCAAGGGTTGTGAAACGTCGCTGTAAAAAGCGGCGTTTTTCATTTCTACCCGGTCCGTTTGGGCACAGGGTGCTGAAGTCCCGAACTTTGGCCGCAATGAAGGCCCCGATTGACCCCTACTTTACCCCGTTTTTAACCCCTTCGGCACTGGCGGAGCGCTACGCGCAACTCGCCCCCTCGCTGCACCGAACGCCCGTGCTTCATTCCAGCAGCTTGGACGCGTGGGGCGGAGCCGAGCTGCACTTCAAGTGCGAGAACTTTCAAAAGTCCGGAGCCTTTAAAATGCGCGGCGTCACCAACGCCCTGCGCGAGCTGGCGGCGAAGGGGCTTCCGGCGGGCGGAGTCTGTACCCATTCCTCAGGCAACCACGGCCAGGCACTGGCCTGGGCTTCGGCCGCACTCGGGATTCCCTGCACCGTCGTCATGCCGAGCAACGCGCCGCAGTTTAAAAAAGACGCTGTGCGCACCGCGGGCGGACGCATCGTCGAGTGCACCCCCACGTTGGCGGCCCGCATCGAGGCCGTCGCCGAAGTCGTCGCGGCCACAGGTGCCGTCGAAATACACCCTTCGAATCAGGCTCCGGTCATCTTGGGCCAGGGTTCAGCGGCCTGGGAGCTGCTCGAGGACTGCTCCGCCCGGGGCATCGCGCTCGACTGGGTGGGGGTTCCGGTGGGCGGCGGTGGTCTTTTGGCCGGAACCGGATTCGCCGTTGCCCGCTGGAACGAGCTTCACGGAACCTCCATGCGTGTGTTCGCCGGCGAACCCAGCGGAGCCGACGACGCCGCCCGCAGCCTCGCATCCGGTCAGATCGAGCACAACAGCAACCCCCAAACCGTCTGCGACGGCATGCGCACCGAGCTCGGCAGCATCAATTTTCCAGTAATTCAGTCGACCGTCGCCGCGATTCACACCGTCGAAGATTCCGAAGTTTTAACCGCGCAGCGCCTCATCGCCGACCGTCTGAAAATCATTGTAGAGACGAACTGCGCTCCCCCGCTCGCCGCGGTGGTCAAGCACCCCGAAGTGTTTGCCGGCCAGCGCGTCGGAATCGTGCTCAGCGGCGGCAACTTGGATTTGAGCGCGCACGTTTGGGGCCATTAGCGAGGTTGGCTCGTTGGCTCGTTGGCTCGTTGGCGAGGTTAGCTCGTTGGCTACTGCAAGAGG
>CBFHNK010000111.1:0-1623 GCA_965657195.1 uncultured Schleiferiaceae bacterium
TCGTCACCAAACTCACCGACGACGTAGGCAATTTGCTTAAGGTCGTCGCCAACAATTCCCGAAATGTCTTCGACGAGGCGCTGCACAATGGGCTTTCCGGCCACAGGAAGCAGCGGCTTGGCCGTCGTGAGGGTGTGCGGACGCAGGCGCGATCCGCGGCCTGCCATGGGAATAATGATGTTCATCGTTCGGGTTGCGGAATGGTTTGGTTCCGCAAAAATAGGGACTTAGCCGCGCCCGCTGTGGCCGAATCCGCCCTCGCCGCGCTCGGTGGCGTCCAATTCATCCACAATTTGCCATTCGGCGCGTTCGTAGCGCGCAAAAACGAGCTGGGCGACGCGCTCGCCAGGCGTGATTTCAAACGCTTCGGAACCGTGGTTTACCAAAATCACCCCGACCGGGCCGCGGTAGTCGGCGTCGATGGTTCCGGGGCTGTTCAGCACGGTCACGCCGTGCTTGAGCGCCAGTCCAGACCGAGGACGCACCTGCGCTTCCCACCCGTCGGGCAGGGCCATGCGAAGGCCCGTCGGAACCAAGCGTCGCTCGCCCGGCTGCAGCACTACCGACTCATTGAGGTGCGCCCTGAGGTCAAGCCCTGCCGAATGGGGCGTGGCGTATTCAGGCAGCGGGTACGGGGATTCGTTGATGACGCGGATCATATTCTTGAGCTTAAGAGGTGCGGCGCTTCAGCAGGGCGCGCTCGCTGCGGAGCACCACCGCCAGCATGAGCGCCACCGACGCGGCGGCGGGCCAGCCGGGTTGGTGAAACGCGGTTCCGCCCAAGACCAAGGCAGCCAAGGTGTACAGCCCCAGGCGGCCCCAGTCGTACGGAACCGGGTGAAATTTTTGGCCCAACACCAGCGAGAGCGCCAGCATGCCCCCGTAGCTGAGCAGGGTGGCGTAGGCGGCCCCCATGATTCCGAACTGGGGAATCCACGCGATGTTGCCCGCAGCAGTGAGCGCAAAGCCGAACAGCGTGATCCACAGACCCATCATCGTGCGGTCGCTGAGTTTGTACCACATGGACACCTGGGTCGACAGCGACAGCAGGTAGTTGGCAAAGAGCAGCACGGGCAAGAGCAAAAGGTCGTTCCAGTACTTGTCAGCGATGAAGTGCTTGAGCCAAGGCAAGCCCGCCATTACCGCGACGACGCCCAAGGCCAGCAGGGCCGCAAAGAGCCGCGTGGCCATCGCCAGCTGGCTGAGGTCGCGCTGGGCGTTTTTAAAGAAGTAGGGCTCGGCGGCGAAGCGAAAGGCCTGGTTGAACAAGATCAAAAAGATGCTGAGCTTGTAGACGGCAGAATAGGCTCCGACGCCCTCGATCGCCGTTTCGGCGGGCAGAAGCGCCTCGAGAAAGAAGCGGTCGGCCATCTCGTTGGCGACACCCGGCAAGCCCGCGAGCAGCAGCGGGAATCCGTAGAGCAAGAGGGTGCGCGCCGTGCTGCGGTCAAAACGAGCCGGACGGATTTCGAGCCACTGGGGCGCCAAGAGCAGCATCATGAGGCCACTCGCCGCCATGTTGGCGATGAGAACCCAGCCCACCTGAAGCTGCGGCCATCCCTCGACCGCGGCGGGAAGCACCGCAAAAAAGGCGTAGTTCAGAATGAGGTTGAGGGCAATCTG
>CBFHNK010000112.1:0-1424 GCA_965657195.1 uncultured Schleiferiaceae bacterium
CCTCAGAAAGCGTATCAAAACTCCGCAGCCTCAACCCCGAGGAATCCTGCCAAATTCCGCCCCCCTCAGTCCAAAACCAACCCTCGGTTCGACGCGGCACATCGAGGGTCGGCATCTCAGGAACCGTCCGTACCGCCCCCAGCATCAGCGCCAGCCCAGCCCACCGAATCCACGAAACCCTCACTGCCCAGACTCGGCGCCGCAGCACCCCCTCGAGAGCGGCCCCAACGACCACCATCGCAAGCCCAGTCAAAAGCCAATGCAGGCGGCACGCGCCCGGAACCCCGAGCACCCCCAACCACATTCCCAGCATCAACCACGGCGCCATGGCGCAAGGTGGTTCCGCCAGCCGTTGCCCGCATTTAAAACCGGCTATTTTTTTGAAATCCGGTTGAAGCCGAACACTTTTGGTTGGGCACGAACCAACCGCATTCGGTTATACCCGAACGCCGTTCGGCCGCAAACACTTGCCACGACTGGAAAATCCGGAATTAACCGGATTTTAGAAAATTTCTGAAAGCCTGGACCCGGGGTAGTAGTGATCCAATATCGAGCGGAACCCGTACCCCAACTGCCCCATGCGCCACGCACCCTCTTGCGAAAGCCCGATTCCGTGCCCGTAACCGCGGCCGTGAATCACAACTTCGCTTCCGTCGACCTCGGTCGAAAACCACGAAGACCTCAGACCAAACTTCTCGCGTACGGTGCGGAACCTCAACCTTTTGCCGTTCCACTCCAAAAACTCACGCCGGTGGGGCTGGTCAATGTGCAGCACCGCATGCCGCAAACTCGAATCCGTGGTCGAAGCCCCCCAGTAGCGCGCGAAGTAGCCCACCCACTCTGCTGCTGAAATCCGCTTCGTCCACTTCGTCTGCGGGCAATCCAAACTAAAACTATCCACCTTGTACACCAAGTGCGGACGCTGCTTGAAGTACCAGCCCGAAGCCATCAGCTCTCCGCCTGAATTCGCGTGAAACAAAGTCTCGACAAACGCATTCGTATCGGCCTCGAGCAGCACCAATCCTGCGGTGCTGTAGGCCGCCTCGACCAAATCAAAACGGCGTGCACTGTCGTTTGGCCACCCGAAGTACACCTGAGACCGCACGTCGTCGGTCACCTGGTAGCCCTCAGCGGCAAACTTGCGCTGGTTGGCTGCCCACCACGTGCGGGCGACGGTCGCTTGGGCCCGCCACAGCTCGCGGCCCGTGTACTTTCCGAGCTCGGCATTGATGACTCCGGCCACGTAATCTTCGCGCGGAACCCGATTGACCACCAGCAATTCTGTACGACCCAACGGAAGCGCCACAAAACCACCCGGATACGTCCGCCGAACCCCCGAGGGGCCCTCAGTCGACAGAGGGCGGTCGCTCTCGATCCGCACGGAATCCGCACTCCGCCACGTTCCGTCGGCATTCGCCAACAGC
>CBFHNK010000113.1:0-1404 GCA_965657195.1 uncultured Schleiferiaceae bacterium
GACTCCGCCAAACAGGGTGACGGGCGTTGCACCCCAGGCCGACTGGTCGTGGTTCGTGGCGAAGCGAAGTCGAATCGCGGGCGAAGCATTGGTTTCGGCCGTATTCGCGGTAAAAAGGTTGGTGACCGGAGCCTGAGCCGTTCCAAACACTTGCTGCAGGTTGTAGTTCCAGTTCCAGCCGTAGATCAGTGGCATTCCGGCATTGTAGTGGTCGGGGCGCTCGCCTTCGGTCAAAAACAGCAGCTTGCGGTCGGTGATTCCCTTGAGGTCGTCCATTGCGGACTTCCAAAACGCAAACGGAACATAGTCCGCCGCATCAAAGCGGAATCCGTCAATGCCCACCTCAAACACCCAGTACTTCATTTCGTCAATCATCGCCAGCTGGAGCGCGGGATTGGCGAAGTTCAGGTCGGCGACATCCTGCCAGTTGGTTCCGGGGGGATGCACAATGGTGCCCGCCGCATTGGTGGTGTACCACTCGGGATGCTGCGTGATCCACGGATGGTCCCAGGCGGTGTGGTTGGCCACCCAGTCAATGATTACGGACATTTTGCGCTCGTGGGCCTCGGCGATCAAGGTTTTGAGGTCTTCGAGGGTTCCGAATTCGGGGTCGATGGCGCGGTAGTCCGCCACACAGTAGGGCGAACCTACCGACTTAACTTGCCCCATTTTGAAGACGGGCATCAACCAAATCGTGTTGACATTCAGCGACTTGATTCGGTCAAGGTCGGCGGTAATGCCGGCAATTGTGCCCGCTGCCGAATGGGCACGCGGATTCACTTCATAGAGCAAAAGGTCTTCGGGGTCTACCACGTCGGTCAGCGAATTCCAGGGTTGGGGTTGGGGTTCGGGACGGCAGGCGGCGAGTGCGGCCAGGGCCAGAATTCCGAATAAATGTTTGTGACGTTTCACACGTGTAAAACTACACGGCAAACGACCTTTGCGGCCATG
Organism: uncultured Schleiferiaceae bacterium; assembly: GCA_965657195.1. GTDB lineage: Bacteria > Bacteroidota > Bacteroidia > Flavobacteriales > Schleiferiaceae > TMED14. The sequence continues at coordinate 952 of CBFHNK010000113.1, forward strand.
CAAACCGGATTTAAAAAATGGAAGATGATTCTGCTCAACTGGGCGTTCGTCTACCCGGTCATTAATGTGATCATTCCCGTCGTGTTTCCGCTCACCGAAGGCTGGCCGCTCCCCTTGCGCACATTGCTTTTGAGCGGAATTCTGGTTCCGACCATGGCCGTAGTTCTGCCACGGCTGCACCGCACTTTTGCGGGCTGGTTGACCAAATAAAAAAGGCGCCCCCGCTAGGGAGCGCCTTCAATCATTGCGTGTAATCGCTTAGTTCTTGCTTACGCGCAGCGTGCGGCTGCCTTCATCTGAAGTCAGGCGGACCATGTATACGCCGTTGGCGAAGTTGCTCAGGTCGATGCCCAGTGACTCCGCACCAGCATTCCACGTAGCTACCGTCAGCACCTTACCCTGAAGGTCAAGTACGCTTACTTCTACTTCTGAAGCCGCATCCATACGAGCCAA
>CBFHNK010000114.1:0-1394 GCA_965657195.1 uncultured Schleiferiaceae bacterium
GTCGTCGTCCAGGCGCCCTCAAGGCCGCTGGTCGTCGTGTCTTCTGAGTGGCCTTTGCCGTGGGCGTTCTTCCAGCCCTTACTCATTTCCTCCATCGGGGCACCGGCTGGTTCGCGACCGACGAGGCTAGGATCGCCCGCTCCGTGCATCTTTCCGAAGGTGTGTCCGCCGGCCACGAGGGCTACGGTCTCTTCGTCGTTCATAGCCATGCGCCCGAAGGTTTCGCGGACGTCGCGTGCCGAGGCAAGCGGATCGGGGTTGCCGTTGGGGCCTTCAGGGTTGACGTAGATCAGACCCATTTGAACGGCTCCGAGCGGATTCTCAAGGTCGCGGTCGCCGGCGTAGCGCTCGTCACCGAGCATTTCGGTTTCGGAACCCCAGTAAATATCCTCTTCAGGCTGCCACACGTCGGCACGGCCTCCGCCAAAACCAAAGGTCTTGAAGCCCATGGTTTCGAGGGCCACATTGCCCACAAGTACAAACAGGTCTGCCCACGAAAGCTTGCGGCCGTACTTCTGCTTGATGGGCCACAGGAGCAAGCGCGCCTTGTCGAGGTTTCCGTTGTCGGGCCAGCTGTTGAGCGGCGCAAAGCGGTGCGTACCGGTGCCTGCACCACCGCGTCCGTCGGCGATGCGGTAGGTTCCGGCGGCGTGCCATGCGAGGCGGATAAAGAACGGACCGTAGTGGCCGTAGTCGGCAGGCCACCAATCCTGCGAGTCGGTCATCAGGTCCGCGAGGTCCTTTTTCACCGCTGCGAGGTCGAGGGTCATGAATTCTTTGGCGTAGTCAAAGTCGGCGCCCATTGGGTTCACCTTCTCGTTGTGCTGGCGCAAAATGTTGAGCTTTACGCTGTTGGGCCACCAATCTTTGTTGGTTTTTCCGCTTCCGGCGGCGGCGAGCGTGCGCTCGCTGGTGAATGGGCACTTGCCCGTGCTTTGAGTATGGTCCATAATAGGGTTCGTCGTAACGTTAAACGGTCTTATCAGAACCCCAAACCTAGCACTTTGTTTGATTTTTTTCGCCTTTAGCCGATAGTTTTTACCTATCGTTAACAATGTGGCGTAACCTTCGGTTGCAGCGCGTATTTTTCACTTGTGAATCCCGAAGTCGACACCCTCATCGAAGACGCCCCGCGCTGGAACCCCGAACTTCAGTTTCTGCGCGCGCTGGTGCTTCAGGCTCCGCTCGTCGAAGAAGTCAAGTGGGGCCAGCCCTGCTACACCCACGAGGGGCGCAACATCCTCATTTTGGGCGGATTCAAAAACTACTTCGTGCTTTCGCTCATGAAGGGCGCGCTGATTCCGGATCCGCACGCACTGCTCACTAAGCCGGGCCCCAACAGCGTAGAGGGCCGGTGGATGAAGTTCACGTCGATGGCCGAAGCCGAGGCCGCG
>CBFHNK010000115.1:0-1354 GCA_965657195.1 uncultured Schleiferiaceae bacterium
CCAAGGACCTCGCCGACCTGCTGACCCACGCCGAAGGCACCGCCGGAGCCCTTATGGCCACCGAAATGGTGCAGGTCAACGAGAACTGGACCGTCAGCCGCTGCGTACGCGAAATGCGCCGCCAGGCCGAAGAAGTCGAGGTCGTTCATGCCGTCTACGTGGTCGACGACAACGACATTCTGCTTGGATCGCTGTCGCTCAAAAAACTGCTCACCACCGGAGCCCGCACCCCCATCGCCGACGTCTACGACCGCAGCGTCCGTTCAGTTACCTCGACCACCGACGAGGTCGAAGTCGCCCGCATCATGAAGAAGTACGACCTCTTTGTGGTGCCCGTCGTTGACGACATGGGGCGCCTGCTGGGCCGCATCACCATCGACGACGTGGTGGACGTGATTCAAGAAGAGGCCGACAGCAACTACCAGCTCATGTCGGGTCTGTCTGACGAAGTCGAAGCCGGCGACGGACTCTTTGAAATGACGCGTGCCCGCCTGCCTTGGCTGATGGTGGGCCTCGTGGGCGGAATCCTAACCTCTACCGTCGTCGGCCGCAACGAGGGCGAACTCTCGCTCATTCCCCAACTCGCCTTTTTCATGCCCCTGATCGGAGCCATGGGCGGCAACGTAGGCGTCCAGTCCTCGGCCATTGTCGTCCAGGGCCTCGCCAACTCGAACATGCCCGGAACCCTTTGGTCCCGCCTGTCCCGCGAGCTGGGCGTGGGCCTCTTGAACGGACTCCTCTGTGCCCTGGCCATTCTCGCCTACTCGTGGGCCGTGGGCCACGGACTGCTCTTTGCGGTCGCCGTCGGGGTTTCGCTGCTCAGCGTGATCATTTTTGCTTCGCTCTTCGGAACCGCCGTTCCATGGGCCCTCAACCACTACGGAATCGACCCCGCCTTGGCCACTGGCCCCTTTATCACGACGACCAACGACATCTTGGGGCTGAGCATTTACTTCGCCATCGCCAACGCGTTGCTCGGATGAGGGCCCTACTGGTCGACACCACTCACCCCATTCTCGAAGACGGCCTCGCGTCGCTCGGCTACACGCTGGACCGCTGCTACGGGGTCGCCCTCTCAGACCTACCCCTGTCCACGGCCACCGGGCTCGTACTGCGCGGACGCATCGCCGTCGATTCCGCCCTGCTGGACCGCGCCCCCCAACTAAAGTGGATTGCCCGATTCGGAAGCGGAATGGAGCACATCGACTGCGCCGCCGCCTCAGCCCGCGGAATCGCCTGCCTTTCGGCCCCCGAAGGCAACGCCCCCGCCGTAGCCGAGCACGCCTTGGGCCTGCTGCTGGGCCTCACCAAACGCGTGACCTGGTCCGCCCGCGAAGTCGCCGCCGGCCAATGG
>CBFHNK010000116.1:0-1207 GCA_965657195.1 uncultured Schleiferiaceae bacterium
GCAGCTGCAGCATCGCCAGTACCTCGGGAATATCGAGCTCTTGCGCGACTTCGGCCACGTCGGCCGAGTGCAGGCCTTCGAGCAGGTCGACCACGGCGGAATCTTGCCCTTCAGAGAGCAAGCGCCGCAGTTCAGCGCGAAGTTCGTGGGTCGTCGTGGGTGTCATGGCGCAGGGCTTCGGCAAGCGCGATGAACTGGTCGACGCGGAGCTGTTCTGCTCGCAGCGAGGCCACCGATTCCAGCGCGCTTGGCGCGCTAAAGGTAAGGCTTTTCAGCGCGTTGCGCAGGGTTTTGCGCCGCTGGCCAAAGGCCGTCTTCACGACAACGGCGAGGTCGCGGTACGGAACCGTGGGTGCCTCAGCCAAGCGCTCGAGCCGAATTACCGCGGACTTCACCTTGGGAGGAGGGTCAAACGCCCCCTCGGGAAGCGTAAACAGGTAGTCGCATCGGTAGTAGGCTTGGGCCAGTACGCTGGTGATTCCGTATTCTTTGCTTCCGGGGCCGCTGCAGATGCGCACGGCGACTTCGCGCTGAAACATTCCGACCATTTCGGGAATGCGCTCGCGGCGGTCCAGCATCCAAAAGAGGATTTGGGTCGAGATGTTGTAGGGGAAGTTCCCGACCAGGGCGAAGGGTGCCTCGGCCAGCTCGGCCGGCTCTTGCCAGCGAAGCAGGTCCGCGTGGTAGAGTCTGGCGCTGAGTTGCGGAAACTTGCTCTGCAGTACCGGAATGCTCTCGCGGTCCAGTTCCACGGCGTGCAGCGTCAGGGGCCGCTGCAGCAGGTACTGGGTCAGCACGCCGGTTCCGGGCCCAATTTCAAGGGCTTGGCTGCACTCGGCGAGGGTTAGGGCTTCTGCGGTTCGCTGGGCGGCGCTCAAATCCCTCAGGAAGTGCTGGCCCAGCTGTTTTTTAGCGCGGATTTCGGCCATTATTCGGTGGGATTGAGCAGTCCGGCGCGGCGCAGCAGCGCCTCGGGTTGGGGTTGGCGTCCGCGAAACGCGACGTAGAGGTCCATGGGGTCGACGGTTCCGCCCGATTCGAGCAAAGTGCGAAAGCGCGGTGCGGCCTGGTCCGGAGCCTCGCGAAAGAATCCGTAGGCGTCCGCATCGAGCACCTCGGCCCATTTGTAGCTGTAGTAGCCGGCGCTGTAGCCTCCGGCAAAAATGTGGCTGAAGCTGGGCGAAATAAAGCTGGCGTCCACTGCGGG
>CBFHNK010000117.1:0-1048 GCA_965657195.1 uncultured Schleiferiaceae bacterium
ATAACCACCACATGCAGTGCGCGGCCCTCTGCGCGCTCGGCGAGCAGGCGGGTGAGTTCTACCGGAGCCCAGTAGTTGAGTTCCAGCACGCGCTCGGCATCGCTGCGCTCGGTTTCGGAGGCAGTCGCCCAGTGGCCTACGCCGGCGTTCAGTACGACGAGGTCGGGCCAACCCAGGTCTTGGATAAGCTGTTCTACGGCCGCAGTTCGTTGGGCGGAATCGCTCAAGTCAGCCGGAATCCAATGGTCTGCTTCTGCCGGCCCGTGAGTGCGTCGCGAGCTTCCTACTGTCTGCCAACCAAGGCGTTGGTAGTGCTGCAGCAGCCCCAGTCCAATGCCTTCAGAGGCGCCCGTCACCCAAATTCTCTTTGTGCTCGACATATTTTCAAAGATACACCCCTTGCAGATTGAAAATTCGAACTATATTTGCAGCCCGAATCACGGTCAAACCCGTGGATCGTTCAAAGACACGACACGATGAAACGCACATTTCAACCTTCGAAGCGCAAGCGCGTGAACAAGCACGGGTTCCGCTTGCGCATGGCTTCGGCAAACGGCCGTCGCGTATTGGCAGCTCGCCGCGCACGCGGCCGCAAGCGTTTGACGGTGTCTGACGAGAGCAACCCAAAGGGCTAATGCCTTTTGGATTCAAACCCATTGAAGGTGTTGCGCAAGCAGCACCTTTTTTTTGTGCCTGCGCGAGCCGTTTGCCGCAGGTTGAGACCGATATTTGACTAAGTTCCTGAAGATCATGCCACGTAACCACGACATTAAGCACGTACTCCTGATTGGATCAGGCCCCATCGTCATTGGCCAAGCTTGTGAATTCGACTATTCGGGTTCGCAGGCTTCGCGTTCGCTGCGCGAAGAAGGGATTGAGATTTCGCTCATCAATTCGAACCCTGCGACCATCATGACCGACGAGGTCGTGGCCGACCACATTTACCTTTTGCCACTCGAGGTCGAGAGCCTTGAAAAGATCCTCAAGGAGCAAAAAATTGATGCCGTCCTCCCCACAATGGGTGGGCAAACGGCTTTGAACCTCTGCA